>JAIBCN010000214.1 GCA_019694155.1 Vicinamibacteria bacterium | reverse complement strand
TCCATTTCGACGATCCCCAGCGAGGGACTTGATATCGACGAGGTCGTGAACGGCGAGATACTCGCCATCGACCCCGAAGAACTGTCGACCGGAAAGGACGGGCGGTTCAAGGCCCACGTCGAGCGCTCCGAGGACGCGAGCCTCCACGTGCGGGGGCATCTCCGCCTCCGGACGTCCGGGCCCTGCGCACGCTGCCTGGCCGATACGCCCCTCGACATCGATCAGGAGCTCGATCTGTTCTTCCTGCCCGAGTCGAAGACGGTGGTCGAACATGACGACGAAGAGGGCGCGGAGCTCCAGGACCGCGACCTCGTGGTCACGTTCTACCAGGGCGACATCCTCGACCTGGGCGGCATGGTGCGGGAGCAGGTGCTCCTTGCCCAGCCCATGAAGCGACTCTGCCGCGAAGACTGCAAGGGCGTGTGCCCGACCTGCGGCGCCGATCGGAATCTCAAAAGCTGCGATTGCCCGAAAGAGGCTATTCGCACGACCCCGTTTTCGTCGCTTCCTCTCCTCGGGAGCGCCGAGCGTGCACGTTCCAAGAACGCACGGTAGAATGTAAGGCTCAAAACCAATGCCCAATCCAAAACGCCGCCACTCCAAGAGCCGCCGCAACATGCGCCGGGCTCACGATTTTCTCGAAACCCCCAACCTCAGCAAGTGCAGCCACTGCGGGGCCGCCACCATGCCTCACCGCGTTTGCGCGGGCTGCGGGTACTACAAGGGCAAGCAGGTCATCGCCGCGAAGAACGCCGCGTAGTCTTCCCCCAACTTCCCTTGCGGCCGGATTTCTGGCTGTAATCTCTTCCAGATGACCGGATCTTTGAAGGGCGTCCGCATTGCCGTGGACGCCATGGGCGGCGATTTCGGAGTCAGCGTCGGCGTCGCGGGCGCGGTGGCCGCCGCGCGGCGCTACGGCCTGTCGCTGATCCTCGTGGGCCGCGAGGCCGCCGTGAGAGCCGAACTCACCAAGGCCGACGTGTCGGGCCTCGACATCCGGCTCGTCGACGCCGCCGAGGAAGTGGGCATGGCCGAGAAGGTCGGCCGCCCGACCCTCAAGAAGCGCTCCTCGATCCTCCTCGCCGTCGAACTGGTCGAAAAGGGGGAGGCTGACGCCTTCTTCTCGGCGGGGAACACCGCGGCCTGCTGGACCATCGCGAAGATGACCCTCGGCACCCTGCCCGAGATCGACCGGCCGGCCCTCACCGCGGTCGTGCCGAATATCAAGGGCAAGACGGTGCTTCTGGACGTCGGCGCCAACGCCACCTGCAAGTCGCGGCACCTGGAGGAGTTCGCGGTCATGGGGAGCCTGTACGCCGAGGAGGTCCTGAAGATCTCGACGCCTCGCGTGGGCCTCATGTCGATGGGCGAAGAGGAATCGAAGGGCACCGATCTCACCCGGGAAGTCCACGCCGCCCTCAAGGAATCGCACCTGAATTTCGTGGGCAACGTCGAGGGGCACGAGGTCTTCAATGGAGAGGCGGACGTGGTGGTGATGGATGGCTTCACCGGCAACGTCATCCTCAAGTCGAGCGAGACGCTTGCGAGTTCGATCGTGCACATGCTGAAGGAAGAGATCCGGAAGCGGCCCCTCGCCATGGCGGGGGCGGTGCTCGCGGGAGGAGCCTTCAAGGCCCTCAAGAAGCGCATCGATCCGCGGGAGGTGGGCGGCGCTCCTCTCCTCGGGGTGAAGGGCTGCTGCGTCATCGGGCATGGCAAGTCGGACCCGTTCGCGATCTGCGAGGGCATTCGCACCGCGGGCGAGTTCAGCAAGAGCGGGATCAACGCCAAGATCACGGCCGAAGTCGCGAGGCTCGCGCGCGTCGAAGAGGCCGCCGCCCGGGCCACCTCATGAAGATCGCGTTTCTTTTTCCCGGCCAGGGTTCCCAGGCGGTGGGCATGGGCCGGTCGCTTTCCGAGAGCTTCCCGGAGTCGAGGGCGGTGTTCGATGCCGCCGACGCGGCCACGGGCTCGTCCCTGTCAGGGCTGTGCTTCAACGGGCCCGAGGACGACCTCAAGCTCACGGAGAACACGCAGCCGGCCCTCGTGGCCACGAGCATCGCCGCGCTCAGGGCTCTCGAATCACGGGGGATCAGGGCCCAAGGCGTCGCCGGGCACAGCCTGGGCGAGTACTCCGCCCTGGTGGCGGCGGGGGCCCTGAGTTTCGAGGACGCGGTTCGAGCGGTGCGGCTCCGCGGAAAGTACATGCAGGAAGCGGTGCCCGTGGGGAAGGGCGCCATGGCCGCGATACTCATGCTTGACGCGTCGAAGGTCGAGGAAGCCTGCCTCGAGGCCGCGCAGGGCGAGGTCGTGTCGCCCGCCAATCTCAATTGCCCGGGGCAGATCGTCATCGCCGGGGACGCCGCGGCGGTCGATCGGGCCATCGCCGCATGCACCAGTCGCGGCGCCAAGCGCGCGATCAGGCTCGCGGTATCCGCCCCCTTCCATTGCGCCCTGATGAAGCCCGCGGAACTCCGCCTGCAGGCGGATCTCGATCGCCTCACCTTCCAGGCCGCGTCGATTCCGGTCTATCGGAACGTCGATGGCGCGCCGCAGAACGCCCCAGAGGCGCTGCGTGCCGGCCTCGTCCTCCAGGTCTCGCGGCCGGTACAGTGGCAGAAGACGCTCGAAACCATGGCCGCGGACGGGTTCGACACTTTCATCGAGGTCGGTTCGGGGACGGTGGTCTCGGGCCTGGTGAAGAAGACGGTGAAGGGCGCGCGCGTCCTGAACGTCGAGGATTCCGCCTCCCTCGAAAAGACCCTTCAGGCCCTCCAGGAGACCTAGACCCGCTTGAACCTCAGAGCAGACGGAAAGATTGCCATCGTCACCGGCGCTTCGCGAGGCATCGGACGGGGGATTGCGCTCGCCCTCGCCGAAGCGGGGGCGCACGTGGTCTGCGCCGCGCGCGACCTCGCAAAGCTCGAAGCGGTGGTGGCGGAGATCGCGGCCGCGGGCGGGAAGGCTGCCGCCCACGTGGTCGACGTGAGTTCGCGGGAGTCCATCGAAGCCCTCGTCACCGCGACGGTGGCCGCGCACGGGCGGGTCGATGTCCTCGTGAACAACGCCGGCATCACCCGCGACACCCTTCTCCTTCGCATGAAGCCCGCCGACTGGGACGACGTGATTGCCACCAACCTGACCAGCGTCTTCATCTCCACCCAGGCCGTGATGAAGCCGATGCTCAAGCAGCGTGCGGGCTCGATCATCAACATCGGTTCGGTGGTGGGCCTGACCGGCAACGCCGGACAGGCGAACTACGCCGCAGCCAAGGCCGGGCTCATCGGTTTCTCGAAGTCCGTGGCCCGCGAAGTGGCCTCGCGAGGCATCCGGGTGAACGTGGTGACGCCGGGGTTCATCGAGACGGACATGACGGCCGCCATGCCCGAAGCGGCGAAGCAGGCCATGCTCGCCACCGTTCCTCTCGGGCGCACGGGGACCCCCGCGGATATCGCGGGCCTCGTCGTCTATCTCGCCTCCGACGCATCCGCCTACGTCACCGGCCAGACCGTCTCGGTGGATGGCGGCTTCCATATGTAGAATCCTGCCTCGAACCACGTTCTGTGCGATCGTCGCAGACCGCAGCGCTTGGGGTCGGGTACCCCGAAGCTTCTGGACATAGTAGAAAACAAGAGGAAAAAAATGGAATCGCTTGAAGCCCGCGTCAAAAAGATCATCGTCGAGCAGCTGTCGGTCGAAGAAGATGCGGTGAAGTCGGAAGCCAAGTTTGTCGACGATCTGGGCGCGGACAGCCTGGACATCGTGGAACTGGTCATGGCCCTCGAAGAGGAATTCAAGATCGAGATTCCCGACGAGGACGCCGAGAAGATCAGCAACGTCCAGAGCGCCATCGACTACATCACCAAGCACGCGAAGAAGTAGCCTCCCGCCTGATCCGTCAGGCACGGGCTGAAGCTATGAGAAGAGTTGTCGTCACGGGCCTCGGCGTGGTCTCGCCCCTGGGTATAGGGGCGGAGCCTACCTGGGAGGGTCTGCTCGCCGGCCGTTCGGGTGCTGGCCCCATCACGCTGTTCGATTGCTCGAAGCACACCACGAAATTCGCCTGCGAAGTCCGGGGCTTCGACCCGCTGCAGTGGCTCGACAAGAAGGAAGCGCGGAAGATGGACCGCTTCATCCAGCTCGCCATCGCGGCGGCGGATCACGCGATCAAGGACTCGGCCCTCACCTTCACCGCGGAGGAATCCGAGAACGTCGGCGTCTACATCGGAAGCGGGATCGGCGGGTTCTCCAGCATCGAACGTGAATACTCGGAGATGATCAACGGCGGCCCCCGCCGGATCTCTCCCTTCTTCATCCCATCCGCGATCGTCAACCTCGCCGCGGGCTGGGTGTCGATCCGCACCGGGGCGCGCGGCCCGTCCTCGGCCACCGCCACCGCCTGCACCTCGAGCGCCCACGCGGTGGGCGACTCCTTCCGCATCATCCAGCGCGGCGACGCGGACGTGATGATCGCGGGAGGCAGCGAAGCCGCGATCACCGCCCTCGGGGTGGGCGGCTTCAACGCCATGCGCGCTCTCTCCACCCGCAACGACGCCCCGGAGAAGGCGTCCCGGCCTTTCGACAAGGACCGCGACGGCTTCGTGATCGGGGAGGGCGCGGGCATCCTCATCCTCGAGGAGCTCGAGCGGGCCAAGGCGCGCGGAGCGAAGATCTACGCCGAGCTCGTGGGCTACGCGATGTCCTCGGACGCCCATCACATCACCTCTCCTCCCGAGGATGGGAACGGCGCGGCCCGGGTCATGGCCCGGGCCCTCAAGGACGCGAAGATCCGGCCGGAGCAGGTGGCCTACGTGAACGCGCACGGCACGTCCACGCCGGTGGGGGACCAGATCGAGGTGCGCGCGATCAAGACGGTGTTCGGGGAGCACACGCGGAAGATGGTGGTGGGCTCCACCAAGTCCATGACCGGGCACCTGCTCGGCGCGGCCGGCGGCGTCGAGGCCTCCATCGCCGTGCTCGCCATCCGCGACCAGAAGATTCCTCCGACGATCAACATCGAATCTCAGGACCCCGAGTGCGACATCGATGCCGCGCGCGAAGGGGCGAGGTCGCTCGCGATCGAATATGCGTTGTCGAACTCGTTCGGTTTCGGCGGAACCAACGGGGCCCTGGTGTTCAAGCGTTACGCGGCCTGAAGCACCGCGTTCTCATCCGTTCCAGATTTCTTCTCTTGGGCCGCCGCGGCCGGCCATGACGTCCATGGCGTCCTCAAGAGTTCACCAAAGGAAGCCCTCATGAAGATCATCGTTTGCGTGAAGGTGGTGCCCGACACCGCCTCGCGACTCAAGGTGGCGGACGACGGAAAGCAGATCGTCCAGACCGACCTCACCTGGATCATCTCGCCCTACGACGAGTTCGCGATCGAGGAAGGCCTCAAGCTTCGCGAGAAGTTCACCGGGGAAGTCATCCTCCTTTCCGTGGGACCGGAGCGCGTGGTCGCGGGCCTGCGGAACGGCCTCGCCATGGGCGCCGACGCCGCTCACCAGGTCTGGGATGCGGCCTTCGAGAATCTCGACGCGTCCGGCCGGGCCACGGTGCTCGCGGCCGCCATCCGCCATCTCGGCGGCGCCGATCTCGTCCTGTGCGGCCACCAGGGCTCGGGTGAGGACGACGCGCAGACCGCGGGTCTCCTGGCCGCGGCCCTCGACCTGCCCGTGGTCTCCATGGCCATCAAGCTCGATGTCGAGGGCACGGCCGCGGTGGTCGAGCGCGAGGTCGAAGGCGGCGTGGAAGTCTGGGACGTCACCCTCCCCGCGGTGATCACGACGCAGAAGGGTCTGAACACGCCCCGCTACGCCGGCCTCAAGGGCATCATGGCGGCGAAGAAGAAGCCCATGGGCGTCCTCGACGCCGCGGCCCTCGGTGTTTCGAAGGACGCTTTCGCGCCCAGGACGGAACGCCGCACCATGGCGCCGCCCGCCGACCGGCCACCCGTGAAGCTCATCCAGGGCGACCCCGCCGCCCAGGCGAAGGAACTCATCCGTCTCCTCCACGAAGAAGCGAAGGTCATCTAGCCATGTCCAACACCATTCTGACGTTCGCGGAAATCCGGGGCGGAGCGCTGCGCCGCCCTTCTCTCGAAGCGGTCTCGGAAGCGCGGCG
>JAIBCN010000220.1 GCA_019694155.1 Vicinamibacteria bacterium | reverse complement strand
CGTTCAAATCCATGTTGACGAGGGCCGCCGCCTTCTTGACGAGGACCAGGGCGCGAATGAGCTCGGGCGGCATCTTCTCGGTCGAGATCCGGAAGTTCTCGAGCGAGCGCTGGGTCTGGGCTCCCCAGAGTCTGTCCGCGGGGACTTCGATGGGGCCGAAGGTGTCTTTCTCGACGCGTGTGGAGGTCATGGCGGGAGCAGTCTACGGCGTGGAACCGCTCGGATCCTCGGGACAGGCACGGACTGCGGGGAGCGAAATCCGCGTGCGAGAATCGTGGCATGCGGCGGCGCGTCACTGGAGCTTTGATGGCGGCGCTCTGGGCGGCTCCCCTCGCCGCGCAGGACGCCGACCGCCTCGATTCCGCATTCGAGGCTTTCTGGAAGGCTGGCTCAGCGAAGGCCGCGGAGAAGGCGGCAGCGGGCATCCTGGCGACCGGCGCCTCGTTCGCGGCGATTCAGGCTCGCCTGGCGGCGGGCCGGCCCTACAAGGCGGCGGAAACGGGCGAACTTCACTGGGCGACGCTCCAGGGCGGCGGCGCGCGACACGCCACCACGGTTGTCATCCCAAAGAACTACAACCCCTCTATGAGGTATCCCGTCCGGGTCCACCTGCATGGTGGCGTCGCACGACCCGACCCTGAAGAGACGGAGGAGCCCGATCGGCTGGGGCCCGCCCAGCCCCTCCGCCCGAGGCGGCGCCTTCCCTTCCCCGGGCGCTACATCGCGGTCTATCCCTCCGGATACGCGGAGGCGCAGTGGTGGTTCTCGAATCAGCTGGCGAACCTCGACGAAATCCTCGACCGGCTCAAGCGCGCGTACAACATCGACGAGAACCGCGTCCACCTGATGGGGGTTTCCGATGGCGGGACAGGCGCCTTCTTCGTGGGCCTGAAGAACCCGACGTCCTGGTCGGCTTTCTTCCCACTCAATGGCTTCCTGCGCGTCCTCTCCAACCCGATGACCCGCGCCGACGGTGAACTCTTCGCCGGCAACCTCACCAACCGCCCCATCTACGCGGTGAACGGGGAACTGGACCCGCTCTACCCGGCGATTGCCGCCCATCCCTTCATGGTGATGCTGAGGCGAGCGGGGGCGGATCTCACTTTCCGCGTGATGGCGGGCGCGGGACACGACACGTCCTGGTGGCCAGCCGAAGCGAAATCGATCGATGCGTTCGAGGAGACGCATCCCCGAAACCCGCTTCCCGACCGGCTTTCGTGGGAAACCGAACGCGTCGACCGGTACAACCGGGTCGCCTGGCTGGTCGTCGATCGCCTCGATCCTGTGAAGAACGAGGGCGTATTCGCGGACGACAACACCATCGAGATCCAGGATCCTGCCGACTTTGGACTGCGCGTCGACTCCCGCAGGGACGACGGTCGGAAAGTCATCGACGTCATCGAGGGCACCACCGCCGAGGCCATGGGAATGAAGAAGGGAGACACTATCCTCCGCATGGGCCCGGTGACCATTCGGTCCACGGCCGACATGGGCCGTGCTTTCGACGAGCACCCCGCAGGCCGGCCGCTGGAGTTCGAGGTGGATCGGAAGGGCAGGCGGCTCACCATGTCCGGGACCTTTCCCCCCGAGCCGAAAGCGCCGCGGAAGGAGGAGGCGTTTCGACACTCGAAGCCATCCGGCCGCGTCGTGGTGACGCATCGCGCGAACCGCTTCGAGGCGCGCACGCGGGGGGTGGGGGCGTTCACGCTTCTGCTTTCGCCGGCCATGATCGACTTCGACAAGCCCGTCACCGTGGTGGTGAACGGAAAGACCGTGCACGAGGGTATCGCCGCTCGCAGCGCGAACACGCTGCTCCGATACGCGGCTCGGGACAACGACCGCTCGATGCTCTTCGGAGCGGAACTCCCGATCACCGTCCCCTGAGCCACGGGGGCCCCTGCGGTTTCGGGGCCGGAGACCCGATGGTCATGGCGGCCCGGCGGGAAGTGGCTATGGAAGGTCCCCCCCTGGGTGCCCTACGCTTCGCCCTCCCTCGCGGTGGATGAGGGGACGGCGAACTTCACGCTGCGCGTATGACAACCTTCACATGCGCCTAAGCGAACTCGTCTCGTAGACTTCCCCTCCCCAAAAGGCGCCCTGCTCGTCGGGCGCGGGCGAAACCCCGAATCCTGGAGTTCCCGTTGTCCGAGTTAAGAAACGATCTCGCCGCGCTCAAGATCGAGCGCAGTCATCACCATCATCAAACCCCGAAGCGTTGGCCGCTCTTTCTGCTGCTGCCGGCCGCGCTTTTCCTGGGCGGCGCCTATTTCCTGAAGTTCCAGAATCGTCCCGTCGAAGTGACGACCGCCAAGGTATCGAAGTCCGAGGTGTCCGCCGAATCCGTGAGCGCCGCGAACGCGGGTGCTCCCCTGCTGACGGCGTCGGGCTACATCGTGGCCCGCCGCAAGGCCGTGGTGTCGGCGAAGATCCAGGGTCGCCTTTCCACTCTCCGCGTGGAGGAAGGAAGCCGCGTGCGCGAGGGCGAGGTCATCGCGCGCCTCGAGGACCGTGACTACCTGGCCCAGGTCGAACGGGCAGAGGCCGCGGTCCAACGGGCGCAGGCGGACCTTGCCGAGGCCCAGCGCCAGGCCCGGGTCGCCGAAGGACTGACGAAACAGCAGATCGGCACGAAGGACACCCTCGACGCCGCGGTTTCCCGGGTGTCGGTGTCGGAAGCGGCGCTCCGTCAGGCGAAGGCCGATGTCGAGTTCTATCGGGCGGTCCTCGCGAACACGGAGATCCGCGCGCCTTTCTCGGGCATCGTGGTCAAGAAGATGGCGGAAGTCGGAGAGAGCGTCGCGCCCATTCCGCCGGGGGTGAATATCTCCACGGCGTCCGGCGCGATCGTGGCGCTCGCCGACCTCGACACTCTCGAAGTCGAAGTGGACGTCGCGGAATCGAACGTGGCGAAGCTCGGTCCGGACCAGCCCGCCGAGGTCTCGGCCGAGGCCTTTCCCGATCGCAAGTACAAGGGCCGGCTGCGCCAGGTGATCCCCACCGCGGACCGGACCAAGGCCACCGTGCAGGTGAAGGTCACGATCCTCGACAAGGACAAGGACCTCAAGCCGGAGATGAGCGCGCGCGTCCAGTTCACCGAGAAAGCGGCTCCGGCGGCGGCACGGCCTACGGGCGCTCCCCCGGTCATGCAGTCGGTGGTGACGGCGCCCGAGTCGGCGATCGTAAGCAGGGACGGGAAGACCGTCGCCTTCGAGATTCTCGAGGGGCGCGTCAAGGCGCGGGTGGTGGAAGTGGCCTCGCGCAACGGCGGCGTGGCGCGGATCAAGAGCGGGCTTTATGGCGGCGAGACGCTCGTGGACGCCCCGGGCAAGGAACTCAAAGACGGCGATCCGGTTCGCGTCAAGGCGAACTGAGGCCAGGGAAGAAAAGGAAGAAACGATGTCAACGATGGTCTCCGTCCAGGAAGTCACCAAGGTCTACAAGCGCGGCTCCGAGGAGCTGAAGGTCCTCGATTCTCTGAGCCTCGACGTGCCCGAGGGTGAATTCGTCGCTCTCATGGGGCCCTCGGGCTCCGGCAAGACCACGCTCCTGAACCTCATCGCGGGCATCGACCAGCCCACGTCGGGCGCGGTGGTGGTGGGCGGGAGGAACATCGCGGTTCTCTCCGAAGGCGAGCTCGCGAAGTGGCGCAGCCACAGTGTCGGCTTCATCTTCCAGTTCTACAACCTCATTCCGGTGCTCTCCGCGGTGGAGAACGTGGAGCTTCCCCTGCTGCTGACCAAGCTCAGCAAGAAGGAGCGGCGAGAGAGGGCGCTCACCGCGCTCAAAGTCGTCGGGCTCGCCGACCGCTCCTCGCACTATCCCCGGCAGCTTTCCGGCGGTCAGGAGCAGCGCGTCGCCATCGCCCGCGCCATCGTGACCGACCCGCAGGTGCTGGTCGCGGACGAGCCCACGGGCGACCTCGACGCGAAGAGCGCCGAGGAGATCCTGAAGCTCATGGAGACCCTCAACCAGGAGTTCAAGAAGACCATCGTCATGGTCACCCACGACCCGCGGGCCGCCGATCGCGCCCATGTGCAGCGGCATCTGGAAAAAGGCGTGCTGCAGCTCCGCTAGGAGAGAAGCGATGAAATACCTGCCTTTCGTATTCAAGCACCTGCGCCGCAACTGGGTTCGCACCACGAGCACAGTGGTGGCCATGGCCGTGTGCATCTTCCTGCTCTGCACGCTGCGCTCGGTGCTGTCCGAGGTGGACAGCATGCTGGAGGCCTCGAGCGCCACCCGCCTGGTCACCCGCCATTCCGTAAGCCTCACTTTCAACCTGCCTGTGGCCTATGAGTCGCGCATCGAGTCGGTGCCCGGCGTGAAGGCGGTGGCGAAGACCATCTGGTTCGGCGGCTCGCTGCCCGCGAAGAAGGAAGGGCAGGCGGATGAGACCGAGGGCGACTCCACCACAGACTGGAGCAAGTTCTTCAACAACATGGCGGTCGATGCCGACAAGTTCTTCCCCATGTACCCCGAGCTCACCATCCCTCCCGATCAATGGAAAGCCTTCCGCGAGACTCGCCAGGGCTGCGTAATCGGCAGCAAGCTCGCGAAGAAGTTCGGATGGAAGGTGGGCGATCGATTCTTCCTCGAGAGCTTCATCCCCCCCTATCGCAAGCGAAGCGGCCCGTTCGAATTCGAGGTGAGCGGCATCTACGACGCCGACCTCGCGAAGTACCCGGGCACCGACGTGTCGACCATGTACTTCCACTACGAGTACCTCAAGGAGGGGGTCGGCCGGGAGATCGGAGTCGGCACCTACGCCCTCGAGATCGCGAATGGCGACCAGGCGGCCTCCGTCGGGAAGGCCATCGACGCTCTCTTCGAGAACAGCTCCGCCACCACCATCACCGAGACCGAGCAGGCTTTCAAGGCGAGTTTCATCGCCATGGCCGGCAATCTCGCCTTCCTGCTGAACGGCATCGGCCTCGCCGTCGCCTTCACCATCCTGCTCGTCACCGCGAACACCATGAGCATGGCCGTGCGGGAGCGGCGCACCGAGATCGGAGTGCTGAAGACCCTCGGCTTCTCGAGCGCGCACGTGATGGGGTTCGTGGTGGGCGAAGCGCTTCTCCTCGGCGTTCTCGGTGGCGCGCTTGGGGTGTTCGGCAGCGAGACGCTCCTTTACGGCCTGTCCCACGCCCCCGGCATCACCGAGATACTCGCGGGAATGGGACTCAGCGGCCTCGAGCTCAAGCCCGCGGTGGCCGCTCTGGGGCTCTTCATCGCCGTGGCGCTCGGGCTCTTCGCCGGCTTCGTGCCCGCGCTCTCCGCCTACCGCGCGAAGATCACCGACATCCTGAGGACGGTCTAGGACATGGCGCTCCCCCTCTCCTACAACATCCGCAACGTGCGCGTGCGCTGGCAGGTGACCCTGCTCGCCATCTCCGGCATCGCCCTGGTGGTCGCGGTGTTCTCGATCCTGCTCTCGATGTCCGCGGGCTTCCAGACGGCGCTTCGTGCCACCGGCCGGCCCGACAACGCTCTCATCGTGCAGCGCGGGTCGGCTTCCGAGCTGACCTCCGGCATCCGGATCGACGACCGCAACACCATCCTCGCCGACGACCGGATCGCCCGCCGGCCCGACGGTTCGCCCATGGCGTCCTGGGAGTGGGTGGTGGTCATGAGCCTGCCCAAGGTCGACAATGGAGGTCCCACCAACGTGACCCTTCGCGCGGTCACGCCCCAGGCCTTCGAAGTGCGCGGCGGGATCGACGTGGTGGAGGGAAAGAAGTTCCAGCCCGGGCTCGACGAAGTGATCGTCGGCAGGAAGATCATGGGACGCATCGAAGGCCTGCAAATCGGGAAGCAGGTGAAGTACATGGACAAGCGCTTCACCGTGGTCGGCGTCTTCGAATCGCAAGGCGGCGCTTTTGAAAGCGAGATCTGGGGCGACTATGACGTGATGGGCGCCATGTTCCAGCGCGGCGCCGGCTCGAACTCCGTGGTCGTTCGGATGAAGGACGCGTCGCAGATCCCGGCGCTCGACAAGTGGATCCGCGCCCAGCCGCAGATGCAGCTGCAGGCCGTGGCTGAGCCCAAGTACTACTCCGATCAGGCCGGCCCCCTGGCCGCCATTCTCAAGGGCCTCGCGGCCTTCGTGGCCTTTGTCATGGGTGTGGGCGCGGTGTTCGGCGCCATGAATACGATGTACGCGATCGTGGCCTCGCGCACCCGAGAGATCGGGACGCTGCGCGCGCTCGGCTTCTCGCGCTTCTCGATCCTGTCCTCGTTCGTGATGGAGTCGGTGGTCCTCGCCACGCTCGCGGGCGCAATCGGCCTGCTGCTGGCCATGCCCATGAACGGCTTCTCCACCGGCACCGCCCAGACCCAGAGCTTCAGCGAGGTGGCCTTCTCCTTCCGGCTGACCCCGCAGATCCTGATCACGGGGATGGTGTTCGCGGCGGCCATGGGCCTGCTCGGCGGCCTGCTTCCCGCGCTGCGCGCGGCCCGCATGCCGATCACCCGGGCCCTGCGCGACGCCTAGTTCCGGGCAGCGCGGCCCGGACGCGCCCCGGACACACAGCGATGAGTAGGGCCCGCCCCGGGTCCTATCCCCGAAGAGGCGCCGGACGGCTCAGGACGACACCTCTGAAAGCGTTCACGGTTGGGACGGTGTAAACGCGGTATTCGACTTCGCTCCAGGGGTCGTCGATCGAAAACTGAAGCAGATCGGAAGAGCGGCCGAAGCCGACCAACCGACCGCCGGCCACGATATCCACGCCACAATCAACATCGGTTCGAAAGCGCACCGCCCAATCGCCGATCGGAAGGTTGAAGTAGGGACCGAAGACCGCGCAGATGGGCCGTTCATCAGCTGCAATTTCAATCCGATCGCCGCTTCGAACCGCCGCATCCGTGGTCGAGAAGGAAGCCGCGGACACCAGTCCGGCCTCTGCCTGCCCGCCGTATCCGTGCTTCTCCAGTGCGTGAAAGAGGGCGTCCTCCGCGATTCTCAGCTGCGATGGCGTCAACAGGCGCGCGTACTTTCCTGAAAGCGTGTCCGTGATGTGATTGGTGTGCAGGCCGGTGTTCTTGTGGGCGATGCTGTCGACACGCCGCACGATGTCGCCCTCGGGCATGGTCGGGATCCTCGCAACGAGCGCCGACACTTCCGCGACACTGAAGTCGTGGTGGAGCTTCGCCACGGTCTCAGGCCGGCTGTTCACGCCGAGGAACGCGGCGATCTTCAGTATGGTCTCCCGCTTTTCGGCAAAGCGGTCCTCGTAGCGCAGCGCGAGCACGCCCTGCGACGGAATGGCATCGATGTGGGCCAGGCTCGACGACACGTCACGGAGGGCGGCGTCGAAAGATCGGTGAAAGCGCTGCATGAGAGAGACGATGCAGTCCCGCGGGTCTCGCATGGGGACGATGGCCTTGGCGGCGCCCGCGGCAATCAACAGCAGGAGATCGCGCTTGATGTGATGCGTCTTCAGCATCAGGTGCATATCGTCCGGAAGGGGCAGAGGGCGCCTGACCTCCGTCAGGCTGTCGGCGTACGCCGAAATGACCGGCCCGCCGCCCGAAGCTTGCAGCAGGCCGCGGGCGATATTGCTCACCCAGGTGGACGCCGAACTGAACACGCCCGCGTTGATGACGATCACTGGGGGCCGGGGTGAGAGGAGGCTGAAAAGACAGCGGGCGGCTGGGCGAAGCAAACCTGGATTCGCGCTTCCGCGGGCCGCCAGCCATCCGCGCGCCGAAAAGGCATTCTGCTTACTGCGTCAGGGCCCTGAAGCTCGCCACGGGATAGATGACCGTGGAAACGATGTTGAGAAACTTCTGCAGTTCGGCCAGAGATGCATTGGAGATGTACAGCACGTCCTTGTCTCTGATGGGGAAGGACTGCGCGACGAAGAAGCCGGCGGGATCTCTGAGATCGAGCCGGTAGATCACGGGCACCTTCCCCTCGGGCGTGGCGGCCCCCGGCTGCCGGGGCCAGGTCAACGCATCCCTGGCCTCAAAGCGGAAGATGAATACGCCGCGGGCGTCGGCCCGGGAATCATTGGGACCACCGGCGCGCGCCAGCGCCTGGGCAAGGGAGATGCCCTGCGCCTCGAAATTGATCTCCTCGTTCTTGCCCGTGGCCCCCAGGGCAACGAGACTCAAGGGTTGAGACATCGCCGTGATCACGTCGCCCGGCTGAAGGGGAACGTTCTGCTTCGGGTCACGGATGATCGTGTCCAGGGGAAGGGCGTAGACCCTCTTGTCACGAGTCACTTGAATGGTCGTCTTCTCGACGGGGGCACGCACCCCTCCGGCCGCGGCCAGGGCATCCAGCAATCTCTCGCCGCTTGGAGTCAGGGGAACGCGGGCGCTGTTCACGACCTCGCCCACGACCGTGACGTCCGACGACAGGTTGCGCGTGCGTCGCACGAGCACCTGCGGGTCGTTGGCCAGGCCCGCCAGCTGCTTCCTGATTCTTTGTTCGATTTCAGAGACGGTGCTGTCGGCGACCTGCACCTGACCGACAAAAGGCACGCTGATATGCCCGTCACCCCTGACCATCTGCTCGGGCAAAGTGACCATCTTGGCGACGGAGGGGGCGTCGGCGACGGTCGAGGGCACGCCAAACAGGCTTGCGGGCGGCGCTTCCCAGAGCCAGACCTCCAGAGCGTCACCGGGCCTTACGGCTTCGGTTTCGGGCTTCGCCGATCCGAGCGCCTCGGAAAACATGGGCGCGGGGGCCCGGAGCGAGAGTTGACGCGCCACCGGCTCGGTTATCTCCACGATCTGGATGCCCTCCAGGCGGCGGCCCGCGCTCCCCTCAACGGCCGCGCGCGGAAATCCCGACGTGGGGAGATTGGCGCACGCGGGCAGGGTCATCGCGAAGGGCCACAGCAACATCACCAGCGTGACGCAGCGGCGGCTTCGGCTGCCCCTGGCCTCGGAGCAGGCTTCATGCGGCCTTCCCGTCGATCGTCGATCTGGCGCTCCCATGTTCACGCGAACTATCTCTCCATCACCTTGCTGTAGACCTCACGCAGCCGGGCCTCGTATTGAGGCACGCCAAACATCGCGGCCTGCCGAGCGCCTCGGTGGGACAGTTCCGCCCGAAGGTCCGCATTCTCGTCGAGCTCACGAATGGCTTGTGCGATGGCAAAGGTGTCATATGGATCCACCAGGCGCGCCGCATCCCCGGCCACCTCTGGAATCGAGGAAACGTTCGAACTTAGCACGGGCGTTCCCAGCAACATGGATTCAAGGACCGGCAGTCCGAACCCCTCGTACAGTGACGGAAACAGCGTCGCGCGGGCTCCCCGGATCAGGCTCAGAAGAAGCGGGAAAGGCACGTAGTCCAGCCGAATAACCCTTCGTTTGACCCGGGTTTCGTTGCCGACGGTCAGGAGAGACCGGATGTGGTCGTCGTAGAGGAGCGCCAGGTCCTGTTCCGACTTCCATAACGGCGCTCCCACGATCACGAGCGGGGTTTCGACCCCGCTGCCCAGGTAGGCTTCGATCAGTCGCCCCAGATTCTTCTTCGGCTCGAGGGCGCCAAAGAAGATGAAGTACCGGCCGAAGGTGAGGCCGAAGGATCCCTCAACCTCGCGCTTCGCGATGTCGAGAGGCTTGTTTGCGTGCTTCTCCGGAAGGCTGACCGCCTGATAGGTGTTCGTCACCCGGTTGGGATCGACGCCCAGCACATTGATGATGTCCCGCCTGGACGTTTCGGAAACGGTGACGATGTGAGCCGCGGAGCGTGCGATCCAGGTGCACATCCTGAGGTACTGTCGCTTGTTGTCCAGGGTGGTGTAAGGAAGACGAAGAGGCACCAGATCGTGGAGGGTGTAGATATTTCGAGTCCCGTGGAGCCTCAGCGGCAAGGGATAGGTCCAATGCATCAGGTCCGGCTTGAATCTCGAGTAGACCGTGCCCGGCCACCGCCAGAGGTAGAAGACGGCATGCGCCCGCCTGAACAGATCCTTGGCATTCCACAGGGAATCGAAGTACGGCAGTTTCGCCCGGAAGGTCTCGTAGATGACGGTTCCGGTCAGGGGGACCTGCGTGGCCTCATACCCGAGGGGGGCGACCACGGCTTCCCGAACGGCCCGCAGCCGCTGAAGCCAGAGGGGCACGTCGCCGACATTGGAGTCGAAAAAAGCGATCTCCTTCATCAGCTTCTTGATGCCGGGTCCTGGCCGGCCTCCGTACAGCACGCCCACCTCGTGCCCGAGGCTATGAAGACAGTAGCTCAGATTGCGGGCGTAGGTGGCTACCCCCGTGCCCTTCTCCAGGCCAAGGTTGTAGCCGTCGATCATCACTCTCATGGCCGGGCCGTCCGTGACATCCACTGCGGGAGGGCGTTCAACGCGCAACTCGGCATGGTTCTAGGCCTGGACCAGATAGTGCGCGTAGGCATCGTCGACGCTGTCGAAAGGGATCACCCTTCCCTCTTCCAGCACGACGGCGGAGTCGCAGTGACTCTTGATCACGTTCGGATCATGCGAGACGAGAATGAGCGTACGGTCCTTTCGCTTCTCGAACAGTTCGATCCGGCACTTTTCATGGAACCGGCTGTCGCCGACCGCGACGATTTCGTCGATGAGGAAACAATCGAACTCGATCGCCATTGACAGGGCAAAGGCGAGCCGGGCGCTCATCCCCGAGGAGTAATGCATGACGGGCTCCCTGAGATAGCTTCCGAGCTCGGTGAAGTCTTCGACGAAGGCCAGGGCGTTCGCATAGGACACTCCGTAGATCCTGCAAATGAACCGCAGGTTGTCCAGCCCCGTCAGATGCCTGTGAAAGGCTCCCCCGAAGGCCAGGGGCCAGGAGACGGAGCCTCTTCTGACCACGCGGCCGGATGTCGGCTGTTCGGCGCCGCTGATCAAGCGCACGAGGGTGGACTTGCCCGCGCCGTTTCGACCGACGACTCCCAAGTGTTGCCCCCTGGCAACCCGCAGGTTCACCCGGTTGAGCACGAACCGTGGCCCCCTGCGCGTCCGATAGCTCTTGCTCACGTCCTGAATCTCGATCACAGCGAGTCCACACGGTAGGCCGCGCCTCGGGCCAGCACCAATCCCAGCAGAGTCACGATCACGCACGACGCGAGGAGAAACCAGATGTCGTAGTGGGCCCGCACCCCGCTCCCCCAGATCCCCGCCCGCATCATCTCCACGCCGTGGACGGTCGGAATCCACAGGGCGAGGGCCTGCAGTTTGGACGGAAGCCAGTCCACCATGAACGCGGCGCCGCAAATGGGGAAGAAGAAGTAGCCCAGGGGAATCCAGGCGATCCTGACCAGTTCACCGTAGGTGGAAGCGGCGCCCCAACACAAGGCCCAGCCCGCGGTGAACCACGCGAGGGCAAGCCACCCGACCAGAATGTTCATCAAGTCAACCGGCGGCGCCATCAACCCCAGGAAGACATAGACCACGGACAGGAGGAAGAACGAGATAGTGGACCCCGCGACCTCCACCAGGATTCGGCTGATGAAGAGATCGAGGACTTTCACGTTCCGGTGGTGCAGCAGAGCCGTGTTGGAGGCCACGGCCCATATGCAGCTGTTCACGGTACTGCGCCAGAGCAGCACCATGGAGTAACCGGACACCGCGAAGGCGGCGATGGGAACCGGTGTTCTTCCGTGGAACACCGACCATAAGACGGTGACGCCTACGGTCAGGATCATGGGCTCCACGAACAACCACCAGAAGCCAATCTGGTCGCGGCCGAAGCGCGTGACGATCTCGCGCATGGAGAGGGCTCCGAGCACGCGCAGTTGAACCCTCAGGGAGTCGGGAAAAGATGGTTCGCCCTGCATCACCGTGCGCCGCTATGACCGGTGCTCGCGCACGCTGTAGATCAACAGACTCAGCATGGCCCAGAGCATGAGCGAGAAGATGACCACGACGAGGAATCCCCGCACGCGCCGCGGCTCGATGGGCGTCGCCGGGAGATTCGGCCGCACCACGCGGTCCAGGTAGAGCATCTGGCGCTGCGCGTGGTCGCGAGCGGACTCGAGGGCCAGGAGCGCGGCTTCAAGCTGCTTGCGGGCGTACTCCTGCTCCAGGGTCAGCCGCTCGAATTCAGTGGCCTTGCTCGCCAAAGAGCCCCCGGCCCCCGTCACTTTGGCGGACTCCGCCGCGATTTCCCGCTCCAGATCCCTGACTCTCAGGCGCAGGGCGGAGACCTGCGGATTCCGGGGAGCGAGCGCCTCCACCTGGGAGAGCAGGGTTCTGGCGCTGAACAGCGCGTCCCCAAGCTTGGCAATCTCCTGAAGCTGCAGGGCCGCCTGCCTTTCGAGATCTATGACCGACACTCGATTTCGGTAGGCGGCCAGGGCCTGGGCTGCAGCTCTCGCCCTCGCCTCGGCGGCCTGGGTCTCGCTCTCCGCGTGGGCCATGGTGTCCTCGCGTGCCCGCCGATTGAGCTGGTTCACAAGGCGCTCACTCATCACCAGGAGCCGCTCGTTGATACGGTAGGCATCCTCCGCCGTAAAGGCGCTGACCGTCAGCACGGTGACGGAAGACGCGGTGTCCGTCGTGACGGACACTCGCGCCTTGTAGTAGCGATACAGGGACTCGAAGGTGTCCTCCCATTCCAGGCCGGGGAACCGATTGAGGAAGTCGCGTCCACCCTTGCGGAAGGCGGCTCCCACGGCCAGGTTCTCTTCTAGCTCGGCGAGCGCGTCGCGGGACAGTATGTAGTTCTGCACGACATAGGTGTCCTCCAGCGAACGGGAGAAGCCCGTGCTCTCGAGCAGTCCGCCGATCAGAGTGGTCGCCTGGGGCGGGTGAGGGTTGCGGACCAGGAAGCGGGATTCGGAGACGTAGCGGTCCGCGGAGAAGAACGCGTAGTAGGCGGCGGCGACGAGGGTGGGGACGACGACGGCGGCCGTGAACAGAGATCCGACACGGGGCCAGCGCCCCCCGTCGCGCTCCGAGGCGGGCGCGGGAAATTCCATCATGCCTGCGGCCCGCGACTCGTAGCCATTCCGGAAACCCTGGCGCTCTCGGCTGGTGGGTGGCTTCTCAATCGCACGCGCGTGTTGAACATCCGGGGGATGAGCGGCGTCTCAAACGGGCGGAGAAAAATAGAGAAGGTAGTCCTCCCCTACGTTCTCATTCAGGACGGTGTGGGCCTCCGTCTTCACGGCGCGCGACTCCCCGTCGACGATCCTGATCACGCCGTACATGGATTGGAGGTAGACGAGAAGGGCCGCGAGGTCATAGTCGCGGCCGGCGTTGACCTCGATCAGCATCTTCGGCTTGTGGCGCTCGATGGTGCCCTCGAGCCCTCGAACGATGGCCGCCTCCGCACCCTCGGCATCAATCTTGATCAGATCGACTCGGGGCTCGGCTTCCAGAATACGGTCGCCGCGATCCAACCTGACCTCGAACGACACCCCCGCTTCCGGATCTCGGACGCTCGCGGGCGCCGCGAGAATCCTCCCGTTCTTTGGCTCGTCGCGGGGCACGAAGAAGCGGACGTGCCCCGATTCGTCGCTCAGCGCGAGTTCATGGACGACGGACCGGCTGAAGAAGCCATTGATGGCGAGGGAGCGTCGCAGCTCGCGGGCGACGTCCGGATTGGGCTCGAAGCTGATGCACTTGCCTCCGGGACCGACGCAATCCGAGAAGATGAGGGAGTAGTAGCCGTAGTTTGCCCCGACGTCGAGGACAACGTCGCCGGGCTGGATACAGGACACCAGGAACTTCGCGATCCAGATTTCCCAGAAACCATCCAGCATCAGATGCGAAGCGAAGCCAACGTCGCGGGCGCTGAGGAACATTCCGTAGCGGCCGAAGGCGCGGCAGAGCACCCGATCCTCGCCGAGGTAAACACTTGCGGATCGCCGACGGATTTCGCTTTCAAGCGTGGGGCGCGCCATGCCCAGGCATGCGCGCACGTCGAGCAATTGCATTGCCCCCCCTTGAAAGCTGACTCAAGACGACCAATATCATCCCGATCTCGCGCGACGATACCATCGCCTATTCCGGAATCGCGGAACCTGCTCTCCCTCCGGGGTTGAGGCGGTCTCGCCGACGGCGCAGAAGGTGCTCGCCCTTCAGGGCTCGCGTCGTGCGGCGTCCGACACCCTGGCTAGATAGCTGTCGAAGAATTCGCGGGCGTCGGAAGCGGTGAAGACCTCCGGGTCGTAGCGCAGGGTCAGGTTCAGCTCGCCGGCGTACTGGTAGAACCCGAAGCTCAGGGGGGTATCGGGCAGCAGGGGCACGAAAGCGTCCACGCGGTCCAGGGTCACGCCGCCCGCGGTCACCTTCCCCATCGGGCCGGTGGGCACGATCCGGCCGAGGTTGGTCGCGAACGCCGTCGCTCTCAGTTTCATCAATCGTCTTCGAAGGCCGGAAAAGGGCTTCAGAGCAGCGAGGGCGAGCACGAAGGTCAGGGCCAGCCGCCAGGCCCGGATGAAACCCATTTCGTTGCGGAGGCTGATGAGCAGCCGATCCGGCTGGCGGACCGCGCGGGCCCGACGATCCAGAAATACCAGGCTCATCACATTGGCGGCCGGAAGGCGCTCGAGTTGCTCGAGGGTGCGCAGATCGAAGGGCGTGGCCACCCGGATCCACGAGCCATCCGCGCTCTCGCCTTGTCTCTCACGCCAGGCCACGATGGCTTCGTAGATCGTGGTCACGAGAACATGGTTCGTGGTGGCCCCCTTGGCGCGGGCGGCTCGGGCGATGAGACCGGTGGTGTCGGGGTCGAAGCGATGGAAGAAGACCCGGGGGACCTCGCGCTCGGGGGCGTCGGGGACCGGCGCCTTAGCTGGATCAATGGCGCCGCGGACTCGCACCGGATGGCGCATGACCGCGCGCCGGATTCCGATGAGCCCGAGCAGCTGCCGAGGCGCCTCACTCAGGAGGGAGGGAAGAGACAAACCAAAATGTCCACGGGATCTCAGCATTTCCTGGTCGCGATCGACTGGAGGGACTTCGGCCCCGAGCGCCCGGGCATACTCGGTCAGGAAGTCGCGGAGCAGGGCCAGGGCGCCTCGCCCATCCGACACTGCGTGATGGAGTTCGATGTCCAGAAGGGATCGTTGGGAGCCGATGGTGACTCGCACGACCACCCCGGGGCCGTCCTCGAGAGACGGACTCGAGAACGCAATCGGGGGCGGGTCGCCCTCTTCGACGGAAACCGTCGGGTCGCGCACCACCTCCCAGAAGAGTCCGGGGGAACGTCCGGCCACTCGGGATCGGGTGAGCGGGTGGTGAGAGAAAGTTGCGAAGACCGCCTTTCTGCACGCCTCCATTTCGAAACGACCTTCGAAATGCAGGCGAACCATGAACACCATCGGCCGGGCGGCGCTGTGCAGTTCGTGCATCAGCTCTTCGAAGGGAGTCAGGAACAGGGATTCAGCGCGCACGGCAGCGGATCAGGACCGGATGGCGGCTCCGGCATCAAGGATCAGCACCTGACCCTGCACCATGTCGCTCAAAGGGCTGGCCAGGAAGAGGACCCCATCCGCGACGTCGGTCGCGAGCAGCGCGCGGCCGGTCAGGGACCGCGAGGCCGCGTCCCGGAAAGCCTGGTCGGCATTCGGAAGACCCCTGGTCGAGGCGGTGTCGACAAGGCCCGCCAGGAGGACGTTGAAGTTGACGCCCAAAGGACCGATCTCGAAGGCGAGCTGGCGGACGGCGCTCTCCAAAGACGCCTTGGTCGACCCGATCAGTCCGTAGTCTTGAAGCGCACGCCGCGAACCGAGACTCGAGAGGGCGATCACCTTTCCACGACCGCTGCGAATGAGCAGGGGCTGGGCCGCCCGCACCAAGGCCAGGAGCGCGCCCACGTTGGAGCGCACGGCGTGGGACCACTGCCGGGGCGTGCTTTCCAGAATGGGGCGGAATCCTCCGGTCGCCACATTGCTCACGATGATGTCCAGCCGGGCGAACTGTTTTTCCGTGAATCTCACCATCTGGCGCAGGTCTGACGGTTCGGACACGTCGGCCCTCACCACCGCGGCCCGTCGGCCCATGGCGCTGATCTCCTCCGCGGCCTCGAGGGCTCCTCGCTTCGACGTCAGATAGCCAAGCACAACATCGGCGCCCGCCTGGGCCAGGCGGATCGCGCAAGCCCGCCCGATCCCTCGGGAGGCGCCCGTGACCAGAGCCACCCGGCCTTGCAGATCGATCATGCCGAAGTCTTTGCCTGCGCGACCGACTGGCGCCAGGCCACTCGATATCCTGTGGCGTCGAGGAGGAGGTCTCCGTCGACTCCAGTCAGACGGAAGTCGAAACTTGCTTCGGTTGTTTCCCGGCGCCGGAGGTGAACTTCGATGACGCATGCCTCGCCTCGGTCGGGAGAGCGCCCCAGCCTCAGAATGTCGACGGCGAGGGGAAAGCTGTCGGCATCCTGGATCGCCGATGCGGCGAGCCTGCCCACGACCTGGAAGCAGCTGTCGATCACCGCGCAGGGCAACGTGAAGTGGCGAGACCCCCGGCTGAAACCGCCGATTTCGCTGGGTTCGGGCGCCACGATCTCCCCGAAGGCGCTTTCGTCGAGGAGTGTCAGGCGCTGGAGGGCTTGAAAAGGGGGGCCTAGATGGAAGGCGGAAGGACCGGCCCCGTACTCCACTCTGGGCCATGTCGCTATCGGAGACGGCAGCACGGCCCGATCCGCGGGGTTCCCGGCGGCGTTCCACTGAACGGTGCCTTCGAAATAGCGGCGACGAGACTCGAGGATGCGTCCATCAGGCCCCTGGAGTTCAGCACTCAGCGCGCATTTTGATTCGGACGGGCCCGTGGGGATGGCTTCGACATGGAGCGCTCGCGGTCGCCCGCCCGCAAACCAGAGGGCTTGAGTGGCGCGAACCGCCCGCAGGGTGGTCGGGCGATCACCCGGGAAGCGGACCCGAGCCGCCTCGCAGAGCACTTCGAGCGCCACCGCGAAGGGAAGAAGAGGTGTGCCCCCGAAACGATGTTCCGAGAGAAACGGCTCCCGGCGGGGGTCGAAGACGACTTCACCCAGCGCATGGTCGCCGGTCATGTGAAGCGCTCCGCCTTCGAAAAGAGGTTCCCCGCACGCGGCGGTCTCGCTCGATCCCTCAACCGAGGGTGTAAGACGGTGCGCGAGACCGAACATCCGCGCGTAGCGGTCGTCGGTGATGAGGACCTCGGTCTCCCGGGCCGGGGAGCGGAGTTCGGCCATCAGATGGGCGGCCCCCTCGCGCGCAGGCATGAAACGCATGCCGATGCTCTCGAGAGCCAGGCGTGTTTCGGCGCGGGTCGCCATGCCGTGGTCGTCCCAGGCGTGCCAGTCGAAGGTGGTGGCGAAGACATCGCCTCGCTGGCCCCTATACCAGCTCGTGAGCTTCGAGAGCATGTCGTTCGAGAGGGAGTAGTCGGTCTGGCCGTTGGCGCCGAACCGGCCGCTGATCGAGCCCATTCCGATGAAGTGCCGAACCGGATCTTCGCGCGTGAGTTCCATCAGGAAGAAGGCGCCGTCCACCTTGGCCCGGAGGCAACGCGCGACATGCTCGGGGCGTTTGTGCTCGAGTCGCGCGTCGCGGCTGAACCCCGCGCCGTGGAGGATGCCTTCGATGGGGCCGTCCTGGGCCCGAATCGAGTCGAGAACCGCGGAGAGGGCTGTGCGATCACCGACGTCACACGCGTGATACCGAGCCTCGATGCCCGCCTGCCTGAACGCGTCGAGAGACGATTGGATCTCGAGCGCCTTCTCGACCTCTTGCCAGGCCTCGACCGGATTTTCGCCCTTCTCCCGGGCCAGCCTCATCACCTCGAGCCGCAGTTCTCGCGGGTCAGCCGCGGCGCGCTGCCGCACGTCCTCGGAAGGATTAGGCGGGGCCGAGGCGCCGACGAGATGGAGTCGGAGGCCGAAATGAAGAGCCAGCTCACGGGCCAGGAAGCTCGTCACACCTCTGGCGCCGCCGGTGCAGACCCAGACCGCCCCGCGTCGAACCGGCTCGGTCATCGTGGTCAGAGCGGTCGGCTCCTCCCGGG
The DNA here is from genome assembly GCA_019694155.1 of Vicinamibacteria bacterium. Taxonomy (GTDB): domain Bacteria; phylum Acidobacteriota; class Vicinamibacteria; order Fen-336; family JAGNNV01; genus JAGNNV01. The sequence goes on along the minus strand of JAIBCN010000220.1, from coordinate 12,874 downwards.
CCTGAACACAGCGGCGACGCCCCCGCTCCCAGGAAACCTCCACGTCATAGGAAGGGGCGGCGAGCTCGGACAGGATGCCGGTGACCAGATCGGCCGGAGGCTCGTCCGCGGGAGCGTCGACCACCAGGGCCCGGGTCGACCGGAAGCCCGCGACCCACTGCTCTATGGCCAAGGCCTTCGCCAACCCGGAAAGAGCGCCGCTCTCCGCGCTGATCGCGGGCCGCGAAAATCCGTGATCGCCACCCGCCGAGAGAACGCCCACGAGCGTTGCGTCGGCCAGGGAGCCCGCCTTGCCAAGAAGGGCCAGCCATCTTCGACACAGTTCGAAGGGCGCCTCGACGCCGGAGACGCGACGGGCCGCCCATTGGTCTCGATCGAATCCCGTCACCGCAGAGACATCACGCGGAGTAGTCACGAACAGGTGAGGGATGGGACCGTCGGACGCGAGCCGTTCCAACTCGGAAACCTGATGCCGGACATCTTCGCTGGTGGGCAGGACGGTGGCGCGCATGCCGAGGGCTTCAATCCGCGACTGAAGCTCCCGGGCGACCGGGTTCGAACCCAGAATGAGAGACGGGCCGAGCAGCCGGGGCGCCGCGCCAAGACCCTGGCGCAGGGGCGCCTCCACGAGGGTCAGCCGGTGGCGCCTGGTGACGGGTTGGTCAACGGGACGAGGCTCCGACGGGGCGAGTGCCGGAGCGGCCCGCGGCGCAGGCTCAGCCCTGGAGATCCGGTCCCCGGTTGCGTCGAGAACCGCCCTCAGAGTTCGCGCCCGGAGCAGCCCTTGCCCGGTCTGCTCGTCGAGCCGAAGGAGATCGGCCACCTCGCCAAAGAGCTGTGCGCGCTTGATGCTGTCGATGCCGAGGTCCGCCTCCAGATCCCAGTCGAGGTCGATCACGTCTTCCGGGTATCCGGTGTGTTCGACCACGAAATCGAGAAGGAACCGCAGCAACTCGGATGAGCTCTCCGATCCGGTCCCGCCGGCCCGCGAACCTCCGAGCCCTCTTCCCGCCCGTCGACGGGACGGCGTATCCCGCCCGGCCATCCGGCGTCGCCGCGTCCGCCTGCGGGTCGCGTCGAATTCCACCACCTGCGGCCGCTTGATGCTCCCGCTTGCCGCCTCAACGCCTCGTGGGACCGAGGCCAGAACACCCACCGCCTCCAGTTCGGCCTGGATCCGCAGCCAGGGATCGACGAACCCTTTCGCGGCCTCGAAGGACGAAAGCAGAATGCAGCCGCGGTCGTTGAGAATCCGGCGGTGAAGCCCGCTGAGGACGGACCGGGGACCCGCTTCGATCAGCACGCCCATTCCGTCGCCCACGACTCGCTCGATCAGGGCCTGATACCGAATCGGCTCGGTGAGCTGCGCGGCCAGGTTCCGCCGAATCTCCTCCGGCTCGCTGGTGTATCGATTCGCCGCGGTGGTCAGGAGCAGGGTGGCCGGCGGCGCGAGGACCTCGCCCAGCAGGGCTGCGGCCAGAGTCTCGCGCGCCTGGGCGAGCAGGGGAGTGTGTAGCGCCCCGGCGACGGAAAGGACCGTACCCTTGATCCCGCGAGCCGCCAGAAACGAGCCGAAGCGTTCCATCGTCTCGACGCTGCCGCCCACCACCGTCTGGGTGGGGGCATTGACATGCGTGACGAAGAGGCCGGGACCTGCGTCCTCGAGGAGACTGGCTGTTTCCTTCTCGGAGAGTGCAAGGGCCACGAGCCGGCCCTTTGGGGCGTCGGCGATCGCCCGGGCGCGAATCGCGGCGATTCGCAGCGCGCTCTCCAGAGACCAGACGCCCGCCGCCTCGAGGGCGGCCAGTTCCCCGAAGCTATGTCCGAAGACAAGATCGGCACGGACGCCCATCTCGCGCAGCGCGGCGTTGGCCATCGCATCCGCCACCAGCACGCTCAGTTGCGCGGCCATGGGATCGCTTTCGAGCCGGTCCTCGACGGCCATGGCCGCAAAGGAATCGAGACCCATGCCTGAGGCGGCGACGTTCGCGCGATCGAGGACGGCGGCGGCCGCGCGCGAGGTACGAGCCAGGTTGAACATCGATGGGTGGTGAGAGCCCTGGCCGGGAAACGCGAACGCCACTTTGGGCGGCGCGGCCGATGTCTCTCTGATCACGATTCCCTGAGCTTCGAAGCACCCCGGTCCGAGCGGCCCGTCTTCCCCCAGGTGTCTCCGGAGCGAGAGTCCGAGGAGGCGAGAGGACGCGGCCACGATGACGGCGCGGAAGCGATGTTCACTCTTGAAGCCGGTTTTATTTTCCCGCCAGGCTTCTTCCGGACGATCCGCCGCGTGGCGCAGGCGCCGTTCGAGTTCAGCGATGTCTCGCCCTCCCACGCGAACCAGGCGGGGCATCGGAGTCGTGGCGTCTCCGGCGACGGGCGTGGAGACGGTCGAGGCCTGGCCGAGGGTGGTCTCAATCAGCGAGATCACGGGAGCGGCGGCGCCGGTATCGCCGATCCGCGCGCCCAGAGCCTCCAGACTCCCCCGGTCGGACTCCCCGAGCAGGCCGAACACGGCGTCACCGTCGCGGCGGGCGTCGGAGAGTCGCTTCAGGACTACGGCCGCGACTCCTTCTCCCGGCCGGATCGGCGACGAGGCGGGCGAGAGATCGCCACGCCTGGCCAACGTCCGATAGCGCGAAATGTCCATGGCGCGCTGGCCGGCGGCGCACACCACCGAGTCCGCGGCGCCCGACAGAAGCAGGGCCCGGGCCGCGTTCAGCGCGGTGGCCCCCGACGACCGGCCGGTGTCCAGGGCGAGGGCTCCGCCCATCAGGTCAAACAGCTTCGCCACCCCCGAGGCCAGAGAGCTGTTGGTAAAACCCCCGGTCTCGTCGAGCATGGCGGGCTTCCTCTTCAGGAATTCCGTCTCGAAGTCCCTGGCCAGATGCTCGCCCGCCTGCGCGCTGATTCCCTGGGCATTCAGGATGCGTCCGAGGGCGGCGCTGATCTCGGGAAGCCGCAACCCCAGTTGAAGCTCGTTTCCGAAGTCGTTCGAAAAATCCAGACCCACGATGACCGCACTTCGGGCACGGCGCCCGCGGTGCTTCCACCCTCTCGCCTCGCGGAGCGCCTGATCCACCGAATCCAGAAGAAGGAAGCGCAGTGGGTTCGCCACAGTCAGCTGCTTGGGCGGAATCATCTGCCTCCGCCAGTCGAAGGCGTAGCCGCGAATGTATCCACCCAGATCAGTCGGGGAACCCAGGGTGCGGCGACGCGGCGTCTCGTCAGGCGGCGGCCCGATCGCCGATCGACCGCTCCTCTTGAATCGCTCGAACTCAGCGAGCGAGTGGCCACCGGCGGTCACCAGCCCGCGCCCCACGATGGCGATCTCGTCACGCTGCGACGGGACGAGGGCCGGTCCGATCCTGGCCGGGCGGGCGGCATCGAACTCTTCGACCACGACGTGGACGTTCAGACCGCCGATGCCGAAAGCGCTCACTCCCGCCCGCAGCGGTCTCGCTCCATTCCCCTCGCGGGTCAGGCGCAGGCCCTCGCGGGGAACATCGAAGGGAAGTTCGGACCAGGAGACCGAGCGATTCAGGGTCTTCAGATTCGCGGCAGGAGGGGCCACTCCACGCTGAAGGACCAGAATCGCTTTCACCAGGCCCGCAAGGCCCGCCGTCTCCAGAGTGTGACCGAGATTCGACTTCACGCTGCCAATCGGCAGGCGGCGGCCCTGAAGGTGAGGGCCGAAGAACTCGGCCAGCGACTCGATCTCGGTGGCGTCGCCCAGCTGGGTGCTGGTGGCGTGGGCCTCGAGATAGTCGACCCGGGGAGAATCCAGCCCGGCGTAGGCCCGCTTCAGCGCCGCGATCTGGCCCTCCTTGCGAGGGGCCCACAAGCTTCGCGCCCTCCCGTCGGAGGACATGCCCAGGCCTCGGATCACCGCCTGGACCTGGTCCCCGTCCCGGATGGCGCGATCGAGAGTCTTTACCACCAGGGCGACATAGCCTTCAGACGCCACCAGTCCATCGGCGTCGTCGTCGAAGGGTCGCGAACCGGTGGCGCTGCACGATTGAGCCTGGGAGAAGAGGACCAGGCTCTGGGGCGAGAGCATCGAGGCGCCGGCCACGATGGCGGTCTCGATCTCGCCCGACTCCAGTGCCAGAGCGGCCAGTCCGAGGGCCGTAAGCGAGGAAGCGCAGGCAGCATCGACCACGAGCGCGGGCCCGGTCAGGCGGAGCGCGTCTTTGACCATCCGGGCTGCCTCTCGCGGCTCGAGGCGCGGCTGGCCTTGCGCGTCGAGCGCGCCCGGCCAGTCGCGGAGAGCCTCGAAGAAGGCCGTGACAAGGCCTGCGCGGCGATCCGGCGGAAGGGACTGGATCTCGGGCAGCGCGTCGAGAATCCCGGCGGTGTCCTCTGCGAAGTCCGAGACGATGGCGTCGCCTCCCCTCCGGCTTCCGCCCGAATGACCAACGTAGACGCCGGCGAAAGGATCGGGGAACACCGAGCTGTCCATACCCGCGGATCGGCAGGCCTCCAGTACCACCTCCGCCAGGGCCTGGTGACAGGGGTCGGCACGACCAATCCGATCCCCAAGGAGCTCCGTCAATTCAGCAGAAGGCGGCTTGTCCTCCACCAGGCCTCCGATATCGGAGTACGTCTTTCCCAGCCGTCCTTTCGCAGGATCGAAGTAGATCCCACGCTCGAGCCGCGATTCTGGAAGGGAGTCGATCGCGCATCGCCCTTCGGAGATGAGCTTCCAGTACTCCTCGAGGTTGTCGGCGCCTGGAAGGCGGCAGGCCATGCCGACCACGGCCAGAGGCTGGCGCACGAGGGTGCCGCGGGAAACCGTGGAGTTGGGTTTGGGCGGCGCAGGCACACCCGCAGCCGCGACGGTCACGTGACGGACCAGCGCCTCGCGGTTGATCGGCGGGCACGGCAGATGGGGAGCGTCGCGCGACAACTCCCTCTGGTCGAACTGCGGGTCGTCGCTGAGATACCCGCCGTACTCGGACAGGAAGGCCTCGAGCGCCGCAGAGTCGTTCGCTTGCCCACTTCCCCGTCCGCCGGCTTCAGCGATCTCGCAAATGGTCGAGAAGAGTGAGCCCACGGAAGTCGGCCAAGGAGAGGTCAGGTGATAGGTCTTCGCCGCGGACTCCCTTGTCCCCACCCGATCCACGATGACGGAAGAAACCCAGTCGACGGGCACGAGGTTCTTCCCGGCGTGCTCATGTGCGCCGACGAACCGCAGCAGTTCGTCGAGATTCGGCAGCCGACCCTGGGCGTGGAGGCCCCGGATCACACGGGCGGCGAGCACCAGGCCCCGGACCCCGGGCGCCATCTCCGACGTGTGGTCGCCCACGATGATCGACGGCCTGTAGATGGTGGTCTCCAGATCCTGAAACTGGTGGACCAACTGCTCAGCTTCCAGCTTGCTCCGCTCGTAGGGGTTTCGAAAGGCCTGCCCGACGTCGAGCTCGGTTTCGAGGACCATCCCCTCGCGAGTGCCGGCGATGTAGGCCGACGACACGTAGTGAAAAGCCTTGACGCCATTGTCCCGGGACCAGTTCAGGACGTTCCGGGTCCCGGCCACGTTGGTCCGGAACGGCTCGTTCGTGACCGCATCGCCAGCGAAGGAAACGGACGCGGCGGCGTGCACGACCCGATCGATCTCCGGCCAGGCGCCTCGGAATCGAGCGGTCTCGCCGAGTTGCGGGTCATCGACGGCTCCCTCGAGGATCACCGGTTCGGGAAGCGCATGGCCCAAAGCACGCCAGTCCTGAAGCAGACGATGGACTCTCTCTTCGCCGGAGAGGGGCCCCTTGCGCCGGGACAACACGACCAGTGGATAACCGGCGAGGAGGAGGTCGCGCAGGAGAAAACGACCCAGGAATCCCGTGGCTCCGGTCAGGAGGATGTGAGGAGATGTCTTCACGACCGCGCGATCGCCGGAATTCTCACTCACCGTGAGTGGATGGAACTCCGTCATGCCGCGATCGCGCCATACGGCTCAGACCTGAGACCGGCCGCGAGGCAGAGCGAAGGGCGAAGACGGATCCACAACCTCGAAACTCTATTCGCGGGAATCCGCGCGGTCAACCTTCGAAGGGCCTCCGCAGGCTTCGAGAATGTACTCCTGGAAGGCATGGATGCGGCGCTCCCCGTATCCGAGAACTCCGGCGTGCGGGCTGCTCTCGAGCCCCTTCTGAATCGACGGAAAAAGGACACGATCTTCGGACAGGATTCGCTTGGTCACCAGGGCCCCGAAGAATCCCCACATTCGCATCACCAGCCCGAGGGGACCGCCCTCAGGCCCGAACTGACGGACTACGGACTTCGAACTCGCGGGGCCGGTGGGAACGATGCATTGAATCAGGCTCAGGGTGTCCGTAAAGGAGAAGAGGAGATTGGGAAAGATGTGGTGATGAAAGTAGCGACCCTGCTGTTCTTGCCGGAGACTGCGGAGGAGAAACCATTCCATACGATGAAGCGTGCGGTCAATGACGGATTTCGACCGGAAGTGGGTGGTGGAAAAACTTGTCTGCCCGGGCTCGATCTCGTGCAGGCTGCGGGCCTCGCCTGGATCATCACGCAGGGTGTGAGGATGAACTCGAGGGACATGGTATGCCTCGAGCGAGTTTTCGACCGGCACTTTCCAGTTGGCGGGCATCGCGAACTCGGCTCGCAGGGTCGGTCTCCAACCGGCGCCGAACCTGGTCTCAAGCATGGCGAGGCGCGAGCCGAGTTGTTCGTTCAGTCCGGACGCCTCCGGGTCGAGGCAAACGAACACCAGCTGGCCACAAAGGGCCACCTGGTACAGAGGCAACGTTGTCGCGTCGCGGTCAACGGGAACGAAATTCCTGGGGGCGGGAATCTCGCGCGTGCGCCCATCCGCGCCGAATTCCCATCCGTGATAGGGACAGACGAGCCGCGCGTCGCGGCCCGACTCCTTATGACGGAGAAGACAGTGCCGGTGAGCGCACACGTTGGAGAGAGCCACGATCTTGCCGTCAAAGTTGCGAACCTGGATCTCCCGGCCCAACAGGCTGGTGGTCAGGAATGCGCCCGGACGCGCCAGTTCCGGCGTGGCGCCGACGAGGTGCCAGGCAGAGAAGAGGGTGCGCGCCTCCTTCTCGTACCAGGTTTGAGAGAAGTACGCGGAAGGCGAGAGGAGATGCGGCAGCCTGCCCTCGGTCACGCTCACCGCCACCACCCGAACACGCGGCGACTGTATGCGCGCGCGCCGCACGCGTCAACCGCCGGTGCGGATCGGTCAGGAGAAGACTGGAACGTGCGATAGTGTGCCGGTCGCGCTTGGGCCGCGCCGCGCGGCGATTCCCTCCCAAGAAACATGTGGACCACCTTCATTCCCGGGTCTCGTCGCCCCGAGCCGGACCGCCCGAGGCCCGGCGACCGTGCTGGCCGGGCTTTGGGCGCCCGCACAAGTGAGAGCTAATTGATCGGCCTCGCGCTCCTCGTCTCCGGAGCCCTCCTCGCAATCGCCGGAGGGCACCTCGTGGCGGCTCTCTGGTTCGCGGTGCGTACGCGACGAGAGGTGGAACCGACGAACGGGCCCTGGCCGCGGGCAGCCATTCTCATGACCCTGCGCGGCGCGGATCCCAGCCTGGGGGCAACGCTCCGAAGCCTGCTCACCCAGGACTACCCGCAGTATCACATCTACATCGCGCTCGATAGACCAGACGACCCAGCGCGCAACGCAGTGGAGGAGGCCTTGCTCGAGGGGGCGGGGAGAGTGAGCGTGAGCATCCGCGAGCCCAACACCGTACGGTGCACGCTGGCGTGCGCCGCGAGCAGTCAGCTGCTTCGCTCTCTCGACGACTCCTGCGGCGTCGTGGTGATCACGGACGGCGACACGCAGCACGACCCGGGTTGGCTGAAGCGGCTGGTCGGGCCCCTCGCGGACCCGAAGGTCGGAATCGTCTCCGGTCAATCATGGTTCGAGCCGAGCGAGGACCGGTTCGCGGCCCTCGTGCGCAGCGCCTGGTACGCCGGGGCCCTGGTAGTCGCCACCGCTCGAGGCTATCCCTGCGGGGCCTCGATGGCGATACGGCTGTCCGACGCGAAACGTGCGCGCCTCGCAGAACGCTGGCAGCAGGCCGCCGTCGCAGATGGCGCCGCGCGAGCGGCGATTTGCGAGCTTGGCCTCGAGGTCCGGATCGAGCCCGCTTTGACCACGGTCAACCGTGAAGACTGCAGCGGGCGGTTCACCTACGGCTTTGTCCGGCGGCAGCTGAAATGGTCGGGGCACTACTACGACGGTTTCCTGCCGGTCCTCGGCCTGTCGGTCTGGACCGTGGTCCTACTTGCCGCCGAGGCAGGACTCGCGTTCCGCGGCATCCTGGAAGGCAACCGGGCTCTGGCGGGAATCGCGGCGACGACGCTCATCGTCTTTCACCTCTTGCACTGGATGAGTTTCCTCCTGGTCCGGCGCGTTGTGCGAGACGTGTTGAGCGGCCGGATTGAGGCCTGGCCCTCCCTCCGAGGCCTCCGGGCCCTCAAGCTCTTCCTCTCGGTGGCGGTCTGCACGCCCCTGACCGCCGTTGCCGCGCTTTCAGCGTACCTCGACCGGCGCGTGACCTGGCGGCAGGCGGAGTACGAGATCCGGGGACCATACGACGTACGGGTCGTGTCGGCTCCGCCCTTTCAGCAGCCGCTATCGGATGGCAGGCTCTCGCAGTGAAGGATTCCGGGGCCTTCCGCTAACGCGACTCATCGCCCGCTCCGCCAGCGGGCAATGAGCGAGAGACGATCTCGTATCCGCTGGTAAGCCGGGCCGGAACCATATTGCCTAGTGATGTCGGCTCTCGCCTTGTCCCCCACGGATTTCGCTTCCTGCCGATTCCGGGCCACCCACCTCATGATGAGTGCCGCTTGCTCGATGTCCGGCTGCGCCCAGCATGCCCCGGCCTGGCGGGGACCGAAGCTCGTATCTCCCACCTCGACCAGGCGATAGGGAACGAGCCAGCTGTTGCCCGGGGTCATGAAGTCGGTATTGCCGGAATAGCCGGTGGCAATGACGGGCTTGCCCAGCATCATCATCTCGGCCAGCGGCAGGCCAAATCCCTCTCCCCGGTGCAGAGACACGTACGCGTCTGCGGCATGGAAGATCGAGTCCAGATGTTCCTGGGTAACCAGCTCATCGATCAGGAGCCCCCGTACGCTTTCAACGGCCGCGCGAAGACGTCGATAGGCAACCGGCGTCCGAAACAGTCCGTGCGTCTTGATCACGAGAAGGGTGTCGCGAAAGTCCGGCCCGAACGCGGCTCGATACGCCTCGATCAGTCCATCCGGGTTCTTCCGTTGGATGTTGCCGGGCTCCAGCGTCGGATCGAAAACAAACAGGAAGACATGACGATCGGAGGGCCAGCCCAGATCCTCGCGGGTGCGCATCGGCGGGTCGGGGCACCTGACATGAACGCCCATGGTGACCACGGGTATCGGCGACTTCTCGGCCACCAGCCGCTGCACGAAACCGGTCGGCACCCAGATCTCGTCCAGAATCCCGAATCGATCGAGCCAGTCGTCGGGAAACCGACTCTGTTCCCAGGCCCAGAACCCGATGTTGTATCTGTCGCGGAAGAAGTCCTTTCCCAACAGACGGGGCAGGGTCGGCACGAGCTCGACATTCAGGTAGAAGAGGTTGACCGAGTATGGGTTGTGCAGCGACTTGGGCTGCAGCGGCATCCACTGCCGGTCGAGTTCGATCGTGATCGGGCCGTAAGGGTGACCGTGCTCGGTGAGGCACCGGGCAACCTGACGGCACTGCTGTCCGGCGCCGGTCGGCGCGTCGAGACATCCGATCAGATTCACTCCCGGTTCCGGGGCAGGCGATGCTCTGACCACGCCCGCCTCCGTTCCCGACGGGCCTTGCTGAAGACGCACATCGATACCGATACCGTCGATGGCCAGTCTCCGTCGAACGACGCCGTCGAAGTACCGGTCAATCCCGGTCCCGACGAGATAGGGAACGACTGACGCGTACGCGCGGTTGACCCAGGTGTGTCCTCGATACTGTCGGTACACCCAGGCGTGAAACGCCGCGCGAACTCCCATCCTCGGATTCTAGGACTCGGGCGCGGAAGCGGACCTCGACCAACGAACCGTGTGCGAGAGAATCGGACCGCCGCAGATGCGCCCCAGCGTTGGAGCAGGCCGGACGCTCGGGTTCGACACAAGAACTTGACAGAGGACCTGATCATGGGAGAGAACCAGAAGCCGGACGCGGCCGCCACGCCTGAAGAAGGGGCCGCGGCGGCCGAGCCCGCGGCTTCGGGCCCGGAAGGTGTCGACGGCTTGCAGGACGCCCCGCAACGCGAAGACGCGCCGGCGACCGGTATTCCTCAGGTCGATGCGCTCCGCGCCCTGGCCGAGGGCGCCCTTCGCCGGGTCTCGGCCGCCGGCCATCCCAACGCCGACCCGCTCGCCATGAGGCTGCAGGAGATCGACACCATCGCCTTGAACATCAAGTTCTTCGGCTATGACCTGGCCCGCCGGCTCGCCGCCGAACTGCCTGTCCGGGACAATCTTCGCCCGCGGCGCGTGGGGCTGACCTGCAAACCATCCACGCAGGATGACCTTGAAAGCGATTGGGTGGCCTATTGGTGTTCGCAACTCAAGGTCCCGGTCGTGTTCCACCGCAAACTGTGGGAGCTCGCCTATGTCCTTCAGGCCTGCCGGGAGTCGGGGATGATGCGCGCCAGCGCTCGGGGACTGGGGTTTGGATGCGGTCAGGATCCCCTGGCGAGTTACTTCGCGGGCCGCGACTTGAAGATCACGGCCACCGATTTGCCCTTGGACCGGGTCCAATCGGCCGGTTGGGAGCAGAGCGGGCAACATGCCTCGGCCCTGGACTCCACCCACAAGCCCTATCTGGTGAGCCGCGACCAGTTCGAGAAGAACGTCCGCCTGCGGCATGTCGACATGAATGACATTCCGCCCGACCTCGCGGACTTCGACTTTTGCTGGTCCGTATGCGCGCTCGAGCATCTTGGATCGATCGAGAAGGGGCTCCGCTTTGTGGAGAACTCGCTGGCCACGCTCCGTCCGGGGGGACTGTCGGTGCACACGACGGAATTCAACTTCGCCGACGATGCCCAGACCATTGACGAACATCCCACGGTCCTCTTTCAGAAGAGACATTTCCAGGACCTCAAGGAGAGGCTTGGATCTGCGGGTCACGTCGTGGCTCCGCTCGATTTCGATGTAGGCAGCAAGCCCCTCGACCGTTTCATAGACCTTCCTCCTTTCCGGCATGACTGGCCTGCATCTTTGCGGGAACAGTGGGGGGCCGGAGAAGCTCACATCAAGCTGTCCGTGCATGGCTTTCCCGTGACGTGTTTCGGCATCATCGTGCGGAAGTCGGAATGACACTGGCTCGCTCAACAGCCACTCTCGCCTGACTCTCACCGGGAGAGAAACTCATCAGTGATCTATTTCAGTTATGGAATGCTGAAATCCGGCAGCACGTTCGCCTTTGAGTTGACCAAGGAAGTGTTCCGCCGGTCGGGCGCGCGGCAGGTTCTCCTGACCGACGCCGTGATCCGGCGCCGGGATGGAATCAATTTCATGGAGCAACTGACGCCGGAGCGGTTGCGGGCGCTCGAACAGGAAGTGTGGCGCCTCAACCGTCCCATGGTCGTGAAGACGCATGGCGCCGCTATCCACGAGGTCCATGCGTTGCTGGAGCAGGAAAAGGCCATGGGACACTGCACCTTTCGCGATCCGCGGGACATGGTGGTTTCGCTGCTCGACGCTGGCGTCCAGGCCAGAAGGCGCGGCTACCGCCCGTTTTCCGAGATCCACACGATTGACGACGCGATGGCAGTCATCGCGCGGCAGATGCCCGCGATCAGAAGCTGGCTCGATCTCCCGAACATCCTGCCGATCTACTACGACGATCTCGCTTTCCACACGATCGAAACGATCCGGTCGATCGCCGCCCAGGTTGGGGTGACCATCGACCCCGAGCGCGTCCGTCGGGCGATCGACTGGCGCGAAGGACACCGAAGGTGGGGGCTCCTGAAGCCGTACACACAGTTCAACAAGGGACTGAGAGACCGCTACAAGACCGAGCTGAGCCCAGCCCAGATCGAACAGGTCAGCGCGAGGTTCGGTGACTTGTTGGAGATCATCGCGAAAAGGCGCATCTCCATCGGACTGACGGCAGCTTCCAGCTAAGGGGCGGCGGCCAGGAGTCCTCCGCAACGATGTTCGATGGGCCGGTGCGATGTGCACCTCAGGCCCTTGCAAAGGTGCTGGCGCACCTCGCTGGCGTACCCTGTCCTCTCCCTTGAAACACCGAGCGACGCGAGGGGATATCAGCTTCGCAGCACAGCCGCCGGAGCCAACGCCGAAGCGCCTCGCGAGGGAACCCACACGGCCATGGCGCCGGCCACGACAAGCAGCGCGGCCGAGGCGGCGTAGGTCAGGGGATCCAGCAGCGCCACCCCAAAGAGAAGTTCGCCAAGGCCGCGGGTCAGGTAGGCCGCGGCTGCGGCCCCGATGGCGAGGCCGGCGCTGACGATGGCGAGCCCACGTCGCAGGAACATCGCCTGCACCTCACGGCCTCGCGCACCGAGCGCCATGCGCACCGCGATCTCGCGGGCGGGGTAAAGCCCCAGCGCGACACGCATCCACCAGGTCATGAGAGCTTCAACCGGCGTGCCGCCACGCGAACGATCGGCTCCATGACGGCGAGCTGGGCCTCGAGATGCCGTCTTCCCAGTGGAGTCATCCGGTAGCGCTGCCGGCGCTCTTCCGCGGCCAGAGGTTTGATGAAGGCGCGTGCTTCGAGACGGGTGATCGCACCGTAGAGCGTTCCGGGGCCGAGGTCGACGCCCGCGAACTTGCGAATGTCCGCCATCATTGCGTAACCGTGCTTGTCGTCATCGGCAAGGCTCGCGAGAAC
>JAIBCN010000246.1 GCA_019694155.1 Vicinamibacteria bacterium | reverse complement strand
GCACCCTTCGGGGGTCGAGGTCCCTTTTTCAGAGGAAATTTTGTAAAGCACCGCAAGGCCTAGTTGACCAGGCACTTCCGACTCTCCGGCTCGTAGACCTTCCGACCTCTCCAGCCCACCCAACACTGATTAGACAGGTCCGTCATTTGCGGATTAGCCTGCGAGGGTTGGCTGTCTAATTCCACGGTTGAGCCCTCCCAAGTGGCTGGTCAGCCACGACATACCGCTTGGAATCCAATCGAGCCTCGCCGAAATAGATTCGCGGCCTAATCCCGGAAAGGCCGTGGAACGCCTTGGATGAGGTTCTTGATGACGGCGTCAAGCGGGCTTTGGACACCCCTGCCTCCCTTGTTCAGGACGTGAGTGTAGATCATTGTCGTTCCGACATCTCTGTGACCCATGAGTTCCTGGATCGTCCGGATGTCATAGGACGCTTCCAGAAGGTGCGTCGCGAACGAGTGCCTGAGCGTGTGGCAGGTCGCGTGTTTAGTGATGCCTGCGCGGAGCACGGCACGCGCGAAGGCGCGCTGAACCACGGTCTCGTGGAGATGGTGCCGGCGCTTCGGGCCCGCGACCGGAACGTGGCACCGCGACGCGGGAAAGACCCACTGCCAGCTCCACTCGGTTGCGGCCTCGGGAGACGTCCGGTCGATGGCCTCGGGGAGGAAGACGCCGGCGGTGCCCGTCGCGCGATTGCGCTCGTGCTCCTCGCGGAGCTGCTCGAGGCGAGGTCGAAGGAGGGCCGCGGTTCGCTCGGGCAGGAGGGTGCGGCGGTCCTTGCTCCCTTTTCCTTGCCGAACCAGGATCTCGCCCCGATCGAAGTCGAGGTCGCAGATCCGAAGAGTGAGGCACTCGAGCAGGCGCAGCCCGGAGCCGTACATCAGGATGCTTGCGAGCAGGGGCGGGCCTTGAAGGTGGCTGAAGATCCTGGCGATCTCATCCCTGGAGAGCACGACGGGTACGCGGATGCGTGGCTTGGCCCGGACGAGGTCGGCGGGATTAGGCAGATCCCGGTCGAGGACGTGGCGATAGAGAAAGAGCAGCGCCGCCAGAGCCTGGTTCTGCGTGGAGGGCGACACATTCCTGGAGACCGCGAGGTACGCGAGGAAGGCCTTGATCTCCGCCTCCCCCATCGTGTCCGGGTGGCGCTTTCCATGGAAGAGGATGAACTTCCTCGCCCAGAAGACGTAGGCATCGGAGGTACGCGGGCTGTAGCGCCTGACGAGCACGGCGTCGCGCAGTCGATCGAGCAGGCGGGGAGGGGAGGGAAGACGGCTCTCGCTTCGGTATTCGGGCATGGCGGTTCCTCGGAATCGAAGGGAGAGGAACGAGCGTAGCCCGGGAAGGGGCCGGATGGGGTCCCAAGCGGCGGGCGTGGTGTGCGTGATGGGGGCGCGGGGACGCGAGGGGGCTGTTCGCGAGGTTTCAACGGACCTTCGCGGTCGCGGGGTTGCTTCGTCGCAACGCAGACGGAATGGCTCCTCGCAATGACGAGAGGTCCAATGCGCTTGGTAGTGGGAGGTCCGGCGCCCGCGAGGGCGGGAGGGCCAATCGGCTCAGCGGCTCACGCGCACGAGCACGTGCGCGCGGAGCCGTGGGTGCGGTTCGACTACCCGAGCCGCTTTTCCAGCGCGTCCAGTTCCTTCACCAGGGGCTGCGGTACTTTGCCGTCGAACTTGGCGAAGAACTCGCGGATGCCCGGGGTCTCGGCTTTCCAGTCGGCCTTGTCGACGGAGAGAACTGCGTCGAGATCCGCGGCCGGCATGTTGAGTCCCTCGAGGTTCAGAGCGTCTTTCGTGGGCACCATGCCGATCGGGGTTTCGGTCGCCTTGCCCTTGCCGGCCACGCGGTCGAGCATCCACAGCAGCGGGCGGAGGTTCTCGCCGAAGCCCGGCCAGATGAACTTGCCCGCGTCGTTCTGACGGAACCAGTTCACGTGGAAGATCTTCGGCGGGTTCTTCACGAGTGTGCCCATCTTCATCCAGTGGCCGAAGTAGTCCGCCATGTTGTAGCCGCAGAAAGGCAGCATGGCCATGGGATCCCGACGCACCACACCGACCGCGCCCGTCGCGGCCGCGGTGGTCTCGGAGCCCATGGTCGCCGCGGCGAAGACGCCGTGCATCCAGTCGTTGGTCTCGAACACCAGGGGAGCGAGGCGCGCGCGACGGCCGCCGAAGATCATGGCCGAGATGGGCACGCCCATCGGGTCTTCGAACTTCGGGCTGATGCTCGGGCACTGCGACGCGGCCACGGTGAAGCGGGAGTTGGGGTGCGCGGCCTTGCCGGTGCCGTCCCAGGGCTTGCCCTGCCAGTCGATCATGCCCGCGGGCGGATTCTTGTCCTTCCCTTCCCACCACGGCACGCCGTTTCCGTCCACCGCCACGTTCGTGAAGATCGTGTTGTGGGTGATGGTCTTCATCGCGTTGGGGTTCGTGTCGTACGAGGTGCCCGGCACCACGCCGAAGAAACCAGCCTCGGGATTCACGGCCCACAGGCGCCCATCCGGGCCGGGACGGAGCCAGGCGATGTCGTCGCCGATGGTGCGGACCTTGTAGCCCTGCGCCTCGAGAGGCGAGACGATCATGGCCAGGTTGGTCTTGCCGCAAGCCGAGGGGAAGGCCGCGGTGATGTAGTGGACCTCACCGGACGGCAGGGTGAGCTCGAGGATGAGCATGTGCTCGGCCATCCAGCCCTGGTCGCGGGCCATGGTGGAGGCGATGCGCAGCGCGAAGCACTTCTTGCCGAGGAGCGCGTTGCCGCCGTAGCCCGAGCCCACCGACCAGATGGTCTTGGTCTCGGGGAAGTGCATGATGGCGCGGCGGTCGGGCGAGAGGTCGCCCACCGAGTGCACGCCGGGGACGAAGTCGGCGCTCCCGTTCAGGTGATCGAGGGCGGCCTTGCCCATGCGGGTCATGATGCGCATGTTGGCGACGACGTACGGCGAGTCGGTGACCTCGATGCCTACCTTCGAGAAGGGCGAGGCGAGCGGGCCCATGACGTAGGGGATCACGTACATCGTGCGGCCCTTCATGGCGCCGCGGAAGAGGGGATCGGCCTTTTCCTTCGCTTCCTTCGGCGAGAGCCAGTTGTTGGTGGGACCGGCGTCTTCCTTCTTCTCGGAGCAGATATAGGTGAGGTGCTCGGTGCGGGCGACGTCCGAAGGGTGGGAGCGGTGGAGGAACGAGTTCGGGACCACCTTGTCGTTCAGTTTGATGAGCGTGCCATCGGCCAGCATCTGGGACTTGAGGCGGGCGTCCTCCTCCTCCGAGCCGTCGCACCAGTGGATGCGGTCCGGCATGAGCCATTTGGCCGTCTCGTCGACAAAACGTTCCGCTTCAGTCATGAGCCTTTTCTTTGATCCTCGATTGGTTCATCGCTCGCCATTGGAGCATGCATGGCTTCGGGTGGAGACCACAGAAAAAGGCATGGAGGTCATTTGGCGGGCTTCTAGCGCTCAATTCTACGAAATCGTCTTCGTGAATGTCGCAATTCCGATTGCCTTTAACGGTGCCCGCGGCCTGGGGCCTCGTCTACAATCCGCGGCTCATCTTTATGGCCTTCCTCAAGTACGTGCCCCCCATGGGGATCTACGAGACCCTCTACGCGTTTCTCGCGGCGTTCGGCAAGGCCATGGGCGAGCCGGGGACGCACCCGTGGAGCCAGGGTTTCCCCCGCACCGATCAGCTTCCGGGCGGCCCGGCCATGCCGACGTCCATCACCGTGGCCCCGGATCATCTGAAGTACCCGAAGGCCTGGGGTCTGCCCGCGTTGCGCGAGGCGGTGGCCGCCTACTACCGGAATCACTACGGCGCGCGCATCACCGCGGACAACGTGATGATCTTCGCGGGCGGGCGGCCGGCCCTCGTGGCCACCCTCTACTTCCTCGACCGCGATATCCCCGTGCGCGTCGCATCCACCGAGTACACACCCTACTTCGACATGCTGGAGCGGCTGGGCCGGACATGGTCGATGACCCCGAGCACGGTGGCAAACCGCTTCACGCCCCCCACCGAGGACTACCTGGCGCCCGCGAAAGCGGGCCGGCACCTCGTCATGCTGAGCAACCCCTGCAACCCAACGGGCGTCACCCGGCACGGCGCGGAGCTCGAGCGGCTGGTGAAGGCCGCTTCCTCGGAGGGGACGGGCCTTCTTGTCGACGAAGCGTATGAGCTCTTTCATGACGAACCGGTGAGCGCTCTGCGCTACGCGGAGGACATCGACCGCTCGAATCTCTTCGTGGTGGGTGCTTGCACCAAGGGTCTGCAGGCTCCCGGCATCCGCATCGGCTGGGTGGTGGCCGCGAGAGAGAACATCGAGATTCTCGGGAACTTCTCCTCGTTCGGCATGGGCGGCGTGTCGCACCCCTCGCAGGTCTACGCGCTCGAACTGCTGAAGGAAGAGCGGGTGACGCTCGCGCGGAAGGCGGTGCCCGCCTTCTACCGGGATCAGCGGGCGCGTTACGGCGAGGCCTTCGCGAAGCTCGGCCTCGAGCTCTTCACGGGCAAGGGCGGCTTCTATCACTGGTGCCGGCTGCCCGGCGGCCTGGCCGCCGAGGAACTGAACCGGCGGCTCTTCAAGCAGGGCGCGGCCATCCTCAAGGGCACGGACTGCGACATGGCGAGAAAAGGCGCCGATTCCTCGCTGCGCGAATTCTTCCGCTTCTCCTTCGGCCCCCTCAAGCCGGACTCCTTCGATTCGGACATCGAGATCCTGAAGGGCGCCCTCCGCGGCTGAGGCCGGGCGCAGGCACTGGCCCGGCCTTCGGGGGGAGGTGACGTTGCGCGACCAAACAGGGTACATTCCCGAAGGAGACGGACCACAAGGGAGGCATGAAATGACGAATGGGTTGCGCGCGAGCTTTGGGCTCGCCGTATTCGGAATGGGAATGATGCAGGGGCCGGCGACGGACCCGCGGCCGCGCCTGAGCGCGGTCGCCGCGACCAGCCGGGCCGCGATCAGCGAATGGGATCAGAAGATCGGCGCGCTGACCGGACGGGGCGAGCTGAGGACGCGCAGCCGGGTGGACGACACCATGCTCGCGGGGCGAACGCACACGCGCTTCGAGCAGCTCTACAAGGGAGTCCCCGTGTTGGGCGGCGAGATCGTGCGCCAGGACGACGCGGCGGGGACCCTCACCGTCTTCGGGAACCTGTATGAGGGCATCGATCTCGAAACACGGCCCGCGCTCTCCGAGGCGGCGGCGCGGCGGGCGCTCGAAGCGTCCCACCCGGGAGCCCGCATCTTCCCCGACGAGGTGGATCTCATGATCCTGCCCATCACCGAAGGCGAGTCCGTCACCTACGCGCTCGCCTGGCGCGGACAGGTGCTGACCGGATTCGACGTCCGCGTGGTCTTCGTGGATGCCCAGACGGGCGCCATCAGGCTCGATTACACCGACCGCGACAAGCAGTCCGCGGTGGGCAAAGGGACGGGCGTCCTCGGCGACGCCAAGAAGATCAGCGTCTCGAACGCGAGCGGCACCTACCAGGCGAAAGACCCTCTTCGCCCTCCTTCTCTCTCCACCCTCGACATGAAGGGCGACCCCCTGCGGATCGAGCGCCTGCTCGTGGCGGGCTTCCCGAACAACATCCCGACGAGCGACTACGCGGCGGACGCCGACAATGACTGGACGGACGGCGGCGTCGTGGACGCCCACGTCTACACGGGCTACACCTACGACTACTACTTCAAGCGGTTCGGGCGGAAGGGGCTCAACAACAACGACACCCCGATAACGAGCTTCACGAACCTGGTGAAGGTCGACGATCTCACCAAGAACCTCGGGATCTACGGGAACGACATCCTCGACTACTACATCAACGCCTTCTATTCGCATCCGGGGGTGATGGTCTACGGCGTGGGGCTTCCGAGCAACTTCACCGCGGGCGGCCAGCGCTACAAGAACTTCGCGGGCGCCATCGACATCGTCGGCCACGAACTGACCCACGGGGTGACGCGGTTCACTTCGAACCTCATCTACCTGAATGAATCCGGCGCCCTCAACGAGGCCTTCTCCGACATGATGGGCACGGGCGTCGAGTTCTTCTTCCAGCCCGCGGGGAACGGAACCATGCAGGCCGATTACCTGAACGGCGAGGACATCGTCACCGGCACCACGGCGTTCCCCTTGAACGGCATCCGCTCGATGCAGAGCCCCACGCTCTTCGGCGACCCCGACCACTATTCGATCCGCTACACGGGCACCCAGGACAACGGCGGCGTGCACATCAACTCCGGCATCGCGAACAACGCCTTCTACCTCGCCATCGAGGGCGGCACCCACCGCCTGGGCGCCCGGGTCACCGGGGTCGGCGCGGCGAACCGCGAGCAGATCGAACGCGTCTTCTATCGGGCGTTCACATCCTTCCTGGTCGCGTCGAGCAATTTCGCCGCGGCCCGCATCGCCACCATCCAGGCGGCGAGAGAGCTTTATCCCGCGAACCCGGCCGTGGAGGCCGCGGTCACGCAAGCCTGGACCGCGGTGGGGGTGAACTGATGAAGAACCTTGATTTCCAGACCACTCTCGCCCTCGGGCTCGTGCTTGCCGGGACGCTGGCCTCGGCCCAGGATCGCATCTCCGCCATCACGGGAAGCCCCGCGCCGGGGGACAGCAAGATCGAGGCCGGCCTCGCCTTCTCCCAGTCCCTGGGGTCGACGACCTTCGGGGCCACTCAGACGATCAAGGACTACGCGGAAGACGGGACGCTCAGGAGTTCGTACAAGGTGGGCACGGCGCCAGGCGGGGCTTTCGACCTTCAGTACAACCTGGGCCGGACGTTCGGAGTTCGCGCGGGCTTCCAGGTCTTCTCGCGAAAGTCGACGGGCACGTTCGAGGCCCAGGTGCCGCACCCGTTCTTCTTCTCGCGGTTGCGCAATGTGAGCGGCGCGCAAACGGACATGGGCTTTTCGCAGTCGGCCATCTCGCTGACCGCGGTGTATCGGACCGGGTCGGGCAAGTGGAGGATCAACGTCGAAGGCGGCCCCGCCTACTTCAACGTGAATGCCACCATCGCGGACCGGATCACCCTCGGAGAGACATACCCCTATGACACCGTCAAGTTCGGGGGCGTGAGTTCCAGCAAGAAGAAGGTCTCGCCCATCGGCTTCGTGGTGGGCGTGGAAATCGGCCGGGAGATTTCGAAGTCCGTGGCCCTGGTGGCCCATGGTCGCTTCAGCCAGGGCACGGGTGACGTCGACGTGAGCGGCCAGAAGATCAGCATCAAGGCCGGCGGCGGCCAGGCCGGCATCGGCCTGCGCCTGACCCTGGCCCGGGCAAAGGCGAGCTCCTAGGGGCGCAGGTCGTTCCCTACCGCTTCGTCGCCCTGAGGTAGCGGCTCGGCAGTTCGCGGCCGAGCCGCTCCCCGACGCGCCGGGATGCCGCGGCGACCTTCGCGAGATCGACGCCCGTCTCGATGCCCATGCCTTGGAGCATGTAGAGCAGGTCCTCGGTGGCGAGGTTCCCGGACGCTCCCGGCGCGTAGGGGCAGCCCCCGAGGCCCCCCGCGGAGCTGTCGACGATCGACACTCCGAGTTGGAGGGCGCGCAGGACGTTCGCGAGCGCCGTGCCCCGCGTGTCGTGCAGGTGCACGGCCAGCCGGGAGAGTTCGACGTGGCGTGCGACCGCTTCGATCACCTCGTCCATCTGCGAGGGAACCGCGACGCCGATGGTGTCGCCGAGCGAGATCTCGTCGCATCCCAGGTCGATGAGCCGTCGAGTCACTTCCGCCACCTTCGCGGGTACGACCTTGCCCTCGTAGGGACAGCCGAAGCAGGTGGAGATGTAACCGCGCACCCACATCCCGCCCGCTTTCGCCTCGCCCGTGAATTCCTCGAAGCGCCGGATCGACTCGTCGATGCTGGCGTTGGTGTTCTTCCGGTTGAAGGAGTCGGAGGCGGCGGTGAAGATGGCGATCGCGGACACTCCCGCGGCCTTCGCCCGGTCGAAGCCCTGCCGGTTCGGAACCAGCATGGGGAGACGGGCGCGGTCTTTCGGCAGCGCCTTGAAGACCTCCTCGCTGCCCGCCATCTGCGGCACCCACTTCGGCGACACGAAAGCTCCCGGCTCCACCACCGGGAGGCCGGCGTCGATCAGGGCCCGGCAGAACTCGACCCGGTCCTCGACGGTGAGCGCCGCCGACTCGTTCTGAAGGCCGTCACGCGGCCCTACGTCCACGATCGTGACCCGGGCGGGGAGCTTCATGACGCCGATTCCGGGTCGGGCTCGATCACCACGAGGGCCGGGCCCGGGGCGACCATGTCCCCCACCTTGACCGCGAGGCTCCTGACTACGCCGTCGGTGGGCGCCACCAGCGCGTTCTCCATCTTCATGGCCTCGACCACGATCAGTTCCTGGCCTCGCTTGACCGCATCGCCCACCGCCACCGCGACGCGGGTCACCCGCCCGGGCATGGGGGCCTCGAGTTCGCCCTGCATGGGCGCGTGCTCCGCGGCCTCCGCGGCCGCGCGGGTCATCACGGTCAGCCGGTAGTTGCGACCGCCCACCTGCGCGAACACGCGGTCGCCCTCGCGGGCCACGAACGCGCGGGTGTGCCGCGTGGCGTGCACGGAGGCAGAACCCGCGGACACCGGAACGCCGTCGACCTCGAATTCAGTGGCGGACTTGCGAACGACGTTGTGGACGTGGCCCGCGACCTTGACTCTCACGCGAGCCTCCACGAACTCGTTGCGGCCCAGGGATCGGGGACTGTCTCCGCGACCGCGGCCGTGGCGCCGTTCGCACTCGGCGCGGCCTCGAGCGCTTCCACGATCCGGGCCAGATCCTCGGCCGAGGGCGGCGCCTCCGCGGGCAGGGGGCCGATCTCATCGAGCACGCCGGTGTGAATCCGGCCCGAGCGAAAGGGCTCGCTCTCGAGTATCTGGATGAGTTTCTCGCGGTTGGTGGCGATGCCGAGGACCACCAGGTCGCGAAGCGCCTCGATGAGCGCGGCGCGCGCGGCGTCTCGGGTGGGGCCGCTCGCGATGATCTTCGCGATCATGGGGTCGTAGTACTCCGGCACCACGCTTCCGGTGGCGACGCCCGAGTCGCACCGGACGAACGGGCCGTGAGGCGGCTCGAAGTGGAGGATGCGGCCGGGCGAGGGCGCGTCGTGGTGGTGCGGGTCCTCGGCGTTCAGGCGCGCTTCGATCGCATGACCGCGCGGGTTCAACTGCCATTGCTCGAAAGGGAGCGGCTTGCCCTCGCTGATCTCGATCTGCAGCCGCACGAGGTCGATCCCGAGCGTCATCTCCGTCACCGGGTGCTCCACCTGCAGCCGCGTGTTCATCTCCAGGAAGTAGAACTCGCCCGAGGAGTCGAGCAGGAATTCGACGGTGCCCGCGTTCGTGTAGTTGGCGGCCGCCGCCGCGGCCACGCCGGCCGCGCACAGCCGCTGGCGCAGGTCGGCATCGAGGGCCACCGAGGGAGTTTCCTCGAGGACCTTCTGGTGCCGTCGCTGCACCGAGCACTCGCGCTCGAAGAGGTGCACGCCCTTCCCGTGCTGGTCGAAGAGAACCTGCACCTCGACGTGCCGCGGCTTCGAGACGAAGCGCTCGAGGACCAGGAAATCGCTGCCGAAACTGGAGAGCGATTCGCGGCGCGCGCGCGGAAGCACGGCCTCGAACTCGGCCGCGCTGTTCGTGACGTGCATGCCCTTGCCCCCGCCGCCGCGCGAGGGCTTGATCATCAGAGGAAAGCCGATCCGCGAAGCCTCCGCGGCGAGGCGCGCGTCGCTCTGGTCCTCGCCGTCGTAGCCGGGCACCACGGGCACCGCGAATTTCTGGACCTGCTGCCGCGCCGCCTTCTTGTCTCCCATGAGGCGGTGGACGTCGCCCTTCGGGCCGATGAAGGTGAAGCCCGCGGAAGCACACGCGTCGGCGAAGTCGCCGTTCTGGCTCAGGAACCCGTAGCCGGGATGAATGGCGTCGACCGAGGCTTCCTTCGCGGCTTCGAGGATCCGGTCGATCCGCAGGTAGGACTCGGAGGAGGGCGCCTTGCCGATGAGCCGGGCGGCATCGGCCTCGCGGACGTGCAGGGCTTCCGCGTCGGCTTCGGAATAGACCGCGACCGTCCGGATGCCCATGGCCCGGCAGGTCCTGATGACCCGGAGGGCGATCTCGCCGCGGTTGGCGATGAGGACAGAGCGAATGGGCGGCAAGGCCCGGTATTCTGACCGAAGAGCGGCGAGAACCGGTTGCGCCGCGCACAAAGCGATAATCCCACCCATGTTCCCCGACACGATCCTCCAGAGCTTCCTCACGCTCTTCGTGGTCGTCGATCCGGTGGGCGTCGCCGTCCTCTTCCTGGGGCTCGCGGGCTCGCGCTCGAAGGAAGAGCGGGGCGCCATCGCGAGGAAGGCGGTTCTCGTCGCGGCCTCCGTGCTCTTCGTCTTCGCTCTTTTCGGCTCGGCCCTCCTGAACCACCTCGGCATCACCCTCAACGCCTTCCGGGTGGCGGGCGGCCTGCTGCTGTTCAAGATCGCGACCGACATGGTCTTCGCCCAGCTCGAGCGGGAGACCAAGGAAGAAGCGGCGGAGGCGCGGGAGAAGCCGGACATCAGCGTGTTCCCTCTCGCCATTCCGCTCCTCGCGGGGCCGGGCGCGCTCGCCGGCGTGATGATCCTCGCGGGCTCGGGCGAGCCCGCGGCCCAGGGCGCGGTGTACGGGAGCATCGCCCTGGTTTCCTTCATCGCCTACCTCTCGCTGGTCGCGGCCGAGTGGCTCTTCCGCCTCCTCGGCCACACCGGCGTCAACGTCGTGACCCGCATCCTCGGCATACTTCTGGCTGCGCTCGCGGTGCAGTACATCGCGGACGGAGCGAAAGGACTTTGGACTTGATCAAACAGATTCGTCGAATGAGGGCGGCCGCGGCACTCGCGACCGTGGCCCTGGCCGTTCTGCCCGCGCGGAAGGCCGCGGCGGAGGATGAGAGATTCCGCCCTTTGTCGTTCCCTTCACTGTCTGCGGCAAAGCCCGGCGCCTTCGGCGCTGAGTTCTACGTGGACGACCGCGACCGCGACCCCTGGGGCATCGACGTATTCGACACCGGCTTCAGGTTCCAGTACCAGGCCGGTGATCGGACGGGGTTCTTCGGCGGCGTGATCGTCAGCCGTGTGGTCGCGCTTCCCGAGGCCCCGGCCATCCCCTCTTCCCCGCGCGACCTGATCTTTCTCGGACCGTCGCGGATGATCCCGAGCGCTTTCTCGGGCGAACATCCCTATCTCGACAAGCGCGGCGACGCGCGCTTCGATTCCTTCATCCCGGGCCTCGCCACCCTCGGCGTGACACGCACCCTGCGCCGCGACGGTCTCGCCCTGGGCGTCTCCGCGTCGATCGCCATCCCGATGGCGGGCAGCCTCAACGCGCTGCGTTCGGGAGCGAACTCGGGGCGCCCCGACGGCGCTTTTGCCGTTCTCGGATCGAGCGACTTTCTCGGAGGCAAGGTCCACGGGCGCGCCGCCTTCACCATCGCGGGCAAGGGCTCATGGCCCGACCGTTCGTTCGCGGTCTCCGGGAACACGGTGACGGCTGCCGAAACCAATCCTCCGATCGGCAACCGGCTCGATGCGGGCCTCGCCTGGGTGCGGCCCTTCGCGGGTTCGATGGCCGCGGCCCTCGAGGTCCGGACGACGAAGGAGTTCGTGGGCGAGGAACGCGTGGACTCCATCACGCCGGTCGACCTCATCGTGGGAATTCACAAGTCGTTCGGCGCTTTCGTGGCTTCGGCGGCTCTCCTCTCCCACTTCCGCGCTCTGCCCTCGGGCGAACTGCGGGCGAACCCCCTGGCCGGCGCCATCGACCTTTCGAACGTCACCCCGGCCGACCGCAACGCGTTCCTCGCTCGCGTGGGGCTCGGCGCCGCCGCCGGGCAGGTTCGCGATGGCGCGCACATCGTGGCCATCGGCGTCACCAGCGCCACCCTGCCCGCGGGCGCGGTTCGAATCGCGCCGACGTACAACGTCCGCTCGGAGCACAACCTCGGTTACATCTTCACTCTCAGCTGGAGACCCTAGGCCGCGAACGACGATGGAGCTGGTCTGGCCGTCCCTCGAAACTCTTCCGGGCTACGTCGACGCACTGAAGCGAGACTGGTCCCCCGACAACGTCCGCGGCGACGACGCGACGCGCGAGCACCTCGAGGCGATCTCGAAGGACGCCGCGGGTTTCGTGGCGAGCCTGGTGGATCGCGAAGCGAAGGGCGGCCCCATCGCCCTCGCCGACGGGTCCAGCGCCCCGCGCCTGCCCGGCTATCACCGCTGGATCTGGGACGGCGAATTCTGCGGCCTCATCGGCTTCCGCTGGCAGCCCGGCACCGAGGCCCTTCCCCCGACCTGCCTCGGCCACATCGGCTACAAGGTCGTGCCCTGGAAGCAGCGCCTCGGATACGCGACGCAGGCCCTGCGCCTCCTGCTTCCCGAGGCGAGGGCGGAGGGCCTGCGCTATGTCGAGATCACCACGGACCCCGACAACCGTCCGTCGCGACGGGTCATCGAAGCGAACGGCGGCGAGCTGGTGGAGGAGTTCATCAAGCCAGCCTCGCTCGGCGGCACGCCGTGCCTGAGGTATCGGATAACGCTCTAGCAGGTTGGGGGTATGGAATCTGGCTCAGGCCAGCGAGAGGCTCGCAGGCAGTGCCGGGGCTCTGGAGGCCGGGGTTCGCGAGATGCTTGGCGAGCAGGATTGGTAGTGGGGGTTGCTTCGTCGCCGTACCAACGGAGTGGCTCCTCGCAATGACGTGAGGTGGTACGGATCGCTGCGCGACCCTGGTAGTGGGGTCAGACCATGTTTTCGCGGCTGCGTTCGAGGACGGTCTTCAGGTTCGCGACCACGCGGTCGGTTTCCTTGTCTTTGAGGTTCAGGATTTCCTTGAGCGCGATGCCGATGTGCGGGATGAACTTGTCGATGTAGCCGCGCTTCTTCGCTTCCGCCGCTTCGCGCTTGCCGCGGCGTATGTGAAGGCCCAGACGGCGGCCCACTTCCATGAGAGCGAGACGCAGCTCCTTCACGATCTCCGGATAGTGCGCGATCGCTTCCTTCGACTCGGACGTAAAGGGCACCCACACCGACGCGATGTGCAGCATCAGCACCATCGGGCCCGTGGGCAGAGCTCCCTTCGACATCTGCATCCCGTAGCTGCGCCAGTCGACGCTCAGCACCGCCTTGGTGACCGCGCAAGCGGACGCCTGGTACTGCAGGGGCACGCGGTTCGCGAAGCGGAAGACTTCGATCAGCTCCTCCGCGGGCAGCGACCCGCCGTGCGCGAGAGCCACCTCCACCTGGAAGGGGTTCCCGCGGTACACCGCGGGCGGACGAGTGACCGCGTCGTAGTAATCGGCCTTGAAGCGCAGCCGCAGACCCTTGAGCAAAGCCTCTTCACCCACGGGCGAAAGGCAATTGGTCGGCGGCGCCATGATCTTCACCTTGGTGAAGGCCTTGTGCACGCGCTCGATCGCCGGCGTGTCGAGATCGCGCGGTCGCGCCTTGGGCGAAACGCCCGCGATCTTCAGGATGTCGTCGACCACCTTGGGGGTGAGCCGCGAGAAGTCGTTCTTGAGCGCGGTCGAGATGTGACGGTCCTGCGAATCCTGGAACATTCGCATCAGGCGGCCGAGTTCGACGCCGTACGGGTGCGGCTTGATCTCCTTCGCCTCCTCGGGAAGCTCGTGCACCGCGCGCTCGTAGGTGATGGTCTCCTGCCCGGGGGGCGAGTAGAGGACGCGGCAATGCGGATTCGAGAGCGCCGTCTGCTCCACGTAGTCGTCGACGCTGCGTCGGCCCTTCTTGTAGCTCGCCTCCATCTCGATCTCGACCCGCGTCCCGTGGGCCTTCTCCCACTCCGTCTTCTCTTCCTTCAGGACGAGGGGCTGGTTCTTGCGGGTGTCGACCGTGACCTCGAACAGGTGGGGCGCCGCCTGAGGGGACGTGCGCGACACGATGGTGACGGGCTTGCCGGTGGTGAGCTGTCCGTACATCCCGGCCGCCGAGACTCCGATACCCTGCTGACCGCGCTGCTGCTTCAGGCGATGGAACTTCGAACCGTACAGAAGCTTGCCGAAGATCTTCGGGATCTGCGCCTTCACGATGCCGGGGCCGTTGTCCTCCACCGCGATGCGGAAGCGCTCTTCCGCCAGTTCGCGGATCTCGATGCGCAGTTCGGGCAGGATGCCCGCTTCCTCGCAGGCGTCGAGGGAGTTGTCGACGCACTCGCGCACCGCGGTCAGGAGCGCCTTCTGCTTGTTGTCGAAGCCGAGGAGGTGGCGGTTCTTGACGAAGAACTCGGAGACCGAGATCTCGCGCTGCTTCTCGGCGAGGCTTTCGGCGGTGGCGCGGCGCGTGGGCGCCTTGCGCACGGGCTCGGCCGCGGCCAGCTCCTCCGCGTCATCTTCCGGGGCCTCGGGGGCGACCGGCAGCGCGGCCGCCTTCACAGGCGCGGCCGCAGGCTCGGGCTCGCTCGCGGTCGCATCGAAGAGAGAAGGCTGAGGCGATTTCGCGCGCACGTTCTTTTTTGACATAGCCAAGGGTGATCCAACGACCTCCAAAGGGCTCGAGCGGCGATGCACCGGCTCGGCGAAGGCCAAGTTTAAGCGGTCCCGACGGGGAGGCTGGAATAAAGTGACAGGCTTCGCCTTGAACCACGCGTCATCCACGTCCCGAGACCGAACCCTCGCCTTCATCGCCCTGGGCGTCGTCTACATCGTCTGGGGATCGACCTACGTCGGGATCAGGCTCGTGGTGGCGCACATGCCGCCCTTCGTGGCCGCGGCCATCCGGTTCCTGCTCGCGGGGGGAGCGCTGCTCCTGTTCACCGCGGTGAGCGGAAGGTGGACGCGGCCCACGCGCGAACAATGGCGGAACGCCGCCATCGTGGGAATCCTCCTGATGGGCATCGGCAACGGTCTCATCATGTGGGCCCAGAAGAGCATCCCGAGCGGCATCACTGCACTTCTCGTCGCGACCTTCCCCTTGTGGCTCACTCTCGCCGAGGCGCTCCTGAGCCGCGGAGCGTCGCTTCGCCTGCCCGTGGTGTCCGGAGTGGCGGTGGGACTCCTGGGTGTCTTCCTCATCGCGTCCGCCAAGGGGGACGTTTCCTTCGCGGGAGCAGGCACGCCCATCCTCGCCCTCGTCGCGGTGCAGACCGCCTCGATCTGCTGGACCATCGGCTACATCAAGGCGAAATCCCTGAAGGAAAGACTGCCGCTGGTCATGGCCTCCGGGCTCGAGATGACGTCGGGCGGCCTCTTCCTGCTCCTCCAGTCGGTCGTGTATCGGGAGGAGTGGGGCCGCGTGGCGCGAGCACCCTGGACGGCGTGGGGCGGCATCCTCTTCCTCGCGGTGTTCGGGTCGATCATCGGGTTCACCGCGTTCGCGTTCACGCGACACACTCTCCCCTCCCACGTCGTCGGCACCTACGCGTACGTGAATCCGCTGGTCGCGGTGATCTTCGGACGCCTGTTCTTCTCGGAATCCATCTCCCGCCAGACCGTGTTCGGCGGCGCGCTCATCCTCGCCGCGGTCTTCGTGACCACGATCCCCGGATCCTCGCCGCCCGCGGAGGCGTGTCAGGCGGAGGATCAGTAGGGCGGCACGCTAGGCGTACATCAGGTACGGCTCGCGGACCACTTCGAAGGCTTTCGCCTCCGACTCGAACTGCTCCTTGAAGCGGCGCACCGGACGGCCGGCCTCGATCGCTTCGCGCACGTCCGACGTGCCGCACAGGATGTCGATGGGCGGCTTGATGAACTCGTATTCGTAGGGCGGCTTCCGCCACGCGAACCTAGTCTTGTTCTGCGCGCGCGCCTTCTCGATGATGACGAGATAGGCATAGAAGGCGTCGACCTTGTGTCGATCCGTGATGTGAACCTCGACGCCGCCGCACAGCTGCCCCGCGTGCTTCTGGAAGGTCGGCGTGAAGTAGCAGGGACGGAAGCCGAGACCGTCAAGGTCCGCGCGGCCGAGGTCGTCCGCGAGCTTCCAGGGGTCGAGCCAGGGCGCGCCGAGGAGGTGAAACGGCCGCGTGGTGCCGCGCCCTTCGGAGAGATTCGTGCCCTCGATCAGACAGCCGCCGGGATAGACGTACGCGGTGTCGACGGTCGGCATGTTGGGCGAGGGCAGAACCCAGGGAAGACCGGTGTCCTCGTAGTCCATGGCGCGCCGATAGTTCTTCATCGGAACGATCTCCATGTCGAGAGCGAGGTCGAGTTCGTCCGCGAACATCAGAGCCAGTTCGCCTACGGTCATGCCGTGGCGCACCGCGAGCGGGTGCATCCCCACGAAGGACAGGAAGCGCGGATCGAGTACGTTTCCCTGGACGCCCGTGCCGCCGATGGGGTTCGGCCGGTCGAGCACGATGAGGCGCACGCCGTAAGCGGCGCAGGCCTGCATGGCGTGGAGCATGGTGTAGATGAAGGTGTAGTAGCGCGAGCCCACGTCCTGGATGTCGAAGACCAGCGTGTCGATCCCGGCCAGCATCTTCGCGGTCGGTATGCGGGTCTTGCCGTACAGGCTGAAGACCTTGAGGCCCGTCTTCGGGTCCTTGAGGTCGCCCACCTCCTCGAGGTCCTGAGCGTTCGCGAAGACGCCGTGCTCCGGGCCGAAAAGCGCCACGAGCTTCGAGCCCTTGAGGCTCTTGAGATGCAGGGCGGCGTGGGCGAGATCGGGAGTCACCGCGGTGGGGTTCGCGATCAGCCCCACGCGCGCGCCGCGGATCCGCGAGGACCGCGCCAGCAGTTCTTCGAGCCCGGTTCGTACTCGTTTCAAGGGAGACACCTCGTTTGGGCCCGCGGGCCCATTCAATGCGACTAACGCGTGAGCTTGAACTTCAACCGGCCCACTTTGGCCCCGGACGCTTTCGTCACGTTGCCGTCGATCTCGTCGCCGTCGAGCAGGCCCACATAGCTCAGGTTCTCGCCGCCATCCACGAACGAGAAGCGCAGTTCGCGCCGCGCGTACCGAAGGCCTTCGAGCGAGACATCGGAGGACAGCCGGCCTTGCCGGGAGGTCCTCTGCCCGACGAGACCCGACGGGGTGGCGGTCAGGCTGATCTCGATCTTGCGCGGCTGGATGGCGCCCGGCACTTCGATGAGCCCCGACCAGTAGCCGTCGAGGAGGGCCAGCGCCTGGCCGCCGCCGAGCGGTGGTGCGGACGCGAGCGAGGCGAGCGCCCGCGACCAGGACGGGTCGGGCGAGGACAGGACGGAAGTCCCCACACCGGCTTCGGCCGACCGCCTTCGGGCCGCCGCGAAGATGTCCACGAAGACCCGACCCTCCGGCGACAGCTCGACCGTGCGGCCGGGACGCCGTCCCTGGAAGAAGAGGTCGAACATGTCGGTCAGCACGGCCGCCCACACGGGAGCGAGGGCTCGCGGGTTGCCCGAGCCGTCCGCCGCGGTGAGCGCGAGCACGGGCCCGCCGGGACCGGCGATGGATACATCGCTCGCCGAGAATTGAACGCGGGCGGTGCGGGCCTGACCGATGAGCGCGTTGAGCTTTTGCGCGGCCTCGTGCGCTCTGCGGTGCGACGCGGCGTCGCTTCCGAGAACCATCACCGGGCCCAGGTCGCAAGCCACGGCGACGCGCCCCCCCTCCAGGCCTTCGGCGAAGAACCTCGGCGAGTAGAGGGCCGAGGATTCCCGGAGGATCTCCAGGGGCAGCGCGATGGACGACTTCTCGTTGGCCTGAACCACGAGTTCGCGGCGGCCGGCGCTCTCGGAGAGGCGCAGGCCCGGGACGGAGGCCTTGATCTCGGTGTCGCTCGCGGCAATGATGACCGCGCTCCGCCCGGAGATCCTGACCGAGAGGTCGGGCCCGGTGAGTCCGAGGCCGGCAATGGTGATGAGTTCGCCGGGTTGAACCCGTGCGGGGGATACGGATTCCGCGAAGGGAAGCCGGCCGTAGTTCAGAGGGAATTCCTTGCCGATGTCGGACCCAACCGCGACGCGCACCGAGACCTTCTGCCCCTCGGTGGCCGCGACCTGGGGAACCCTGACGCGGATGCCCGTCGGCGAGGCGTCGAGTATCTCGGCCTCGTTGCCGGCCACGGTGACCCGCGGCTTCGTCTTCGCATTCCCGAGCCACTTGCCGGCGATCGTGACTTCGTCGCCCGAAAGCGCGACGCGAGGCGTGAGGCTCGCGATCCTGGGGGTGACCGCGATCTTGAGGAGGCGGCCGGTGGAGGTGGTGCCCTGGGCCGTGACCTTGAGCGAGAGCGTCTGTGAGCCGGCGGCGCCGAGGCTCTCGGGGACCATGATGTTGAGGCGGGTCGCGCTGCCGTCGAGGACCTGCACGGGGGCGTCGCCGAGGGTGACCTTGAACGCCGCGGGATCCGTGCCCTCCCCGAAACCGGATCCGTTGATGGTGACGGTCTGTCCGGGCTCGGCCGGATCGGGCAGGTACTTGTCGATCACCGGCACCACGATCGAGTCCGAATAGCGGTGCAGGCCAAAGGCGGCGAGGGACACGAGCACCACGGCGATGATCCCGACGCGCAGAGCCATGACCTTGGTTGGGGTCCCCGACTTCTTCTTCGCGGGACCCGCTGGAGCGGAGGCCGGCGCCGCGACGGGCGGGGGCTGGAATCGCTCTCCTCCGGAGCTGCCGCCCAGGGATTCGGCGAGCCCGGCCAGCGGATCGGCGTCATCGGAACCGGCCTTCCGTGGGGCGCCGATGGGGCCGGTGGTGCGGGCGGCGGTGGCGGGAGAGACCTTCGGCGCCGAGGCCCTCGGAGCGGGGGCCTTCGGAGCCGGGGGCTTCGGAGCGGACGGTCTCGGCGCCGGGGCGGGGGGCGAAGGCGGCAGGGGCGCGAACTCTGGCATTGGCTCAGGCTCGGGCTCGGGAGTCGGGATGAAGTCGGGAAGGGGAAGGGGTTCGGGCTCGGAACTTCCGAGCGGCTCCAGCGGCGGGAACTCGTCCACCGGAGAGGTCCCGGCGTCGGGAAGTGGATCGAGGGGAGCGAGGGGCTCCATGGAGGACGCCTCCTCGAAAGCCGGCGGCACGGGCGCAGAGAAATCGGGTCGGGTCAGTTCGGATGTGAACAGCGGCTCCTCTATCGGAGCCGCATCGAGACCCTCGAGGCCGCCGAGGCCGGAGGGAGGCGCGTCTTCCGCACCTGACAAGTCGACAAGAGGTGCGTCATTGCCATGGGCGGCGAACCGAAGGCTGTCGCTCCCCGGTTCTCCGGGAGGGCCCAGGGAAATCTCGTCCCCATCGGAGAGCGCCTGCTCCATGACGCGCGCGCCGTTCACGAAGACCCCCATGGCGCTGTTGGTGTCGGAGACGGTGACGACACCCTCGTCGTCCAGGAAAACGGAGGCGTGCATCGGCGAGACCGACACACCCGTGCAAACGAGATTGCATCCCTCGTCGGAGCCGATGGCGAAGTTGTTGAGGACTTCGTCGAGGACCAGGGTCGCGCCGGCTTCCGTGCCGGTCATCAGGACGATAGAAGGGTGGCTCATGCTCGTTGTCTCTGGGACGAAGTTTCCCACGAATTCCGGCGGTCCATCGGGGCCCTCCCTGACATAACGTCGTTCCTGAGCTTCGGACTGGCAAGGAGAACACCATGGAACTCAGGACCGCCGCGCGCCTCGGAACGCCGGTGAGCGTGCTCGGCTACGGGATGTGGGGACTCGCGGGATGGAAGGACACCGACTATGCGGAGGTCGAGCGGGCCCTCGACGAAGCCGCGGCTTCCGGAGTCACGTTCTTCGACACCGCGTTTGCCTACGGAGACGGGAAGAGCGAGCGCGTCCTCGGGAATCTCGTCCGCCGCCGCGGCGAGCGGCTCTTCACGGCCAGCAAGATTCCCCCGAAGAACCGCGTGTGGCCCGCTCCGGCGCGCGCGACCCTCGAAGAGTGCTTCCCCGCTGATCACATTCGCGAGTACACCGAGCGGACGCTCACGAACCTTGGTCTCCCGCGCGTCGATCTCATGCAGTTCCACGTCTGGCAGGACGCGTGGGCCGGTGATGAGCGATGGCAGAACGCCGTGACCGGGCTGAAGCGCGACGGCCTGGTCGGCGCGATCGGCATCAGTCTGAACCGATGGGAGCCCTGGAACGGCCTCGCCGCCATCCGCACGGGGTTCGTGGACGCCGTCCAGGTCGTCTACAACATCTTCGACCAGTCGCCGGAGGACGAACTGTTCCCCGTGTGCCGCGAGAGGGGTGTCGCGATCATCGCAAGGGTGCCGTTCGATGAGGGCTCGCTCGCCGGCCAGCTCACCCGGGACCGGGTCTTTCCGGAAGGCGACTTCCGGCGTTCGTACTTCAATCCCGAAAACACCGCGGCGACCATGGATCGCATCGAGAGACTCGAGCGTGCCGTCCCTGCGGGCATGAGTCTTCCGGAGATGGCGCTCCGGTTCGTCATCTCGAATCCCGACGTCACCACGGTGATTCCAGGAATGCGCCGCGTGACGAGCGTGCGAGGGAACCTCGGCGCGGAACGAGCAGG
The DNA here is from genome assembly GCA_019694155.1 of Vicinamibacteria bacterium. Classification (GTDB taxonomy): domain Bacteria; phylum Acidobacteriota; class Vicinamibacteria; order Fen-336; family JAGNNV01; genus JAGNNV01. The sequence continues at coordinate 10,471 of JAIBCN010000246.1, read as the reverse complement.
GGCGCTCGATCCGACACTCATGAGGATACTGCGAGCCCATCGCTGGGATCGAACACCGGCCCAAAAGGCCGACTGAGGAGGGCATCGGAAAAATGTCTTGACTCTCTCGCGCAGAATTAGCTAACCTTTTGGTTAAACCAAATGGTTAGTCAACACTCCGCAGGTATGGAAGAGGTCGGTTCGAGCCGCGAATCCATCCTCGATTCTGCGACTGAAGTCTTTATGGAGTCTGGCTTTAGTGGAGCACGCGTGGACGAGATCGCGCGTAGGGCGAAGGCCAACAAGGCCATGATCTATTACCATTTCGGCTCCAAGCAGGACCTCTACCGGGCCGTCCTGCTTAGGCTCTTTGGGGACGTTCTGAAGGAGATCGCGCGGCTCAAAGCGAGCGACGCCCCACCCCGCGAGAAGCTCCGGGCCCTGTACACCCGCGTCGCCGCCCATTTCACGTCCACGCGCGCCCTACCTCACATCATGCTGCGCGAGATCCTCGCCGGGGGGAAGAGCATCGACGCCGAGGCCTCGCGCACTCTCTTCGTCATCGTCTCGTTCGTGGCGGAGACGATTCGCGAAGGCGTGCAGGCAGGCGAATTCCGGGAGGTCGATCCGCTCCTTCTCCACATGAGCGTGCTCGCCCCCCTGATGGTTCATCACGTCGGGGACTCTTTTCGCGAGCGAGTGCTCCCCCGGGAAATGCCCGGAGTGATCCCCCCCAGCAACGAAGCGATGCTGAACCACCTGCTCGTTTCCCTCGACCGCTCGCTGGCGCCCGCGAGCCCCGTCCTCAGCTCACCAAGGTCTTAAGTCCAAAGGAACGCCCATGAAACGCACCCTCGCCCTCCTGACCCTTGCCGTCGCCGGAGCCGCCGGCTGCAAAGCACAGGCCAGCAGCACAGACATCGTCGCCGCCGGGCATGTCGAGGCCACCGACGTGCACATCTCGGCGAAGGTGGCCGGACGGCTGGTCGAAGCGCCGCTCAGTGAAGGCGACGCCGTGAAGGCAGGCGCCCTCCTCGCGCGCCTCGACACCACGGACATCGAGATCCTGATCCGCCAGGCGAGCGCCGACCGGGCGCAGGCCGAAGCCGACCTCCGCTTGCGCATCGCGGGTGCTCGCAAGGAGGACATCGCGGAGATGGAGGCGCAGATCCGCGCCACCGAGGCCGACATCGCGGGAGCGCAGCTCGACCTCGACCGCATGCAGGGTCTGCTCGACCGCAACTCGGGCACCACCAAGGCCCGCGACGACGCGAAGACGAGGCGCAGCATCCTGGAGGCAAGACTCGGCGCGCAGAAGCAGACCCTCGCCCGCCTTCGCTCCGGTTCGCGGCCCGAGGAGATCGATGCCGCGCGGGCGCGGGTCGCCTCCATCGACGCCCGCATCGCCACCCTGACCCAGCAGAAGAACGACGCGACCCTGACGAGCCCCACCGAGGGTGTTCTCACTTCGCGCGTGGCGGAGCCGGGCGAACTGTTGCAGGCGGGCTCGCCCATCTGCGTGATCACCCGGCTGAGCGACGCCTGGCTCACCGTTTACGTGACCGACGTGGACCTCGCCCGCATCCGCATCGGCCAGGAAGCGACCGTGCGCACCGACGGAGGCCAGACCCGCAAGGGCCGGCTCACCTACATCGCGTCGAAGGCCGAGTTCACGCCCAAGAACGTGCAGACCCGGGACGAGCGCATCAAGCTCGTGTACCGCGTGAAGGTCGGCCTCGACAACGCCGATGGCTTCTTCAAGCCGGGCATGCCCGCCGAGGCGACATTCGTGCCCGTGGAGCCGTCGAAGTGAGCGACGCCTTGAACGCCCCGCAAGCCGGCGCGCCGGTCGTCGAGGTGAGCGGCCTCGTGCGGCGCTACGGCGACCTCGTGGCGGCAAACGACGTGTCTTTCACGGTGGGACAGGGCGAGATGTTCGGACTCATCGGCCCGGACGGCGCGGGAAAGACCACGACGCTGCGCGTAATCCTCGGCCTGCTCGCGCCTCACGGCGGCCGGGTGCGGACGTGCGGCCTCGACCCCTGGAAGGAGACCGACGAGCTGTCGAAACGCATCGGCTACCTCTCGCAGCGGTTCTCGCTGTACGGCGACCTCACGGTGGACGAGAACGTGGCGTTCTTCGCGGACATCCACGGCGTGCGAAACGCCCGGGCGCGCGGCGAGGAGCTTCTCGACATGCTTCGCATGACTCCTTTCCGCGGCCGCCTCGCCGATCGCCTTTCCGGGGGCATGAAGCAGAAGCTGGCGCTCGCCTGCACTCTCATCCACACGCCGCAGCTCCTCGTCCTTGACGAGCCCACCACGGGCGTCGACCCCGTGTCGCGCCGGGACTTCTGGAAGATCCTCGCGAGGCTGCAGCGCGAGGGCCTGACCCTCCTCGTGACCACGCCCTACCTGGATGAGGCCGAGCGCTGCCAGCGCGTCGCCCTGATGGACCGCTCGCGCATCCTGAACGTCAGCACGCCGGACGCGGTGCGCGCCCAGGCCGATGGATCGATGGTGGAGATCCTGGCGCATCCCAAGCGAAAGGCCATCGAGATCATCGCCGGTCACGCCGAGGTCAAGGATGTCGAGGCCTTCGGCGAGCGCGTGCACGTGACGCTGCCCCGCCTCGACGGAGCGGCGGCCGCCGCCTGGACGGAACGGATGGCGGCGGACCTTCGCGCCCAGGGCCTCGATGTCCTCTCCGCGCGGCCCATCCAGCACTCACTCGAAGACGTATTCATTGCCCGCATCCAGGCCCGCGAGGCCGAGGCGGCCCAGATCGGAGGCTCGCTTTGAAGCGCTCGACCGCAACCTACCTTCTTCTCGCCGCGATGGCGGCCGGGGTCCGCGCTGAAGACAGCGCCGCGCCGCCCCCCCTCGCCCCGGTCCGCCTCTCCCTCGATGACGCCATCGCTCGCGCCCGCGCGAGTTCCGCGCGACTCACGTCCCTGGGCGCGATCGGCCGCGCCGCTTCGGAGGGCGTTCGCCTCGCGAACGCTGGCCGCCGCCCCGATCTCGACCTCGCGGCCTCCTACTCCCGAAACTCGAATGTGCCCGAGTTGATCCTGGCCTTTCCGGGCGCCGCCCCGCGCACCATCTTCCCGAACCTGCCGAACCAATGGCGCGCACACGTGGGCGCGAGCCTGCCCGTGTACACCGGCGGCCGCCTCCAGGCCCAGGTCGCGGCCGCGAGCGAGAACGAGCGCGCCGCGATCTCCGATCGGGCCGCCTTCGACAACGACCTCGTGGCCGAAACCCACGTCGCGTACGTGAACGTGCTCCTCGCGCGCGAGAGCGCGCGCGTTCTTGGCGAGGCGGTCGCGTCGTACGAGGCCCACCTCAAGGACGCGCGCAATCGCCTCGATCTCGGTCTTTCGGCGAGCAACGAGGTGCTCGCCATCACCGCGGAGCGCGAACGCGCCCAGCTGCTGCGGGTCCAGGCCGAAAACGCCGCGGCCATGGCGGCCGCGAACCTCCTGCGCCTGGTGGACCTTCCTCCGTCCACTCCCGTGGATCTCGACCCCGCGCCGCTCGCGACCGCCTCCGCGCCGGGGGAAATCGACGCCCTGGTGAAGCGCGCGACTTCCGGGCGGGCCGAGCTCGAAGCGTTGCGCGCCCGCATCCGGGCGATGGAAGCGACGGTGCGCGTCTCCCAGTCGGCCTCGCGGCCCCAGGTCGGCGTGCAGGCAGGGTACGACTTCGCCAATCCCAACCCGCGCATCCTGCCTCTCACCGGAACCTGGAACGACACGTGGAGCATCGGACTCGCCGTGAACTGGAAGGTGCTCGATGGAGGAAAGACGGCGGCAGCGTCCGCCCAGGCCGAAGCCCAGGCGGACGCCCTCCGTTCGCAGCTCAAGGACCTCGAGGCCCGGATCCGCCTGGAGGTGGAGACGCGCAGGCTCGAACTCGATTCCGCTCTGGCCGGCAGGGCGGTGGCCCAACGCGGCATCGAAGCCGCGCGCGACGCGGTCCGCGTGGCGAGCGATCGCTACAAGGAAGGCGTGCTGTCCTCCTCCGAGCTCCTCGACGCGGAGACCCGCCTCCTGCGCGCCGAACTCGACGCCACTCAGAACGACGCGCAGATCCAGGTGGCGCTCGCGAATCTCACCCGCGCGGTCGGGCGCTGAGATGACCGAGATCCTCTCGTCCGCCGAGGCCGCGGGACGGCCCGTGGTGATCGAGGTCGATCACCTGGTGAAGCGGTTCGGCGCCTTCACCTCGATCGACGATCTCTCGCTCTCCGTGCGGCAGGGCGAGGTCTTCGGTCTCCTCGGGTCCAACGGCGCGGGGAAGACCACGGCCATCCGCGTTCTGTGCGGCCTTCTCGCCCCCACATCCGGGAAGGCGCGCGTCCTCGGCATCGACGTCGCGAAGGACCCCGAATCGCTCAAGCGACGCATCGGCTACATGACTCAGCGCTTCAGCCTCTACGACGACCTGACGGTGATCCAGAACCTGCGCTTCTTCGGGGGCGTGTACGGCCTCACTGGCGCCGCCATGCGCGAGCGCGAAGGCTGGGCGGTCGCCACCGCGGGCCTCGAAGGCAAGGAGGATCTGCTCACCCAGTCGCTGCCCGGCGGGTGGAAACAGCGCCTCGCTCTCGCCTGTGCGGTTCTGCACGGACCCCGGGTGGTGTTCCTCGACGAACCGACGGGCGGGGTCGATCCCATTTCACGGCGGCGCTTCTGGGCCCTGATCGATCAGATGGCGGGCGAGGGGATCACCCTCATCGTCACCACCCACTACCTCGACGAAGCGGAGCGATGCGATCGCATCGCCCTGATGCACGCGGGCCGCCTCGTGGCCCACGGATCGGTGGCGCAGCTCAAGGAAGTCTTCGCCGGCCGCGTCATGCTCGAGGTGGCCTGTCCCCAGCCGCTCGACGCGCAACTCGCCCTCGAGAACGTGCCCGGCGTCCTCGAGGCCTCGGTGTTCGGCACCCGCCTCCACGTGGTGGTCACGGAAGAGGAACAGGGAAGGCAGAGAACCGGAGAGGCGCTGCGCCGCGCCGGCTTCCCGGCCGCGTCCATCGAACGCATCGTGCCTTCGCTCGAGGACGTCTTCATCCACTGCATCGAGGCCGAAGAGGCGGCGCGGACGGCGCGGGGAGTGGTGGCATGAACCTGCGGAAGATCTGGGCCATGGCCAGGAAGGAATCGCGCCAGACATCGCGCGATCCCCTGAGCCTCGCCATGCTCCTCGGCCTGCCCACCATCATGCTGCTGATGTACGGGTACGCCATCAACTTCGACGTGCGGCACGTGCGCCTCGCCGTGCGCGATCTCGACAAGTCCGAAGAGTCCCGGAGTCTCGTGGCCGCCTTCGTGAACTCCACCTACTTCGACCAGGTCGCGGAGGTGGGCGCGGGCGACGACGTGGATCTCGTCACGGAGACCCGGGTGGCGAAGGCCGTTCTCGCCATCCCCGAGGGCTTCGCCCGCAGCCTCGCCGAGGGAGGCACGGCCGCCGTGCAGCTGCTGCTCGACGGGGCCGACGCCAACACCGCGACCACGGTCCTGAGTTACGCAAGCTCCCTCGCGGCCGACGTAAACCTGCGCCGCTATGCCGAGCATTCGGGCATCGAGGTGATCCCCGTGGGATACGAGCCGCGGGTCTTCTACAACCCCGAGCTCAAGACCACACAGTTCCTCGTCCCCGGACTCATCGGGTTCATCCTGATGCTCACCGCCGTCCTTTCGACCGCGCTCTCCGTGGTGCGCGAGAAGGAACGGGGCACCATGGAGCAGCTCCGGGTCACCTCGCTGACCCCGGGCGAACTGCTGATCGGGAAGACGCTCCCCTATCTCGCGATCTCCCTGATCGCCACCGTCATCATCCTCATGGCCGCGCGCGTGCTCTTCGGCGTGGTGGTCCGCGGGCCCTACCTGGATCTTTTCGTGGCCACCCTCATCTACCTCGTGGGCGCGCTCGCCTGGGGCCTCATGGTCTCGAGCATCGCCGAGACCCAGGCTCTCGCCTTCCAGATCGGCCTCGTGACCTCCATGCTCCCCGCCATTTTCCTCTCCGGCTTCATCTTCCCGATCCGGTCCATGCCCGCTCCCATCCAGGCCCTGACCTACGCGGTGCCCGCGCGGTACTTTCTGGTCATCGTCCGCGGCATCATCCTGAAGGGCGCGGGCCTGGCGCCCTACTGGAGAGACGTCGCGTTCCTCGTCCTCTACGCGTCCGTGGTCCTCACCATGGCCTACACGCGGCTTCGCCGGCGGGAGAGCTGACATGGGCGCGCTGCTTCAGATGATCGTCAAGGAGTTCCTGCAGCTCCGGCAGGACCGGAAGATCATCCCCGCCCTGATCATCGGGCCCCTCGCTCAACTCCTCGCCCTCGGCTATGCGGCGAATCTCGATGTCACCCACGTGCCCCTGCTGGTCGTCGATCGCGATCACAGCGTCGCAAGCCGCGCGCTGATCGAGCGCTTCGACGCCTCGGGCTACTTCGAGATCAAGGGGTCGGTCGAAACCGCCGACCAGGCCGAGCCGTGGCTCGTCGAGGGCCGGGCCCAGGTCGTCCTCATCATCCCCGAAGGGTACGGCAACGACCTCGCCGCCCATCGCTCTCCAAACCTCCAGGTCCTCGCGGACGGCACCGACGCCAATTCCGCGGTGGTGGGCCTCGGCTACGCCTCGCGGATCATCGCGGAGATGGGGGGAACGCTGCAGCAGACGCGGCTCGACGCCTCGAACCGCCGCCGCGCGGAAGAAGCGCGGCGGACCGGTTCCCCGCCCGTCCGGCCTCCCGTGGTGGGGAGGATCGAACTGATACCCCGCATCTTCTACAACCCCGACCTCAAGACGCGATGGTTCTACGTCCCCGCCGTGCTCGCCATGGTGCTGATGCTAGTCACCATGATGCTGCCCTCGATGGCGGTGGTCCGGGAGAAGGAGATCGGCACCCTCGAGCAGATCAGCGTGACTCCCCTGCGGCCTTGGCAGCTCATCCTCGGCAAGCTCACGCCCTTCGCGATCATCGGGATGCTGGACAGCCTCGTCATCGTCATGCTGGCGCAGGCGGTCTTCGGAGTGCCGCTCCGAGGGTCGCTCTTCCTCCTGATGTGCCTCACCCTGCTCTTCCTGCTCAACACCCTGGGGCTCGGGCTCCTGGCCTCCACCATGGTCGGCACCCAGCAGCAGGCCATGATGTTCTCGACCTTCGTGCTGATGGTGCCGATGATCTACCTCTCGGGGCTCATCTTCCCCATCGAGAACATGCCGTGGCTCTTCCAGGTCGGAAGCCTCGGCATTCCCGTGCGCTACTACGCGATCATCCTGCGCGGCATATTCCTCAAGGGTTCGGGTCTCGAGGTCTTGTGGCCCGAAGCGCTCACTCTCGCGCTGACCGGTCTCGCGTGGCTCACCTTCGCGTCCGCGCGATTCCGGAAGCGGCTGGACTAAGCCCCTAGTTCTGTCTCTCCACGTCCTTTGGAGCGGAGGGCTGCTCGAACAGGTCGGTGAGGTCGATCTCTTCCTCGCCGGGGACGAGACTCTCGTCCTCCTCCTCCCAGTCGAAGTACGGCGGCGCGATCGGCAGGGGTCCTAGGGGCACATGGAGTTTCATGATTCTCTTCACTCGAACCCCTGTAAGTGCAGGTTCCATGCCCGTTCCGGCAACGTGCTGAAGTTGCGAGAGATGGCGATTACGAAGTGAGTCGGGTCACAGAATCCGGTGCTACCGGATGCCACATTCTCAGGACAGTCGTGGCTCCGCGCGCCCTATGGCCGCACGGGGTTCGCGGCCAGTTCTCCTACCACGGTCATCCAGGGCCGCACCGTCCACTTGCGGATGAGTCCGTTCGTCACATAGGGGTCGACCTTCGCGAACTCCTCGGCCACCTTCGGGCTTTCGCCTTTGAACATCAGTATGGCGGTATCGACGGGGTCGCCGAGCGCGCCGCCCAGGACCAGTTCGCCCCGCTTGTGAGCCTCCCAGGCGAGGTTCAGGTGAACGCCGCGGAATTCGCCTCGGCGGGCGAGGTAATCATCGGTGAGATCGTAGACGAGCAGATAGTGATTCATGGCTTGGAGATTTCTACCAGAGCGGGAGCCGCATTCGGCGGCAGGGAGGAGGCGATGAAGTCGGAGAGGGCGGCCCGGTAGCGCTCCGCGCCGATCACGTAGACGTCGTTGTGATGCGCGCCGTCGATCGCGAGATATCGCCTGGGAGGGGGCGTGGCGTCGAACACCATCTTCCCCTGCTCGACGGGGATCACCTCGTCCTCGGTTCCCTGCACCACGAGGACGGGCATTCTCAGACGAGGGACCTTCTCGATGTTGAGGTAGCGGGTCCTGATGAACAGTCCCAGGGGCAGGAAGGGATAGATGGCGTTCGCCATGTGGGCGATCGACGCGAAGGGAGCCTCGATGACGAGGCCCCCGGCCGGCCGCTCGATCGCGAGCTGGATCGCTATCGCGCAGCCGAGCGACTCGCCCATCAGGATGAGGTGCTTTGGATCCACCCCGCGGCTTTTCACCAGATAGTCGTAGGCCGCGCGGCCGTCCAGATACGTGCCCTCTTCGTCCGGATGGCCCGTGCTGCGGCCATAACCCCGATAGTCATACAGGAGGAAGTCGGCGTCGAGGCCGCGCCAGCGCAGCACACGATCCAGCCGGTCCGCGATGTTGCCCGCGTTTCCATGAGAGAAGAGGATGGTGGCGGCCGCCGGCTGCTTCGCCGCCCTGATGAACCACGCGTGGACTTTCACACCGGGCTCGGCATCGAGAAGAACCTCCTCGAAGGGCAGGCCGAGCGCTTCGGGAGTGACGTCCAGCCCCGGCTCAGGGTAGTAGATGAGCTGCTTCTCGAGAAACACCAGCAACAGTGTCGCACCGATGAGGGCGACCAGGGCGATCCGGACCACGCTCTTCAGCAGAGCGGGGCCGCGGGTCACTTGCCCTTGCCTCGCACCCTGCCCGCGAGCCCGCGCAGCCAGCCGCCCAGTTTCTCCGACTCGTCCGGAACCGGCGCGGCCTTCGGTTCCGGCCGGCGGGGCGGCGGAGTCGGGCGTGGGCGCGTGGGAGGCGCCGGCGCCTTGGGCGGAGCGGGCGTGGCCTGAGGAGGAGGCGGTTCGGTCGAAAGGGGAGGATCGCCTTCGATCACTTCCATACCGAGGACCGGCTCGCCCGAGGGCTCGCCGGGCTTCGCCTCGCCTTCTTTGCGACGGAATGGCCTCATGGTTGCGGCCGTGTTCCACAAACTCACAAGCGCGCTGAGCCCACCGGTGGTTCGCCTGCTGGCTCCGGTTGGGGAGCCGCCGGGAGCGGAGCTTTGGTTCTTGCGAACAGTCGCGGGCGGGGGCGATGCCTCCTGCGCAACCGTCGGAGACGCCTCAGAGGGCGGAGCAACCGGGTTCGAAGGCGGCGCTTCTATGAGGGTCGCATCGACGTCCGGCTCCGGCTCGGTCCTGGCCGGCGCCGGTCTTCTGATGATGGCGGTATTCCAGAGGTTGACGAGTGCGCTGAGCCCGCCGGTGTTTCGCGCGCCGTCTTCGGGCTGAGGGCCCGCCTGAGCGGGCCGTCCCTCGCGGGAGGCTTGAGGGCCCGAGGCGCGGGCCAGAGCCTGATCGCGCTCGTTCTCCGCGACTGCGAGCTTCTTGAGCAGGGCCGTTCGCTCGGCCTGGGCCTCGGCGAGAGCGCGATCGGAATCGCGCTTTCGGTTGAGCAGTTCGGTGCGGGCCTTGTCCGCGATGGCCGCCGCCGCCTCCAGCTTGGCGAGCCGCGCCTCCGTCTCGGCGCGCCCGGCCTCCGCGCCTTCGACTTTCTTTGCTTCCCGGGCGGCCACCGCCGCGGCCTCCATCTTGAACTGCTGGGCGAGCCGCATCTGCTCCTCGAGTTCGGCCTGGAGGGACGCGCGCGCCTGCTCGGCTTCGTTCTTCCGGGTCACCAGAGAGGCATTGGCGTTGCGGGCGACGAGCGCCGCATCCTCCGCCCGGCGAAGCCGCTCGGTCCACTCGGCGCGAGCGTCCTCCCATTCCCGCTTCGTCGCCGCTTCGCGTTCGACGAGGGCCGCCGCTTCTCCAGCGAGCTGCGCCGCCCGCCGCTTCTCGGCGTCGGCGGCCTGCCGAAGGTCATCCTCGCGCCTCGCCGCTTCGGAAAGAGCGAGTGCGTGGTCCTTCTCCATTGCGTTGAGCCTGGCCCCGAGGGCCTCTCGTTCGGCGCGAAGGGCATCCCGTGCCGCGGCCTCCCGCGTGCGGGAGGCGCCAGCGTCGGCCTGCGCCTGCTCGGAAGCGGCCACGGCCGCTTCCAGGGCAACGATCTTCTCGGACAGGCCCTCCCGGGCAAGCTCCCACTCGCGGCCGGCCTGCGCCAGTCGCTCGACGTGCGCGGCCACGTCCCGCTCGAGCCGGTCAGCGCGCCGGCGCTGCTCATCGCGATCCTTCTCGGCCTCGAGGAGCGCCTGCGCCACCACCTCGCCCTCGTTCCGGCTCGCGGACATGGCCCTCGCCGCTTCCGCGGTGACGCCGGCAAGCTG
>JAIBCN010000119.1 GCA_019694155.1 Vicinamibacteria bacterium | reverse complement strand
CCCCGCCTGCGCCCAGCGTGTCCCGCCCCGATCTGCCTCCCTGGATCGATCGCGTGGTGCTGAAGTGCCTCGAGAAGGAGCCCTCGCGGCGATTTCAGACCGCGGCCGCACTCGCCCAGGAACTGCGGTTGACACGGACGGGCGGGGTGACGCGGCCGCGGCGCCTGCCCTCCGGCGACAGCGTGGTGATCCCCGGCACGACCGCTGCCGAGTGGGCGCTCATCCTGTCTTCTCCGGCCGAGAAGCCTGGATGGACGCCCGCGATGGCTCTGCGCTTCGAGGGCCGGACCTTCCGCCTGGTGCGCGTGGACCCGCCCCACGGAGGGAAGGGCCGGTGGACCTATCGCTTTGCGCCCTGGCCCGAAGGAGAACTGATGCGGCGCATCGTGGAATACGACCCTCTCGGGTAGCCTCTTCCTCGCGATCTTGCTGTTCGCTAGCGCCGTCCTTCTGGCTTTCTCCGTCGCGCCGGCATCACCGGTCGGCGACGCTCTGGCGCGGGCCGACGGCTTCTATGCCCGGCGCGCCGAGGCGAGTGCTTTTGGCGTGGCCCGGACAGAGAACGTCGACCAGGCGATCGCCGAGTACCGGCGCGCCCTCGCTCTCGACCCTTCGTCCTACGAGGCGAGGCTCGGCCTGCTTCGCGCCTTCTGGTTCCGCGGCGGTTTTTGCGGCATGGCGGCGAAAGACAAGATTGAGCTCTTCGAAGAGGCGAAGAAGCTCGCCGAGGAAACCGTGAAGCGGCTCGACGTGGATGTGGTCCGCAAGAAGAGCAAGGTCCGTCTCGACCGGGCCCGCCAGATCGATCCATCCGCGGAGATCTATCTCTGGGCGGCGGTCTCCTGGGGACAATGGGCGGTGAGCCACAGCGTGTCCGCGGCCTTTCAGGCGGCGCCGTCGCGCATTCGAGACCTGGCGAAAGCCGCGGTCCAGATCGACCCCGCGACCGAGCAGGCCGGAGGCCTCGCCGTTCTCGGCCGCCTGCACAGCGAGTGCCCGCGCGTGGTCTTTCTCACCATGTGGGTGTCGCGGCAGGAAGGGCTTTCCCTTCTGAGACAGGCCCGCGCCTTAGCACCCGAGAACCCGGCGAACGCCTTCTTCCTGGCCCAGGTGCTGCTGGATCAGAAGCCGCGGCAGACCGCGGAGGCCCGGCAGCTCCTCGAATGGTGCGTGAGCCTCGTCCCCAGGCCTGATTACCTGGTGGAGGACGCGCACTACGTGGTGGAAGCGAGGGAACTGCTTGCTCAAATTCGATGAGTCGCCGGGCTCGAGCTCCCCGGGCATCGAGACACTCACCGCAGCCACGGGCGCGGCCTGGGACGCTTACGTCGACGAGCATCCGGATGCGACCTGCTATCACCACCGGGCATGGCAGATCGCGGCGCGCGCCGCATACGGAATCGAGACTCCTTCGCTGATCGCACGCGACGCCACGGGCGCGATATCGGGAGTGCTGCCCCTCTTCATCGTCGGGCGCGCCTGGTCGCGCTACGCCGTCACCGCGGCCTTCGGTGGCTACGGACGGGTTCTGGGGAGCAGCGACGACGCGCGCCGCAGCCTGCTCGATGAGGCGCGCCGGATGTCGATGCGGCTTCGTCTCTCGCACCTCCTTCACAAGTCGAGCGGCGAGGAGCGGGTCGGCTCCGAATGGAAGCGGGGTGACGCGGCAGTCACCGCCACGCTCTCGCTCGAACCGGGCGAAGCCGCCCTGTGGCGGAGTTTCCGCGGGGAGATTCGCAACCGGGTCCGAAAGGCCGAGGCCAACGGATTGCGGGTCGTCGAAGGGGCGGGCGAGTTCGAGGCCTTCTATCGCGTGCTCGCCGCCAACATGCACCGAAAGGGGACTCCCATCTACGGGCGTCCGTTCCTCCGCGCCGTGCTCGACGGCTTTGGTCCGCGCGCCGCCATCATGGCCGTGCGCCGGGGCGAGGAGACGCTTGGAGGGGCCCTGGTGATCGAACACCGGGGAGAGGTCCACGTCCCGTTCGTGTCTTCTCTGCCCGCCGCCTTCGCTCTCGCGCCCAATAACCTCCTCTATTGGGAGATCATCCGCCGCAGTTGCGCACGCGGTTGTGTCCTTCTGGATTTCGGACGGTCGTTCCGGGACACGAGCAACCTCGACTTCAAGGTCCGCTGGGGCGCCCGGGTGGTGGCGCAGCCGTTCTACTTCGTCCATCGCGGCGCTCCTCCCGTGATCGAGCCGGGCGGTCGCGCGGTCCGCCTCGCGGTATCGGCATGGCGGCGGCTGCCGCAAAGCGTGGCGGATCGCGTGGGCCCCGTACTCGCGGGCAGGCTTCTGGTGTGAGCCTCCATGAGTGACGCCCCGGTCCCGGTCTCGTCGAGGAGGTCGCGCCTGCTCGCCTGGGGCTTCGCGATCGTGCTGCTGGGCTCGCTCGTCTTCATGCTGGAGACCCTGGATCTGCGGCGGGTCCTCGAACTCGTGATGTCGTCTCACCCGGGCCTGCTCGCTCTTGCCGTACTCGTCAATCTGACCCTGAACACCTACACACGGGTCCGACGGCGGCGCGTCCTCCTCGAGGCCGCGGCGAGAGCCGCGCCGGAACTGGGCTTGTGGGATCTCACCCGGCTCTTCTTCGCGACCTACGCCGCCAACAATCTGCTTCCGGCCCGCGCGGGCGACGTCCTGTTCGCGGTGGAGATGAAGCGGCGCGGGTTTCGCCTCGCCTCGGTGGTGGCGGCCCAGGTGAGCGAGAAGCTCATCGAACTCGCGAGCCTCTGGCTGCTCATTCCGGCGGCCCTGCTTCTCGCGACGGTGAGTCCCCGTATGACGGGCGCGCTCTACCTGTTTCTCGCCCTCGGCGCGATCGGCCTGGCGCTCGTCGTCGTCTTCACGCGCGGAGGCTCCGGCGCCTTTCCCGTGAAGACCGCTCCCGCCGAGACCCCGCGGGGAACCTGGCCGCGGCTCGCGCTGAGGTTGCGACGGTCCGCCCGCGGCACGCTGGATTCCATCCGGCGGATCGCGACGCCCCGCGCGGGCTTCCGCGCCCTGCTCTGGTCGTGCGGTCAGGACGCCTCGGACGTATTGATGGTGGGTCTCGTGGCGCGGGCGGTGGATATCCACGTGGGCCCCGGAGGCTGGCTTCTCGTCTACCTCGCGGTCAACCTCGCCTCGGCCCTGCCCAGCACGCCCGGGCAGCTCGGTCTCATCGAAGCGGGCGCGGTCTTCGCCCTAGTGGAGCTTGGGGTGGGGGCGAACCGCTCGGTGGCTTTCGCCCTCCTCTACCATCTCGCTCACCTGATTCCCATCACGCTGCTCGGCCTGCCGCTGCTTCTGCGACTGCAGGCGAACCCGCCCGCAGACGCGCTTCCCGCTCCTTCTCCTTGAGCCGGCGCGCGATCCACACCGTGCGATGGGTCGCGGTGATCAGGGTGGTGACGCCGATGGCTCCGAGGATCCACACGATCACGGTGTAGCGCGGCCAGCCGAACAGGCTCGAGGCCAGGCCGTCGGAGAGGCAGCCGAGGCAGCTCAGGACCATGCGCTCGCCGCGCTGCATCAGGCCGCCCGTGCACAGAACGCCGGAGACTTCGCCGCGCGCCCGGGTGTAGCTCACCACGAGCGATCCCGCCATCGCGGAAGCGGCGAGAAAGGGGCCCCACGGACGATCGCTCAGAAGGACCAGGAACCCGAGGCAGGCCGCGATCTCCACGTAACGATCGAAGGTCGAGTCGATGAAGTCGCCGAAATCGGAGGCGACTCCGGTGAGGCGCGCGATGCGGCCGTCGAGGATGTCGGCCATGCCGCAAAGGGCGATGGCCCACCCGCCGGCCTCGAGCTGTCCGTTCGCGATGAAGAAGCCCGAGCCCACGCCGAGCGCGAGGCCCACGTAGTTGTAGAAGTCGGGCGTGAGGCCGAAACGGACGGACACCCTGGTCACCGGATCCACCACCCACATGAACCAGTGGAGGAGGAAGTCGCCCGCGCCCAGGAAGAGCTGACCGCTCTTCTTCTTCTGGTCGGCGTCCTGTTTTGGGCCGCGGATCGCATACACCACCATGGACAGCAAAGCGATGCCGAGAACGATAGGGAAGATCATCAACGACTGATCCTGAGTCAATGCACACCTCCAGCCAGAGCCGTGGACGGCTCGTGTTCGATGGGAAGGGCCCGGCCCGCCCTGGAAGATGCGTACGCCTTCTCGATGACGCGGGCCACGTACACCGCCTCATCCAGCGGCGCCTGGTCGAAGTCGCGCTTCGAGACCCGGCCCACGAATTCCGAGAACATGGGCGCGAACCACTCGGAGTGCGAGGAGTTCGTGCTCATGCCGCCGAGCGGCACCTCTTCGGTGGTTTCGGCGAAGAGACGGATCTTTTCCTCGTCGCCCACGAGCTCGCCGCGCTCTCCGACGAAGCGGAAGGCGATCTCCCGCCGCTTCGCGGCCCAGCTGAGGCTCAACTCCGCGAGCGCGCCTCCGTGATCGAGGGTGAGGAGTGCGGTGTCCTCGACTCCGTAGTTCCGGTGGAGGAGGGTGCGGATGGTGGCGTTCACCGCCTTCGGCTCGCCCATCACCGAGCGGAGCTGGTAGAGGATGTGAGCGCCGTGGTCGACGAGGATGCCGCCGCCCGAAAGCTCGCGCCTCGTCCGCCATTCGGGGGCCCAGTGCGCGTTGCCTTCGTTCGCGGCGGTGCGCCGCACCGTGTACTCCGCGAAATGAATGGCCCCGAGGCGCGGGGCGAGGTCGCGCACCACCCGCCAGGGCGGCGCGTAGTTGTACTGATGGCAGGGCTGGAAGACGATCCGGGCCCGACGGACGCTGTCCGCGATCCTGAGCGCTTCGTCGAGCGATGGTGCGAGAGGTTTCTCGCAGACGATGTGCAGGCCCCGGCTCGCCGCTTTCGCGATCAGGTCGCGGTGAGTGAAAGGCGGCGTGCAGATGTCGACGAAGTCCGGAGTCTCGGAATCAAGAGCCTCCTCCGCGGACTCGAAGAGCCGGGCCTCGGGAAAGATCCGCTGCGCGGCCGCGCGGTTCTCCTTCGAGAGATCGGCGATGGCCACGATTTCGACCTGATTGCGCAGCGTGTTCGCCCACTGGGGCGCATGACCGCGAAGCGCGATGTTGCCGGCACCCAGCAAAACGCCCTTGAGCCTCACTTCCAGCCTCCTTCGCGCGCGATCAGGGCGAAGACCTCGTCGAGGATTCCGATCGCGGTGTCCGCGGTGTTGCGGTCGATGGCGAGAGCGGGGTTCACGCGGAAGTGCGGGTTGTAGATCATACTGATGAGGCCCCGCTTCACGCCCTCCTGGAACATCCGGACGCAGACCTTCTTGTCGAGGGGTTCCCTGGTGACCCGGTCCTTGACGAGTTCGATGCCGATGAGCAGGCCCTTGCCGCGCACATCGCCGATGAACTCGTACTTGTTCTGCAGGGCCTTGAAGCGCTCGAGCATGAAGTCGCCGACCACTTCCGCGTTCTTCACGAGGCCGTCGTTCTCGATCACCGTGGATGCGGCGAGGACGGCGGCGCTTGCGAGGGGGTTGGCGCCGTAGCTCGAGCTCGAGCCCGACGGATTGCCCCAGGGCGTCGCACTGGTGATGGCCTCGCTCGACGCGAGACCGGCGACCGGGAAGCCGGCGCCGAGGCCCTTGCCGAGGGTCATGATGTCGGGCTTGACGCCGAAGTGCTCAACCGCGAACCACTTTCCCGTCCGCCCGAAGCCCGTGATCATCTCGTCGGCGAGTAGGAGGGCGTTGTTCTCGGTCGCGATCTCGCGAATGATGGGCATGAACTCGGGCGGCGGCACGATATTGCCCGCCGTGCCCTGGATGGGCTCCATGAGGATCGCGGCAAGCACGCCGGTGGTCGAATTCTTGATGACCTTGCGCGCAAAGGAGGCGCACTCGATGCCGCAGGACGGATATCTCAGCGCGAGAGGGCAGCGGTAGCAGTCGGCGTAGGGCGCGTGGTACGTGCCCGGCATGTTCGGACCGAGGTAGTTCTTTGTGCCATCGCCGATGAGCGACATCGTGCCCGCGGTCTTCCCATGGAAGCCGCCCCAGAAGGAGAGGAACTCGTACTTCTTCGTGTAGGACTTGGCGAGGCGCAGCGCCGCCTCCACCGCCTCGGAGCCGCCGGAGTAGAACTGGAGCCGGTCGAGGCCTTTAGGAAGGTGCGACGCGACTTTCTCCAGCGCGTCGACCCGGCGCGGCGTGGTGAACGAGCCGACCATCGCATGATCGATCTGATCCTTGAGAATCTTCCCGTATTCGGGGTGGGAATGGCCGAGCGCGTTGACGCAGATGCCCGCGGCGAGGTCGAGGAAACGATTGCCGTCGACGTCTTCGATGATCGAGCCCTGGGCGCGCGCTACCGCGATGCCCGAGAGAGTGGAGATCGATTGAACCCCGGGGGCGAGGTGCTTCGCCTCTC
>JAIBCN010000029.1 GCA_019694155.1 Vicinamibacteria bacterium | reverse complement strand
CTCGCGGACACCGTGGCGTCCCACCTCGTGCTTCCCACCGATGAGAAGCAGGCCCTCCTCGAGATGCCCTCGCCCCAGGGGCGCCTGGTCCGTCTGACCCAGGCTCTCGAGGTCGAGGTCGAGCGCCTCGATGCCGAGAAGCGAGAGGGCCGCACTCCGAAGGGCTCGCGCTCGCCCAAGGAGCACTACCTCTCCGAGAAGATGAAGACGCTTCAGAAGGAGCGACAGAAAGAGGAGCGCCCGAGCGAATTCGATGAGCTCAAGGAGCGGATCGAAAAGGCGAAGATGAGCAAGGAGGCGCTCGAAAAGGCCCGCCAGGAGCTGAAGCGCCTCGAAGGCATGCCGCCCATGTCGGCGGAGGCCACGGTCTCCCGCAACTACCTCGAGTGGCTGGTCTCCATGCCCTGGCGCCGGAAGGCGAAAGAGACCCGCGACATCAAGGCCGCGGAGGTGATCCTCAACGAGGATCACTACGGGCTCGAGAAGATCAAGGAGCGCATCCTCGAGTTCCTGGCCGTCCGACAGCTCGTCGACGAGCCGAAGGGCCCCATCCTCTGCTTTGTGGGCCCCCCCGGGGTCGGCAAGACTTCGCTCGCCCGCTCCATCGCCCGCTGCACCGGCCGCCCGTATGTCCGCTTCTCACTCGGCGGCGTGCGCGACGAGGCGGAAATCCGCGGCCATCGCCGCACTTACATCGGCGCGCTTCCCGGCCAGATCGTGAAGCTGATGCGCAAGGCGGCGGCGCGCAATCCCGTCTTCCTCCTCGACGAAGTCGACAAGATGACCTACGACTTCCGCGGCGACCCCTCTTCCGCCCTGCTCGAGGTCCTCGATCCGGAGCAGAACAAGAACTTCTCGGACCACTACCTCGACGTCGACTTCGACCTGTCCTCCGTCTTCTTCATCGCCACCGCGAACACGCTGCACGGAATCCCCCACGCCCTCCAGGATCGCCTCGAGATTGTCCGGCTCGCCGGCTACACCGAAGTCGAGAAGATCGAGATCGCGAAGCGCCACCTGATTCCCAAGCAGCTCGAACAGAACGGCCTCCGGATCACCAACCTCGAGATTCCCGACGAGGCGCTCAAGACCGTCATTCGCCGCTACACGAGGGAGGCTGGAGTGCGAAGCCTCGAGCGCGAACTCGGAAGTCTCGCCCGCAAGACCGCGCGGCGCGTGGTCGAACGCGGCGCGGACTACAAGATCGTCCTCAGCGAGAACGACGTGATCGAGTTCCTCGGCGTCCCCCGCTTCCGCGATCCCCAGGCCGAGGAGAAGAACGAAATAGGGCTCGCCATGGGCCTCGCGTGGACGGAGGTGGGGGGAGAGACCCTGCCCATCGAGGTCACGCTGATGCCGGGCCGCGGTGCGCTCACCCTCACCGGCAAGCTGGGCGACGTGATGCAGGAGAGCGCCCGCGCCGCGCTTTCCTACGTCCGCGCCCACGTCGGCGAGCTGCACATCGATCCGATGTTCCATCGGAAGATCGACATCCACATCCACGTGCCCGAGGGAGCGATCCCGAAAGACGGCCCGTCCGCGGGCATCACCATCGCCACCGCTCTCGTCTCCGCCCTCCAGGGCGCCCCCGTGCGCCGCGACATCTGCATGACGGGCGAGATCACGCTTCACGGCAAGGTGCTCCCCATCGGCGGCGTGAAGGAGAAGCTCCTTGCCGCCCATCGCATCGGCGCCACCACCATCATCCTCCCTCGTGAGAACGAAAAGGACCTCGCCGATGTGGCCGAGGAAGTGAAGGCGGCGCTCACCATCCACCTCGTGGATTCGGTCGCCGAGGTATTCCGGATCGCCATTCTGCCCACACCCGCCGCCCCCGCCCAGATCGTCGCCCCCGGGGCGCCGCCCGAACCGAGCGCGCCGGTCACGCACTAGTCGACTCGCGTTTCCAAAGCGGAATGGCCAGGCACCCGAAAGCCGTCGAAACCGAAGAGCCCGAAGCATCGGCCGCGCCCGACGGCGCCGCGGTCGAGGCGCCTCCAACCGGCCTCTTCTCCATCGCCGATTTCTCCGAACTGAGAAGGGCCGATCGCCTGCGACTGGTTGGAATCGGCGAGGAGAACGGGATCGTCGACGCATCCGGGCTGCCGCGCGAGGAGCTGCTGCGCCGGCTCCTTCGCATCCGGTCCCACAGCCCGATCCCTCTGACCTCTTCCGGCGTCCTCGCCGCCACCAAGGAAGGCTACGGCTTCCTCCGCGGGGCGGAGGTCGGATTCCGGGCGGAGACGGACGACATCTACGTCTCCCCCTCCCAGATCCGGCGCTTCTTCCTGCGAACGGGCGACAAGCTGTCCGGAATCGTGCGGGCCCCGCGGCACGCGGAGCGCTTCTATTCCTTCTCCCGGATCACCAGCATCAACAACCTCGATCCCGACGCGGCCCGCGACCGGATCCTGTTCGACAACCTGACCCCGCTCTACCCCCAGCATCGCCTCCATCTCGAGACCACGGCCACCAACATGACCGGGCGCATCCTCGACATGATGACGCCCATAGGCAAGGGCCAGCGCGGCCTCATCGTCGCTTCGCCCCGCACCGGCAAGACGGTGATCCTGCAGAACCTCGCGAATTCGATCGCCACCAACCACCCCGAGGTCACGCTCCTTGTCGTCCTGATCGACGAGCGTCCCGAGGAAGTGACGGACATGCAACGGAAGGTGAAGGGCGAGGTGATCGCCTCCACCTTCGACCTCGAGCCCTCGCGCCACATCGAGACCGCGGAGATGGTGATCGAGCACGCGCGCCGCCTGGTCGAGCACGGCCAGGACGTGGTCATCCTCCTCGATTCGATCACCCGCCTCGCCCGCGCCTACAACAACGCCGCCGGCAACTCGAGCCGCACGCTTTCGGGCGGCCTCGATCAGTCGGCGCTGCTGCTTCCCAAGAAGTTCTTCGGCGCCGCCCGCGCCATGGAGGAGGGCGGCTCGCTCACCATCATCGCCACCGCCCTCGTGGACACCGGGTCGCGAATGG
Source organism: Vicinamibacteria bacterium (assembly GCA_019694155.1). Taxonomy (GTDB): domain Bacteria; phylum Acidobacteriota; class Vicinamibacteria; order Fen-336; family JAGNNV01; genus JAGNNV01. The sequence continues at coordinate 3,580 of JAIBCN010000029.1, read as the reverse complement.
ACGACATCATCTTCGAAGAGTTCAAGGGCACGGGAAACTCCGAGATCGTGCTCGACCGCCGCATGATGGAAAAGCGCATCCTCCCCGCCGTCGACATCAACCGCAGCGGCACCCGCCGCGAGGAGCTGCTCCTCGGCCGCGAAGAGCTGATGCGCGTCTGGGTCCTGCGCAAGGTGCTATCGACACTGCACCAGACCGACGCCATGGAACTGATGCTCGACCGCATGTCGAAGACGCAGACGAACGCGGAGTTCCTGGATCAGGTGGCGGCGCTCAACTAGAAAGCGCAGCCGCGGTACCACGAACGCCGGCACCACACTACCGAGCTAGCGCTGTCCGTCTCGTATCCCCCTCACGTCATTGCGAGGAGGGAGGCCGCAGGCCGACCGACGAAGCAACCCCACCCCGCCACTACCTGCCCGCTGGACCGTGTGGCTGGTCCCTTAGAACACCAACCCCACCGTCGCGCGTATGTCGTTCACGTGCTCGGTCTTCCCGCCGCCGATGTCGACCTCGCGGCGAAGGTAGTCGGCGCCCACGCGCATCCGCAGCCCGCTCAGTTTGAACTCCAGGCCGCCGCCGCCATCGAGGCCGAGCCCGGTGTCCGACACCGAGATGGAGACCCCCTTGAACGGTGTGATGGACGACGAAGCCCGAAGGCCGCCCGCCAGGCCGTGCAGGAAAATGGACGCCGAGCCGATGCTCTTCTTCACGCGCAGGCCGCCCATGTAGGTGAGGAGCGTTGTATCCGTCGAAACAAGTGTCCCCTTCTCCGCGGAGACGTCGGCGGCGACCCAGAGAGGCCCGGAGAGACGGTACTCGGGCGACACGCGCGCTCCGTGCAGGCTTCCGTCATCGGTATGCAGGAAGGCATATCCCGCGTACACGTCGAACCTGCGATCCTGGGCTTGCGCCGGCGCCGCGTCGAGCGACAGCACGCCGAGAGCGGCCGCGCAGGCGAAAGGCGCCAGGCTGTTCTTGATCTTCATAGTGACTGTTGGTTCCTTGGTTTGGTGGGTCTTGAAGACAGGTCCGCCCGGGTAGCCGAAGGGCCCGCTCAGGACAGAAGGCCCACGCCCGCCCCGACGTTGTACCCGGGGAAGAGTGTCGCCATGTCGGTGAGACCGAGGTGCTTCCGCGCGATTTCCGCGTAGACGTCGCGGAAGTCGGTGGTCGCGGCCAGATCGCGATTCTGGTAGAGCTGGGTCGGCGACAACCCCGGCCACCGGCCGAGCATCCTCCCGCCTCTGACCGCGCCTCCCAGCGCGAAGACCGCGTGCGCCGACCCGTGATCCGTGCCCGCCGACCCGTTCACGTAAGCCGTCCGGCCGAATTCCGAGACCATCAGGACGACCACATCGTCGAGGAGGCCGCCAAGATCCTGGGCGAAGGCGGCGAGCGAATCCCCGATGCGCGGCAGCTCGGTCTGATGCGCGGCCAGCTGCCCGGAATGCGTGTCGAAGGCTCCTCCGACGCTGATGAAGATCGTGCGCGTGCCGAGCCCCGCCTTGATGATGGCCGCGGCCTGACGGAGCGAGGTCCCGATGCTCACGTTCGGGTAGACCGCCCCGTTGGCCGGCGCGGAGGTGAGCACGGGTGAGCGAACGATGGTGTCGATGGCCTCGAAGGTTTCCCGTCCCACCTTCCCCACCGCATCCTGCCGAGAGCCGTACATGCCTCTCAGGGCCGCCTCCGCCTCCGTCCTCCAGTTGGCGCCCACCTTCAGGTTGAAAGTGGTGAGGTTGCTCGCCACCAGCACCGGCTCGGAGCCCATGAAAGAGCGGGGCAACTGGCTCTGAAAAGCCACGGCCTCGGAGACCGACCCGCCCGGAATGGCCTTGATGGCACGGTCGAGCCAGCCGGTGGTGGTGCCCTTGTTGGCCGGGGTTCCCGTCTCCATGAAGTCCTGCGCGTCGAAGTGCGACCGGGACAGGTCGTAGTTCCCCACCGCGTCCACGATGGCGAGCCTCCCTTGATTCCACAGGGGCAGGAGGCCCGAAAGCGATGGGTGCAGGCCGAAGGTGTCGTCGAGCCGCAGGGCGCCCCCTGACTGCCCGGGCCGCGGAATGGCGATGGCGCCTCGGATGTTGTAGTAGGTGGGGTCGCCGTAGGGCACGACCATGTTCAGGGTGTCGATACCGCCGCGGAGGAAGATCTGGACGAAGACCTTGGCTCCGGTCGCGGCCTCGGCGGTTCGGGACATCAGGGCCGACGGCCCGAAACCGATTCCAACCGCGGCCGCGGAAGCGCCGCGCAGGAAGATCCGGCGGGAGGCGTCAAAGGGGGTGTTCATCATCTCTCTCCTACCGCACCTGGGTGTCGGGGCTCGCGAGGAGCAGGGCCGAAACCCGCACCGCCGACGAGGGACTGGCGATTCGCGAATCGACGCGCCCGGCCGCGTCGACCGTGCTCGCAAGGAGCGTTCCCCCGTAGACCGCGGTGTTCGCCGCCCTGGCCACGGAGGCCGGATTGGTCAGATCCGCCCCCACCGCGTAGTTGCGCACGTTGACGGCGACGCCGTTGATCAGCCCCTGGGCCAGATCCAGAGCGAAGTTCATCCGGTAGACCTGCGAGGAGGGGTTCAGCCACTCGGCGCCGCTATCCGCGTAGCCGGTGGGCGGTATGCACTGATACAGCGGCTGGCCCATCTGCGACAGGTAGCCCACCACGCTGCGAGTGGCCGAGGAAACCTCGCCGCCGATGGCCCGAATGGAACCCACGACATACTCGAACGGGGTCCTCGGCTTGCCCGGACTGAAGGCCTCCGCCCAGAACTCCGCAGACCCGATCATGGCTTTCATGACTTCCCGGATGTCGCCTTCGGTGGCGAGCCAGGCCTCGGCCATCCGATCCACCAGGGTCGCCGGCGGGTTGTCGGAAGCGAATCGCCTCGCGAGCTTGGTCGAGACGAAGCGCGCGGTGCTCGGATGCGTGGCGAGGTATCTGATCAGCCGATCGCCGTCGTCCTTGCCCCCGCCCGCCGCGAGTTGCAGACCGAAGATGCTCTTGGAGCCCGTGTCGTGCCGGGCCGCGGAGTAGAGGAAATTCCCGCCCCGGCCCACGTTGTCGATGCCCCATCCGGTAAAGGCGCGCGCCGCCTCGTAGACGTCGCTCTGCGTGTACCCGGCGTCGACTCCAACCGTGTGCAGTTCCAGAATCTCCCGGCCGTAGTTCTCGTTGAGGCCCGAGATGAGCACACCGTTCACGGTCCGGCCCGCCTGGGACAGGTAGTTGTCCAGGTAGTACAGCATGGCGGGATGCTCGGCTGTGGCGCGGAGCAGGGTTTCGAACTTGCCGAGCGCGTTGGGGCGGATGGCGTCGCGCTCGTAGGACTGGATCGAGTAACGGACGAAGCCGTCGTTGATGTTCACGTTGAAGTGGTTGAACCAGAAATCCGCGAGCGCCTCCTCGAGCTGGTTCCTGGAGTGGACGGACCTCACGAGCTTCGCGTTGTACAGGTTGTCCAGGTAGGCCTGGATGGAGGACGTCTGGTTCCCCGAATCCGCGTAGGTCACGAGCACCTGCGTGGTCGTGAGTTTGAGGGTGTTGTTGAACGGGGCGAGCCGGGACTCGAGTTCGG
>JAIBCN010000063.1 GCA_019694155.1 Vicinamibacteria bacterium | reverse complement strand
GAGCGGCCGACTTGGAACCGCGCGGGCCAGTCCGATGTGGAGGCGGCGGGAATCGACGACCGAAGCAAGGCGACAAAGCTCGCGCAAAGCGCGAGCGGGTCGCCGCAGCCGGGTGCCGATGAGCGGCGACTCCACCATTCGGGCAAAGCCCGAATGGTGGAGGCGGCGGGAATCGAACCCGCGTCCGAAAGCGCGCCCCAGAAGGCCCTACAGGCTTAGTTCCGCCTGGAGTTTCGCGTTGCGCGTAAAGGCGGAACGAAAGCGCGCGACGCTAGTCCGATTGAATCTCGCTCTCCTCCCCCGGACCGAGAGATCGAAGCCAGCCCGCATTGATGACGCTCTTGACTCCTGCCACGGGCGAGCCGAAGTCAGAGCGGGTTACCTAATTAGGCAGCCAAAGCCAAGTTTTCGTTGGCACTTCTAGTTTTCCACCGCGTTGTCGAGCCGGTAGACACGCTCGGCCTGCTCCTTGCTGAAGTCAAACGCTCCCGTCGAAACCGGTGCGCCCCCTCATTCAACGAACGCCGACAGTGTATCAGCCGCGGCCCTTTGCCCCGGAGGCCCTTCGAAGCCTTCCGCCGCCCCAGGCGAGCCAGGCCACGGGCGCGAGGACCAGCACCTCGATTGAGACCGCCAGGAGATTGTGGCGGATGGCCGCCGGGCTGAACGAGCGGGGAATGTCGTAGAAGACCGACACGGGCGAGATCAGGAAGGCGTCCGAGAAGGGCCACAGTGCCATCACACCGGCGGGCGGCGAAGTGTCGAGGCCGAGGTAGTCGAGGGCCACATGGGACGCCCAGGCGACGCCCACGAGCAACGGTGGGGGCAAACCCAGGCCCGCCCGACGCAGCATCCATGCGGCCAGGGACGCGAGGACCGCCGCGCCGACACTGTGGGAGGGGCCGCGATGATGATTCAATCCGTCGAAAAGACGAAGGACGAGGTCGAGATCCGGAGCCGCGGCACAAAACGCGAGGATCGCGACGTGCCGCGGGGACATCCGCGACCGGGCGGCGCCTGCGACCGCGATGCCCGCGAGTGCGTGGCCGATGGGCGTCGGCATGGACGCCTATGGCTTAAGAGCTACAACCTGCGGTCGTAGATCTTGAAGTCGCTCTTCTCGGCTTCGACGATTTCGTCGAGAAGTCCATAGATCGCGGCGATCTTGCGGTCTTTGTGGAACTTGTCGTCGAAGGCCGTGAATTCGGCCTCGTCGCGGAAGCGGAAGATCTCCATGAAGTAGTTCACGCGGCTCCGGTCTTCGTAGAGGGTGAAGTCGGTGCCGCCGATGGAGATGAGCAGGGGCTTCAGATCGGAGATCAGGTTCAGGAAATCCGCACGCCGGCCGTCGCGGATCGAGTACGAGATCACGAGGACCACACCGCCGACTTCGAAGTCCGTGGGCAGCGCCACCGCGGGGCGCATGGGCGCGAACGGAATGATGACCTCTTCGCGGGGCGGCATGGAACGCGCGGGCGCCACGATGGTGGGCTGAGGCGCGGCGACGTGCTGCTGCGGGAGCGGCGACGGCACTGGAGTCCGGAGAACCGGACGCCGGGCGAACTCCTTGGAGCGCTTTCTGGCGGCGGGGGCGGGCTTCGGCTTGGCCTTGCCGGCCTTCGCCTTCCCCTTGGGAGCTTTGCTCTTCGCGGGCGCCTTCACCTTCACGGCCTTCTTGTCGGACTTGGCCTTCGGGCTGGACGTCTTCTTCTTTCCGCTGCTCGAAAGCTTGTTCTTGACCTTCTTCAACGCTTCTCCTGCCGCATGCGATCTCGAGGCCTTTGCTCTGACGTGAGCTTCAGGCCGCGGTCGACTTTGACGCTTTGGTGTGGCCGATTCGATCAGATGATACCCAAAATGGAGCATTTTCAATACCTTTTTGTTACAGGCGCCTCGATCCTTCTTTTCGCCTTATGTTTGCCTCCTCGTTTCCGGCGGGCTAGAATCCACCCCACGAACCGATCAGGAAAAATTCAGCCGGACCCGCGGGACCCGATCCAGCACCTCCCCAGTTCAGACTTCGCGCGCTCTCCAACGAAACCCAACCAACTACCTTAAGGAGTCGTAATGGCCGAAGAACGCACCGACCGAACCACCGCCGTCGCCAATGCCCTGATGCAGATCGAGAAGCAGTTCGGCAAGGGTTCCATCATGAAGCTCGGGGGCCGCGAGAAGATCGAGGTCCAGTCCATCCCCACCGGGTCCATCTCGCTCGACGCCGCCCTCGGCGTTGGAGGCTTCCCCAAGGGCCGGGTCATCGAGGTCTACGGGCCGGAATCCTCTGGAAAGACAACACTTGCGCTGCACGTCATAGCCGAGTCCCAGAAGCGTGGAGGCATGGCCGCTTTCATCGACGCCGAGCACGCCCTCGACGCCAAGTACGCCGGCAAGCTGGGGGTCGACATCGACAACCTGCTCGTTTCCCAGCCCGACAACGGCGAACAGGCCCTGGAAATCGCCGAGGTGCTGATCCGGTCCAACGCCTGCGACGTCCTCGTCATCGACTCGGTCGCCGCCCTGGTCCCCCGCTCGGAAATCGAAGGCGAGATGGGCGAGGCGCAGATGGGCCTCCAGGCCCGCCTGATGAGCCAGGCGCTCCGCAAGCTCACCTCGGTGGTGTCGAAGAGCGGCACCTGCCTCATCTTCATCAACCAGCTCCGCGAGAAGATCGGCGTGATGTTCGGGAGCCCGGAAACCACGACGGGCGGCCGGGCTCTCAAGTTCTACGCGTCCATCCGTCTGGACATCCGCCGCATCGCCTCCTTGAAGGAAGGCGAGGATGTCATCGGGTCGAGAGCCCGCGTGAAGGTGGTGAAGAACAAGGTCGCTCCCCCGTTCCGCGAGGCCGAGTTCGACATCCTCTACGGCGTCGGCATCTCCAAGGAAGGCGATCTCATCGACCTGGGCGTCGAGCACAAGGTGATCGAGAAATCGGGCGCCTGGTTCGCCTACAAGGGCGAAAGGCTCGGGCAGGGCCGCGAGAACGTCCGGCAGTTCCTCCTCGCCAATCGCGATATCCGGAACGAGATCGACGCCAGACTGCGCTCCACTCTCGGCCTGCCCGCCGCGGACGCCGGCACCGAGAAGGGCGACAAGGAAAAGGAAAAGACCGAGAAGGGCAAGCCCGAGGCGCCTGAAGCCGCCAGGAAGAAGGCCTAATGCAAAGGCGCGGTTCGCTTGCGAAGGCGGGCGAACCGCGCGGTTATTAGCGTGTCGAAAATTGACTCGCACTCACGCGGCGTGATTGAATCCGCATCCCCGTAGCGTTCCACGGGGCGCCGTGTGCGATGAAAGCACGGATGTGGCGTGGTAGCTCAGCTGGTAGAGCAGTGGACTGAAAATCCACGTGTCGGGGGTTCGATTCCCTCCCACGCCACCATTCGGCGCGAAGCGCCGAATCGGTGCATGGGAGGATCTCGGGAGGGCACCCGCGCTTGCAGCGCGGCTTAGCCCTCTCGATTCCCCTACACCCTTACACCGACGCGAAGCGCCGAATCGGTGCGTGGAGGATCTCCTACGACCTCCGCCAGCCGGTTCGCTCGAACCAGCGCGCGATGTCTTCCTTCGGAATGCGGTGTCGGGTTGGGCGGCCGTGTGGGCAGTAATCCTGGAACTCGGCCTTGAGAAGGCTGGAGACGATCTCCTGCATGGTCGCCGGGTTGATCTTCTGCCCGGCGCGAACCGCCGAGTGGCAGGCGAGGCTCGCGGCGAGGCGATGGGCTCGGCCTTCGACCACCCAGTGGGTTTCCGAGCCCTCTTCCAGTTGCCTCAGCACCCGCGTGACCGCCTCGGCCGGATCGCGGCCCGAAAGGAGATGCGGGATGGAGCGAACGAGGAGCGATCCCGCGCCGAAGGCCTCGATCTCGAAGCCGAGGTCATAGAGCTCGAGCGAGGACTCCTCGGCGAGGAGTGCGAGTCCGGGAGAGACCTGGACCACGGCGGGCTCGATCAGGGCCTGGCTCTGAGCGCGCTCGCCCTGCTTGCGTTTCTCGATCTGTTCGAAGCGCGCGCGTTCGTGGCAGGTGTGCTGGTCGAAAAGCCAGAGATCCCCGTCGAGGGCCGCCACGATGTAGGTATCGCGGAACTGCCCGAGAACCGTGGCCTGCGGAGCGCCGGGCATGCCGAAACGCTCCGCGCCTTCGGCCGCCGAGGCGGATTCCCACAATCCCGGCGACCGAGGGAGGGTACCGCCGGACTCGCCATTCCCCACACCGGTCCCCACCGGGGCCTGTGAATCGGGCGACGGCCTGAATCGGTTGACCCAGGGCCTGGGCGCCTCTCCCTCTCCTTCCGCGGAGAGGGCGCGGCGTACCGCGCGGACCAGAGTCTGAAAGACCCGCGACGGCTCGCGGAATCGCACCTCGGTCTTGGCGGGATGGACGTTCACGTCGACCATGTCGAGGCCCACGTCCACGAAGATCACCGCCGCGGGCCTGGGGTCGAAATGGCCGAGCGCGCGGTAGGCCTCGCTCAACGCCTTCGACAGGCCGCGGTCCTTGACCGGGCGCCCGTTCACGTAGGCGCGCACATCGGGCCGCGCGCCGCCTTTCGAAGCATCGCGGGACACGAAGCCCGAGATCGAAATCCCCTGCTCCTCGAAATCCACGGGGGCCAGGCCCGACGCCAGATCGCGGCCCAGCACCGCGGCCACGCGCTCTTCGGTGGAGGCCGCCGGGGGCAGGGAAAGCACCTCGCGGCCGTCGGCCCTCACCGTGAAGCCCACCGACGAGCGCGCCATCGCAAGCAGCGACACCTGCTCCACCGCATGCCTCAGCTCGGTGGACTCGGCCCGCAGGAACTTGCGGCGGGCGGGAACCTCGGCGAAAAGATTCTTCACCTCCACCGTGGTTCCGACCGGATGGGCTGCCGGCCTCACGGGCTCGGCCCGCGAGAACGCGACCGACACCACCCCGCCTTCACCGGAGTCGCGGGTGCGGCTCGTGATCAGCAGCTCCGCCACACTCCCGATCGACGGCAGCGCCTCTCCACGAAACCCGCTCGAAGCGATGTGCTCGAGGTCGGAGGCGTTGCGCAGCTTCGACGTGGCATGCCTCTCGATCGCGAGCGCAAGATCGGCGGCCGGGATGCCCACTCCATCGTCGCGAACGCGAATGAGCCGTTTCCCTCCCTGCTCGATATCGATGGCGATGCGCGTGGCCTCGGCATCGAGCGCGTTCTCCACCAGTTCCTTGACGACCGACGCGGGCCGCTCCACCACCTCGCCCGCAGCGATCTGGTTCACGACGTCGTCGGGAAGCCGTGCGATGCGGTTCATACCCAGCTCCGAATCGTGGCGGCGAGAGAGTGCAAAGGAGCGGGGCGCAAGACGCGACTGCCTCCGGCCGCGCGGGCTTCCGGGCCGGGGCCGACGTTGCGCCCTAAGGCGGGGCTTGGATCGTGCAGGACTAGAGCGAACGAGCGCCCCCGATCCAGAGCAAGGGGTTCGCATCGCACCTCCGTCTGCCGTCCCGCGGCGCGAACCCCGCAGCGCCCCCGACGTGGGCGCAATGTTGGCCCCGGCCCCAGGCGGCGCGCGGCGCTCGCACCCCGCGGGTCAGCCCCGCGGGCCACCTCTACGCAGCCCGCGACGGCTTCCCGATCGTCACGTCTGAAGTGCGTGACGGCCTGGCAATGATGGTGGGCGCTCCTTCCCACCATCACATGCGCCACGCCCCACCCACGCGACGGCAACTCAGTCGGCGTTCGGCTTCTCGAGCTGCGCCTGCGCCGCCGCGAGACGCGCGATCGGAATGCGGTAGGGCGAAGCCGACACGTAGTTGAGGCCGACGTTGTGGAAGAACCGGATGGACGAAGGATCGCCTCCGTGCTCTCCGCACACGCCGATCTTCAGGTCGGACTTGGTGGCCCGACCCTTCTTCACCGCGATGTCGACGAGCTGCCCGACCCCCGTGACGTCGATCGACACGAAGGGATCCTTCTCGAGGATGCCCATTTCAACATACGGGCCCAGGAACTTGCCGGCGTCGTCGCGCGACAGACCGAAGCCCATCTGCGTGAGGTCGTTCGTGCCGAAGGAGAAGAACTGGGCCTCCCTCGCGATCTCGTCCGCGGTCACCGCCGCGCGCGGCACCTCGATCATCGTCCCGATCAGGTACTCGACGCCCGCCGCGTCCTTGCCCAGGACGCGGTTCGCCTCTTCGAGCACGATCGCCTTCTGGCGCTTCAACTCCTCGACGTGGCCGACAAGCGGGATCATGATCTCGGGGCGCACCTTGATTCCCTTCTTCGCGACCTGGAGAGCCGCCTCGAAGATCGCGCGCGCCTGCATGCGCGTGATCTCCGGGTAGGTGATGCCGAGGCGGCATCCACGGTGCCCGAGCATCGGGTTGAACTCGTGGAGCCCCTCGATCTCGTGGAGCATCTTCTCGGCCCGCGCGAGCTCGGCCTTGCTTCCCTTCTTCGCCGCCACCTGGACCATGAGCTCCTCACGCTTGGGCAGGAACTCGTGGAGCGGCGGATCGAGGGTGCGGATGGTCACCGGGTACCCCTTCATCTCGCGGAACAGGCCCGCGAAGTCGCTCCGCTGCATGGGCATGAGCTTCTTGAGCGCCGTC
>JAIBCN010000199.1 GCA_019694155.1 Vicinamibacteria bacterium | reverse complement strand
CGAGCCGGATGTCGATCCTCCGCCCCGCCACCCGGGCGAGCGCTCGGACCAGGTCCACGTTGACTCCCTGAGGTTGCCCTGTCTCGTCGAGGAACTCATACGGCGGCGAGGCGTCGCCCCCGCCGTAGACGAGCACGGGGAGCGCCGAAGCATCCGCGGCGCCCGATGTCGTGGAACCGGCCGTCTGGGCCTCTGCGGGCATGAAGCCGGCGGCGACGATGGTGAGCGACCAAAGGAGCCCCCTCATTGAAGGGGAGATTACCCTTGGATCGGACGATCGGGACGTCCCAGGAAGCCGTCGCCGCCGATGCGGGGAACAACCTCTCCGCCTGGCTCGTCTCTCCTTCAGCTATTGTGTGAAGCACAGTAGGGAAAGGGGACGTCGTGGTTGAGAGCACCTCGGACTGGACATCACAGCTGCGCCGCGGAGTCCTGGAGTTGTGCATCCTCCAGGTTCTGGCGCGTGAGGCGAGCTACGGCTACGAGATCGTCACCACACTCGGCTCGCTGGGCCCGCTGGCCGCGGGCGAAAACACCGTCTATCCGCTCCTGCGGCGCCTCAAGGCGGACGGGATGCTCGAGACCTACACGGAGGAATCCCCCTCCGGTCCGCCGAGGCAGTACTACCGGCTGTCGCTTGCGGGACGGAAACGATTGGGAACCCTCCAGAAGGAATGGGAGGCGATGACGGAGGCCGTCGATCGCTGCATGAGTCTCACGAAGGAAGAACGATGATGAACCAGGAAGACCCGATCACCCGCCGCTACCTTGCGAACTTCGAGGCCGGCCTCGCGGAACTGACCCCTTCCGAACGGGAGGAAGTCCTGCGGGACATTCGAAGCCACATTTCCGAAGCGGTGAACGCCGGGAAGCCTCTCGACCAGGTCCTGGGTGCGCTGGGCTCATCGGAGGTGCTCGCGCGCGCCTACTCGATCGAACTGCTCCTCAGCCGCCCGGCCGCCTTCAAGACGCCGCCCAACCGCCTGCTCAGGCTCGTGGGCCTCGTGGTGTTCGGGAGCATTCCCACCGTGGTGGCCGTGATCGTGCTGGGAGTCGTGGGGCTGGTATTCGTTTTGACCGGCCTCATTCTCTTCGTCGCCGGTCAGGCCGCCCTCGCGGACGCGCTGCCATGGTGGCTCACCATGGACTCCGATCCGCGCCTCGCCCTGGTCGTGGGTCCGGCCCTCTCGATCCTGGGGGCGGCGTTCCTCGCTGCCCTGTGGGTCTATGCGCGGGTCGCGGCGGGTGTGGTCCGCCGGGTCCTTCCTCCGCGGCAGGCGTGAGCGCAAGCCGCGCTCCCGTTATCCTTCGCATCCCATGGTGCCCGCAACGTCGAAGTCCGGAAAGCGCGCGTAGTGCAGAGCGGGCGGCATCAAAAGAGGGTCAGCGAGCCGAACCCCATCACCGTCGATGGCTTCGCGATGACCTGGGAGAAGCGTCACCCCATGTTCCTCGAGGGGCGGAAGGAGCTCAAAGGGGTTTCGGTGTCCGTGTGGATTCGGCCGGGGAAAACGAAGGAGCTGATTCTCGACGTCCTGTTCGACGTCTACGGTCTCGACCGCTTTCCGAATCCCGACCGATGGAACCAGGTCCTCGCCCGGGCCATTCGCTCGGCCATGGAGGCGGGCTGGGACCCGGAGTCGCGCGGCGCCGCCTTCCGCCACAAGCCGGAGCCGGTCTGACGTCTGGGACTCAGGCCGGGACCGCTTCGACCGGAGCGAAGTCCAGTCGGCGTTTGAACTCGCGCTGAAGCAGCGCCATGTTCACCACGAACTGGATGGCGACCGCCACCACGCCGAGCTGCCAGACGTGCACGAGCTGGAAGCCCGGCCGGAGCGACATCAGGTAGGCCGGCACCGCGAAGAGCAGAAGGCGCAGGGCTGAAGTCGCGAGCGAGGGCAGGGTGTTTCCCATGCCCTGGAAGACGCTCGAGCTCACGAACACGAGCCCGGAGAAGAGGAAGTTCCAGCTGATCACCCGGAGATACTCAGCACCGTAGGCCACGACCTCGGGATCGGAATTGAACAGGCGGACCAGCGCGTCGGGTGCGATGTGGCACAGCACGGTGAGGATCAGCATCACGATCGAGCTCATGGCAGCGCCTGCCCGGAAGGCGCCGCGCACCCTCTCGCCCTGCCGGGCCCCGAAGTTCTGCCCGACCACCGGACCGGTCGCGAAGGCGATGGCCACGGTGGGGAGGAAGAGCGACTGCATGACCCGGGCTCCTATTCCGAAGCCCGCCTGCGCCGCCGCGCCGAAGGGCCGGATGATGTCGTAGACCAGCATCACGTACACCGACATGAGGAGGAACTCGCCGCCCGCGGGGACGCCGATCTTGAGCATGTCGAACCACAGCTTCGGCTGCGGGTCCCATTGGTCGTTCCGGAACTTGAGGGGACTCGCGGCGCGGCGGAAGTAGAAGGTGAGCGAAACGCAGCCCGCGAGCACGGCCACGAGCGAGGCGATCGCGGTTCCCGCAACCCCCAGGGGATGGCCGCTGATCCAGCCGAACATCAGCGTCGGAGCGAGCACGATGTTGATGATCAGAGTGCCGATCTGGATCAGGGTCGGGATCTTCATGTCCCCCATGCCTCGCAGCGCGGCTCCCATGGCCACCATCGGGAACTGGAGGAAAAGGGCGGGGATGAACCAGTTGAGGTAAAGCTCGCCCTGGGCCGCGGTCGCGGCGTCGGCGGCGAGCCTCTCGCAGTATGCGTTTCGCAGCGCGAAGAACACGACGCCGAAGATCAATCCGGTGATGTTCGAGAGGATGAGGGACTGATTGAACGAAAGCTCCGCGTGATCTCGGTCTTTCCGCCCCAGGGCCTGGGCCACCAGGGTGGTCGCTCCGACCCCGAGCGATTGCGTGAGCGCCAGGACGAGGAACATGACGGTACCCGCGAGCGACACGCCCGCCACCGCCTCCTTGCCGAGGCGTCCGACGAAGTACAGGTCGGCGAGGAAATAGAGGGTCTGGAAGGCGGTGGAGACCGCGATGAAGCTCGCGAGCCGCACCACGTGGCCCGAAACCGGGCCCTTGGTCATGTCTTGCATGGGGTGGGAACGCTAACCCTTTTTGCGGTGATCCGGGGATTCCAGGGCGCGGCACGGAACCTCCGCCTGTCCGCGACCGTCATACGGGATAAGGCTGCGTCCAATTCGTTGAGCCTCCGGCCATCACGGCCCAGATCCTCGGAGAACCCCCATGCGCAAGGTAGCCCTCATCCTCAGCGTTCTCATCGTATCGGGCCTCGGCGCCGCCGCCTACTCCCGCTCCCTGAAGACCGCCGACCCCGGCTTCAAGACCGTCCTCGTCACCCGAGGCGAGGTGGTCGAGAAGGCGCTGGCAGTAGGCGCCATCAGGCCCGACCAGGAGATCTCGGTCAAGAGCAAGATCTCGGGGATCGTGCGCAAGACCTATCGCGAAGTCGGCGACTATGTGCACGCAGGCGAGCCCCTCTTCGAGATCCAGCCCGATCCGACGCCGCTCGAACTGACCGAAGCGCGTCGCGAGGTCGAGAGCACCACCAACGCCTGGGACCAGGCGAAGCGGAAATTCGATCGCCAGGACGCGCTCCGGAAGCAGGGGATCACCTCCAGTCAGGATTGGGACACCGCGCAGCGTGACCTCCAGGAGACCGAAAGCCGTCTCGGCCTCGCCCGCGAGAAGCTCGCGCTCGTCGAGAAGGGGCGGATCAAGTCCGACCGGTTGAATGTCGAGTCGATCATCCGCGCCCCCGTGAGCGGGACGGTTCTCGAACTCGCCGTCCATGAAGGCGACCCGGTCGTTCCTCTCACCTCCTACCAGTCCGGCACCGCGCTTGCGGTCATGGCCGACATGAAGACGCTCCTGTTCAAGGGCACGGTCGATGAGATCGACGTGGGCAAGCTGACCGAGGGTCTGCCCGCGAAGATCAAGATCGGGGCGCTGCCCGAGGCGGTGATCGAAGGCAGGCTCTCGAAGATCTCGCCCAAGTCCAAAACCTCCGAGGGCGCCACCCTGTTCGACGTGGAGATCGCCATCGTGGCCAGCAAGGGTGTGGTCCTCCGCGCCGGCTACTCCGCGAACGCGGACATCGTGGTGAAGGAGAAGAAGGACGTCCTTCTCATCCCCGAGCGCCTGGTGAAGTTCGAAGGAGGCAAGGCGACGATCGAAGTCCCGGGCGAAGCGGGGAAGGAGCCTTTGAAGAAGGAGATCAAATACGGCCTCTCCGACGGCATGAACGTGGAAGTCACCGACGGTCTCAAGGAGAAGGACGCGGTGGTGGAGCGCCCGCCCAAGAAGATCGAGTAATGAACTCTCTTTCCTTCCTGAAGCAGATGGCGCACGACGTGCGCCACCAGAAGATGCGGACCGCCCTCACCGTCCTCGGGATCACCTGGGGCACGGTCTCGGTGGCGCTCCTCGTCGCCTTCGGCGAAGGGCTCGAAGCGAAGATCCGGGCGCAACAGAAAGGGCTTGGCGAGAACATCGTCATCGCCTGGCCCTCCCGCACGTCGTTGCCCTACCAGGGCCTCGGCAAGGGCCGGCGCATCCGCATCGACGACGAGGACATTGAGGCCCTGCGCCGGGAGATTCCCGCCGCGAGCTTCTCGGGAGAGTTCTCGCGGCAAAGCTCCTCGTTCAAGCGCGAGAAGGTGCGCCTCACTCCGGACATGTCGGCGAACAGCCCGATCTTCGCGCTCATGCGCAACGTCATTCCCGCCGAGGGCGGTCGCTACATCAACGACCTCGACATGGACCGGCGACGCCGCGTGGTCTTCATCGGCAACAAGCTCAAGACCGATCTCTTCGGCGAGGGCGAGGCGGTGGGGCAGACCATCATGATCGACAACACGCCCTTCCTCGTGGTGGGTGTGCTCGAGAAGAAGGCCCAGGACTCGAGCTACGGCGGGCGGGATGAGGACAAGGCCTTCATCCCCGAGACCTCGTATCGCGGCCTCTTCACCGAGCGCTACTACGAGAACGTGATCTTTCAGGCGGGCACCGCCGAAGCGACGCCGGTGGTGACGAAGCAGGTCTACGAGACCCTCGCGCGGCGCCACAAATTCGATCCCACGGACAAGGAGGCGATTTCGATGTGGGACACCACGGAGAGCGGGAAGTTCTTCGCCATCTTCTTCGGCATCTTCCGCGGGTTCCTCGCCATCGTCGGCTCCTTCACCCTGATCGTGGGCGGGATCGGCGTCTCCAACATCATGTACGTGGTCCTCGAGGAGCGGATGAAGGAGATCGGGATCAAGCTCGCGATCGGCGCGAAGCCCCGCTTTATCCAGACCCAGTTCCTGCTCGAGACCCTCACCATCACCGGCATCGGCGGCGCCCTCGGCTTCCTGATCACCATCGGCGTCATGGCCGTCTTCCCGTATGCGGGCCTCGATGAGTTCGTGGGCACACCCAAGGCCTCCCCCCTCGTTCTCATTTCCACGAGCGCCCTCCTCGGCCTCATCGGATTCATCGCCGGCTACTTCCCGGCCCGCCGCGCCTCCATGCTCGACCCCGTGGTCGCCCTGAAGCTGCAGTAGCCGATGACCCCGCTTTGCATCAGCCTCCAAACGTCATCCCGGCGAAAGCTGTCATCCACGATTCCGCCGTCATCCCGGCGAACCCCCTGTCGCTTTCCGCCAGGGGGGCAAGCGCCGGGATCCACTTCCCCTGCTTCGCTCGATTTCAATCTTCCCGGCAGCGGCAAACCCCGGTGGGTGGATCCCGGCTTGCGCCGGGATGACGTGTAAGCCATGTTCGCCCTGATCAAGACCGAGCTGGCGCTCGTGTGGAGCCTCTTCCGGCAGGACGCCGGCCACAACCGCAAGCGGATGCTCCTGACCGTGGTCGCCATAGGCTGGGGGACGCTGTCCATCGTGATGCTGCTCTCCTTCGGCGAGGGAATGAAGCGCGCCTTCCACAAGGGCACCCGCGGCATGGGGGAGAACATCGGTGTCCTGTGGCCGGGCTCGACCACGCGGGCCTACGCCGGCATGGGTTCGGGCCGCACCATCCAGTTCCACGACGAGGACGGGGAGATGCTGCTCGCGCGCATTCCCTCTCTGGCCGCGGTCTCGCGCGAGTACTCACGAAGGCGCGGGCTCACCGTGGGGACCAAGACCGTGAACGCGCGGGTGCGCGGCGTCGATCCCTCGTTCGGCCCCATCCGCAATCATGTCCCCCAGTCGGGCGGCCGGTTCATCAACGAGGCCGACATGAAGGAGAAGCGGCGCGTGATCTTCCTCGGCGAGGAGCTCGCGCAGGATCTCTTCGGGTCGCAGAGCGTGGTCGGTCGCGAGGTCACCATCAACCAGTCCGTCTTCACCGTCATCGGCGTCGCCCAGAAGAAGACCATGATGGGGATGTACTCGGGCCCCGACAAGAACCAGGCCGCGATTCCCGCCACCACCTTCCGCTCGATGTACACGGACGCGACGGTGGGGAACTTCATCTACCTGCCCACGAGCCTGCAGACCGCGGACCTCGCGAAGTCCGAGATCTACCGCGTGCTCGCCGCGAAGTACCGCTTCGATCCCGAGGATCGCCGGGCCCTGTCGATCTGGGATACGCGCGACAACCAGCGCATCACCGA
>JAIBCN010000176.1 GCA_019694155.1 Vicinamibacteria bacterium | reverse complement strand
CAGCGGCGGTGCTGTGGCCCCACCGGCAGATTGCGAAGGGCGTGGCGTTCTTCACCTCCTCGGAGGCCCGACGCGCCCTCGCCGCCTGGGTGTTTGCGACCTTGTGGGTTGCCGCCACGGCGGTCGCAGGGAACTCGGCGCTCGAAGGCCGCAAGGCGGAAGCCGCCAGTTCGATCCTTGGTGTTCCCACCATGCTTCAGGCGCCCGCCCCTCGAGTCGAGAAGGGATCGGTCGAAGAACAGCTCGCCGAGGCCCGGGCCGAGGCCAGAAAGTGGAAGGAAACACTGGACGACGATCGAAAGCTCCAGTTCTATCTGGACCAGAAAGCCCGCGAAGACTTCAACAGGGCCGAGGTCGCGAAGCTCGACCTCTCGCGGGCTCCCTCTCAGGGGTCAACGAATGCGCCCATCTCGGTCGTGAGCTTCTCCGATTTCATGTGCCCTTTCTGTCGCGACCTCGCCGCCGGGCTCAAGAACTTCCTGCCCACCACCGGAAATCAGATCCAGGCCCGCTACAAGCATTTTCCTCTCGACGGAGTCTGCAACACCCGGATCGGTCAGACCATCCACCCGGGCGCCTGCGATCTGGCGCTCGGCGGGATCTGCGCCGAGGAAAGCGGCCTCTTCTGGGAGTACCACGACAAGGTGTTCGCCCAGCGATGGGATCGGGCGACTCGGGAAGACGTCCTGAAGATCGGGGCCTCGGTCGGCCTCGATGGGGCGAAGCTCAAGGCCTGCATGGACTCCGCAGCGGCCAAGGGGATCCTGGCGAAAGACATTGATGAGGGCTGGAAGCTCGGGGTCGGCTCCACGCCAACCATGTTCGTGAACGGTCGAAAGCTGCAGTCGACCGGCGTCTTCCTTCTCGCCATCGAGGAGGAACGGAAACGCCTCAAGCTGCCGGTCGTGACTGGAGCGCCAGCCCAGGAAAAGTAAGGGAGACGAGAAACATGACGAGCACCACGCTCACCGCCCCGGACCTGATCACCGCCGGAAAGCTCGAGATAAAGGTCACGAGCATTCCGCGCACCCGCTCCATGCCGAAGGCCGCGGAGCTCGGCTTCGGCCGGATCTTCACGGATCACATGTTCGCGATGGACTACGAGGAAGGGCGCGGCTGGTTCGACGCGCGCATCGTTCCCTACGGACCCATTCCCATGGACCCGGGCGCCTCCGCCCTGCACTACGGCCAGGCCATGTTCGACGGCTGCAAGGCGTTCCGGGCCCGGGATGGACGCATCCTTCTCTTCCGGAACAAGAGGCACGCGGCACGCATGAGCGAAGGCGCGCCCCGCCTGGGCATGACGGCGCCGGACGCCGAGACGATCCATGCGGCGATGAAGGCCCTCGTGGATTTCGAACGTGACTGGGTGCCGAGCGAGCCGGGCACGTCCTTGTACCTGCGGCCCACGCTCATCGGCACCGAGGGCTTCCTCGGCGTTCGCGCGGCGAAAAAGTACATGTTCTTCGTGATCCTCTCGCCGGTGGGTGCCTACTACCCGGACGGCATGAAGCCCGTCAAGATCTGGGTGGAGAAGGACTACATCCGAGCGGCCAAGGGCGGACTGGGAGCAGTCAAGGCCGGCGCGAACTACGCGGCGAGCCTCTACGCCGCCACCGCGGCCCAGAAGCGCGGCTATGCCCAGGTGCTGTGGCTCGACGCCCTGGAGCACCGCTACTGCGAAGAGGTGGGAGTCATGAACCTCTTCGTACAGCTCAAGGACGAAATCGTGACCGCGCCGCTTGGCGGCACCATCCTCGCGGGCGTCACTCGCGACAGCGTCATCACCCTCCTCCGCGACTGGGGTTACACGGTCAACGAGCGTCGCTACGCCTTCGACGAAGTGGTCGAGGCCAGGAAGAACGGCACCCTGGGCGAAGTGTTCGGCACGGGAACGGCGGCGGTCATTTCCCCCGTGGGCGAGTTCGGCTTCACCGAAGGAAGCCTGAAGACTTCCGACGGCGCCATCGGACCCCTGGCCCAGCGGCTCTACTCGACCCTCACCGCCATCCAGTACGGAGAGGCGCCGGATGTGCACGGCTGGACGGAAGAAGTGACCAGGGTTGCGTAGACTTGCGGATCATGAACTCAACCCCCAAAGTCCTCGCGAATCCCCTGTCCCGCGGCGTTGCGTTTTTGGCACTCGCGACCCTCGCCGGTGCTTCGTTCGCCCAGGTCAAGGCGAAGCCCGCGGCTCCGGCGGCGGCCGCCGCTCCTGAGCAGAAGTACAAGACCAACGTGAAGGGTCCCGCGGACGCGCCCATCAAGGTGGTGGAGTTCGCCGACTTCATGTGCCCGGGCTGCCGGGCGGCGTCGGGAGCGCTGCGCGAGTACTTCTCCCAGCAAGGCGGCGACATCAATCTCACCTTCAAGAACTTCCCGCTCGAGAAGACCTGCAACCCCGGGATCGGCCAGAGCGTCCATAACGGCGCCTGCGAACTGGCGCTTGGGGCCATCTGCGCGTCGGAACTGGGCGTCTTCTGGGCCTATCACGACCGGATCTTCTCCAGGGCGTGGGAGGTGGCGTCGCGCCAGGACGTCATCGACAACGGCGTTGCGGTCGGGATGAACAAGGCCAAGCTCGAGGCGTGCCTCGCCTCCCCCGAAGCGAAGTCCAAGCTCGCCCTCCAGATCAAAGAGGGTTTCGAGACCGTGGTGCAGGTAACGCCCACGCTCGTGGTGAACGGGAAGAAGCTCAACGCGACGAACGAGTTTTCCGCCGCGGTCGAGGCGGAGCGAAAGAGGCTCGCGGCCGCCCCTGCGCCCGCTCCCGCCCCCGCGAAGAAGTAGCGTCAGCCGGGGTTTCCTCGGCAAGCGGAGAGTCCCGGGCTCAGGCCTGGACTCGAAGATCCACGGCTTCCGATCGGTCGCCCGCCTCGGTTCAGGCGAAGGCCACTGCCAGCAGGCGCGAGGGCAGCAGCAGGCTCCTCACCACTCGCGGCTTCACAAAGCCCGTGTCGCGGAGCCAGGCCAGGTAGTCGTCGCCCGAGAAGCACGCGCCGTTCGAGGTGATGCGGAAGAAGAGCGCCGCGGCATCGCCCGCCGCCTCGGGGGGTGCTTGTGGCCTCGGCGCCTCTATGTCGAAGATCGCGAGCGAGCCGCCGGGCCGCAGCGCTCGCTTCGCGCGCTCGAGAATTCCCCGGTTGGCCGCGGGAGAGAAATGGTGAAGGATGTTCGCGAGGATCACCACGTCCGCGCCCTCGCCGTACTCGTCCTCCAGCAGGTCACAAGGCCGGAAGGACACCACGTCGGAAATCCCCAGTTCGGCGGCGAGGCGCGAGGCTTCGGGAATCGCATCCGCGCGCTCGAGCACCACGGACTCGAGGCCCGGATGCGCTCGGCACACCGCCGCCCCCACGAGGCCATGCGAACCCGCCACGTCCAGGCAGAGCCGGGCCTCGCGACGCACCGGTAGTTCCCTGGCGACGAAGCCGGCGAAATCGCGTGCGCCTTCGGCCATCGCCCTCTGGTAGAGATTCCAGTCGCTGCCTTGGAGGGTCCGATGTATCTCGACCCCGCGCCCGGTCCGGAGCACGTCGTCGAGCCGGCTGATCCAATCCCATTGCGGCGCGCCGAAAGCCACGAAGTCGCGGAAGGGGTTCGGGGCGTCGGGCCCGAAATGCTTCGTGCCGAGGCGGGTGAGCGACCACGAAGACGCACGGCGCTTCACGTAGCCCATGGAGGCGAGCAGGCGGAGAACGAGATCGAGGCACGACTTGTCGAGACCGAGTCTCGAAGCGAGTTCGGGTGTGTCCGCCGCCTTCTCTCCGAGAGCCTTGAACACGGAGGCGCGGGCGGCGGCGATGAGCGCGCGCGCCTGAACGGGAGCCACGAGAACGTCCAGCATGGGATAGGGCACCACGCCGAGGACTTCGGCGAGGCGCTCCTTGAGGCCTCTCGGAATGGTGCCGTAGCGCATGGTCGCTCTCGAGTTTGGCCTCATCGGGCCCTGAATCGTGAGCGCCCCACGGCTTCTGGAACGTGCCAATTCGAAGATCGATTCTGCGACGCTTGAAAAGTCCGCCCCTGCTAACCTTCCTCCACACGCCGCTCCCCGGAGAGAACACCCGAGAACCCTGGAAGAATGATCTACCTGATCCTCGTCTACTGCCTGCTCCAGATCGGCCTCGGGGTGTGGCTCGGGCAGAAAGTGAGAAGCTCCGGCGACTTCTTCGTGGCGGGCCGGAGTCTCTCGCCCGGCCTTCTCTTCGCGACCCTCCTCGCCGCGAACGTGGGCGCCGGGTCCACGGTCGGCGCGACCGGGCTTGGCTACCGCGACGGCCTCGCTGCCTGGTGGTGGGTCGGTTCGGCGGGTGTGGGATGCCTCATCCTCGGACAGTTCGTGGGGCCCCGCATCTGGAAGATCGCTTCCGACCACGATCTCAAGACCGCGGGAGACTTTCTCGAGTGGCGCTTCGGGCGCGATGTGCGCGGCGTCGTGGCCTCGCTGCTCTGGCTCGGCACCATCGCCATTCTCGCGGGCCAGCTCACCGCCCTCGCCTGGATCCTGAACGTGGTGGCCGGGCTCGACAAGACCACGGGCACCATCGTGGGCGGCGTCGTCGCGACCATCTATTTCAGCGCGGGCGGCCTCAAGAGTTCCGCCTACGTGAACGCGGTGCAGCTCACCGTGAAGATCGTGGGCTTCGTGGTGGCGGTTCCCCTGGTCCTCATGAAGGTCGGCGGCTTTTCGGCCCTCCATAGCGCGACCGCGATCCCTGAATCCTCCTGGAACTTCTTCTCGGGCGGCGCTTCCGGCGTCCAGTACCTGGCCCTGCTCGCCCCGGCGTTCGTGATCTCGCCCGGCCTCCTCCAGAAGGTCTACGGCGCCAGGGATGCCTCGGCGGTGCGATGGGGCGTCACCATCAACTCTCTCGCCCTCTTCGCGTTCGCGTGCTTTCCGCCCATCCTCGGACTGTGCGCGCGCGCGCTCCACGCCGGGCTCGAGAATCCCGAGCTCGCGCTCCCCACCCTCTTCGTGAACGATCTGCATCCCGCCCTCGGAGCGCTGGGGCTCGCTGCCGTGGTTTCGGCCGAGCTCTCCACCGCGGACGCCGTGCTCTTCATCCTCGCGACCTCGCTCTCCAAGGACCTGTACAAGACCTTCATCAACAAGGACGCGGACGACGGGCAGGTTCTCAAGGTGGCGCGATTCGCGGCGCTCGGCGGGGGCATCGCCGGCATCTACGTGGCGATCAAGGCGGCGAGCGTCATCGGCGTCCTGAGCATCTTCTACTCCATGCTCTCGGTCTGCCTGTTCGTGCCCGTGATTCTCGGGCTCTACGTGAAATCGGCGGACCGGACGCATGCGCTCACCGCGATCTTCACGGGAATCGCGAGCTTTCTCCTGGCGCACTTCACTTCCGCGGGCAAGGGTTATTACGGCCTCACGCCTCCCCTCATCGGCCTTCTCCTGTCCGCCGCGGCGGCGATGCTTGCGCTCGCGATCCGCCCCGCGGCCCAACCGAAAGAACTCACCAAATGAAAGCGGACGACCTGTTCCGACTCGACTCCAAAGTGGCGGCCATCGTAGGCGCCGGTTCCGGCATCGGCGAGGCGACGGCCCGCCTGGCCGCCGATCTCGGCGCGCATGTGGTGTGCCTCGACGTGAACGCGGCCGCCGTCGAAGCCACCGCGAACGCCATCAAGGCCGCGGGCGGCAAGGCGGAGAGCGCCGTCCTCGACATCCGCGACGGCGCTTCCGTAAGGAAGTGCTTCGGCGACGTCGCGGCGCGCCTGGGCGGACTCGACATCGCGGTCTGCACCCCCGCCATCAACGTGCGCAAGAAGATCCTCGACTACACCGAGGAGGAGTTCGACCGCGTGATGGCCGTCAACATGCGCGGCAATTTCAACGTCCTGCAGTCGGCGGGCCGCCTCATGACCGCCCAGAAGCGGGGCAGCATTGTTTTGTACTCGTCGATCCGCTCCCAGACCGTGGAACCCGGCCAGTCGGCCTATGCCGCCACCAAGGCGGGGGTCCTGCAGATGGTGAAGACCGCGGCCTCGGAGTACGGAGCCTCGGGGGTGCGCGTGAACGCCATCGGCCCCGGCGTCATCGACACGCCGCTCACCGCTCCCATCAAGAGCAACACGGCCTGGTACGAAGCGTACGCGGCCAAGAGCATCATGAACCGCTGGGGCCGGCCGGAAGAGGTGGCGGCGGCCACCCTGTTCCTCTGCGCCCCCGCGGCGAGCTACATCACAGGCACCATCCTCTTCGTGGACGGCGGCTGGACCGCGCACGACGGACGGTTCACGCCTCCGGGGATGTAACCCAGGCGGCGGCGCGGCGTTCGGGTTTCAAGGAGAGTTCTCTCATGGTTCGATCCTTCTTTGCGTTCTGCCTCGTACTCGCCCTCTCGCGGGGCGCGAGCGCCGCGCCTGCCGAGTGGGCCGCGAGCAAGGGCGCTTCGCTCACGGGCGCTCCCGACATCGAGCACGCCACCTGGAGCGCGAGCCGGCCGCCCGCCGGGCCTTTCGACCGGATCGAGGTCCATCGCTACCGCACGAAGGCGGCGCCCGTGGCGACCCTGCTGTATCTGCCCGGCACCAACATGAACGGCGAGGCCGCGCTGACCGACGAGGATCACAACCTGTGGATCTTCCTCGCCCGCCGCGGCGTCGAGGTCTTCACGCTCGACTACCGGACGCGGTTCGC
>JAIBCN010000250.1 GCA_019694155.1 Vicinamibacteria bacterium | reverse complement strand
TACGGCGTCCTCGGCGGCGGCACGCTCATCAAGTTCATCCCGTACCCGGTGGTGACGGGCTACCTCTCGGGCGTGGCCATCGTGATCTTCCTGAAGCAGCTCCCCTCTTTCCTCGGCCTTCCCAAGGGGATGGGCATGACGGCGGGGGTCACCCACCCGGGCGCCTGGAATCCGGTTTCCCTCGCGGTGGGAATCGTGACGATCGCCGTGACCCTGCTGGCGCCGCGCCTCACGAAGACGGTGCCGGCGCCCATCATCGGCCTGCTCGCTGGAGTTGCCGCTTACTTCGGTCTCGCATCGCGGGACGCGAGCCTCATGTCTCTCGCGGGAAATCCCCTTCTCATCGGGCCCCTCTCCGGCGGGGGTTCGTTCTGGAGCGGGATCGCGGGACGGGCGGCCGCCCTGCCCCACGTCGCACCTGCCGATCTCGCCTTCATTCTCGGCCCCGCCCTCACCCTCTCGGTCCTGCTCTCCATCGACACCCTCAAGACCTGCGTTCTCGTGGACGCCCTCACCCGCAGCCGGCATGAGTCGAACAAGGAAGTCCGCGCCCAGGGGCTCGCGAACATGGTCTCCGCCGCCATCGGCGGCATTCCGGGAGCGGGCACCTCGGGCGCCACCTTGATGAACCTGGCGAGCGGCGCTTCCACCTGGCGCTCGGGCGTCATCGCCGGCGTACTCGCCCTCGTGGCCTATCTGGTTCTCGGCCCCGTCATCGCCTGGGCGCCCATCCCCGCGCTTTCCGCCCTGCTCCTCGTGGTGGCGGCGCGGATGTTCGACTTCAAGAGCCTGGGCCTGGTGCGCCAGCGCTCGACCATGCTCGACTTCTTCGTGATCGCGAGCGTGATCGGCGTGGCGGTGTTCGTGGATCTCATCGCGGCGTCCGCCACCGGCGTCATTCTCTCCATCCTCCTGTTCACCCGCGAGCACGTGCGGAGCAAGGTGATTCTCCGGAAGATGTACGGAGACCAGGTCTCCTCGCGGCGCAAGCGGCTGCCCGAGCAGGCGGCCATCCTGAAACGGCGCGGCCGGGAGATCGTGGTCGCCGAACTGCAGGGGGATCTGTTCTTCGGCACCACGGACCAGCTCCTCACCGTGCTCGAACCCGACCTCGGCAGCTGCCGCTATCTCATCCTCGACATGCGGCGCATCGAGTCGATCGACTTCACGGGCGTGCATCTCCTCGAGCAGATCGAGGACCGCATCAAGGAGCGCGGCGGCTCGCTGCTCTACAGCAACGTGCCGAAGGCCCTGCCCTCGGGAATCGCCGGCCGCGACTATTTCGCTCAGGTGGGGCTCGTGTCGAGCGTGAAGAGCAAGCGCCTCTTCGGCCAGCTCACCGACGCCCTCGAGTGGGCGGAAGACGCGATCCTGGCCTCCGAGGACAAGGGGGCGGAGGCGGAAGAAACGCTGCTCGGCCTCGGCGAGATCGCCTTCCTCAAGGGCCGCAAGGAAGAGACGATGCGCGAGATGGAGCGGAGCATCGAGACCCGGCACTATGAGGCTGGAGAGAACATCTTCACGCAGGGCGACCCGGGCGACGAGCTCTTCTTCATCCGGCGCGGGCGCGTGCGCATCGCCTTCTCGAGCGAAGACGGCGAGCCGTTCCACGTGGCCACTTTCGGGCGCGGGGACTTTTTCGGGGACATGGCGTTCCTCGACGCGGGAATCCGTTCTGCGACCGCGGCCGCGGAGACGCCCACCGATATCTACGCCATCAAGCGCGCGACCTTCGACGCGCTCGCGGACAAGCATCCCCGGCTCGGCCAGCAGTTCATGGGAGGCCTCGCGCGCGCGCTCGCTTTCCGGTTGAGACAGGCGGACGGGGAGATCCGCGCGTTTGAGGACGCGTAGCCTCCTCCAGCCCCGGGTGGGAGCGGTCCTCGCTCTCGTGGACCCCGCGCAGCGGGGCGTCGTCGAGGGCGTGCACGACTTCCGGGTCGCCGCCCGGTCGCTGCGCGCCGCTCTGCGCACCCTGACGCGGACCGCGGACGCGGCTTTGGTGGAGCGGACGAAGCACGACCTGCGCGTGGCGATCCGGTCACTCGCGGATGTCCGCGACCGCGATGTGGGCCGGTCGCTCATCGGGAAGCTCAAGTCCGCCGTCGCCATCGAGCCGGGAATGAAGCGGAGGATTCTCGGGCTCTCCGACAGCGACCGCCGCGTCGCCCTCGCCGCGTGCGAGGCCGGCTGGCCGAAGAACCTGGACCGCAGACTCATCACCCTTCTCCGTCGAGGCGAGGCCTCGGTGGAGGCGGTCATCCGGCGCACCCGGGCCGAGGCCTGGCAGCAGCGCCGGCGGGCCATCGAGGTTCTGGGCATCCTCGGCCGCCGCTACTCCCCGGTGCGGCTCCACGACCTGCGCCGCCGCGTCCGCGCCCTTCGCTACGCGCTCGAGGTTCTGGCGGAAGTCGACTCGGGGGCGAGCGTCCGGGTCGCCCAGCTCAAACCTCTCCAGACTCTCCTGGGCGACGCGCAGGACCGCATTGTCCTGTCGCGGTGGCTTGCGACCCAAGCCACGCGCTTCCGCCGCCGCGACCCGGATCTCTCAGCGGTCCTTCGGCTCCTGGCCGCTCACTACCGCCGCCAGTCGATCGAGGCGCACGCCTGCTTCCTGCGGCTCAGGGCGAGGAGCGTTCTGGAGCGGCTGGCGCTGCACGTGGATCCCCACTCGGAATCTCCTCGACCCGGGAATGCCCGAAGCCCTCGCCGCCCTCCGTCCAGCGCCAGGACTCGTGCAGCACGACCCGGCCATCGGGCAGGATCTCCGGCACCGACAGACATCGTCCGGTCTTGAAGGCTCCGTTCACCGCCACCTGCTGATACCGCATATCCAGGCGGCCGTCCTCGAGAACCAGCGCGGTGAGCGTTCCGAACCGCACCGCACCGCCCTGATAGGTGGCCCAGACCACGTCGCCCTGCTGGCGGTAGTGGAAGATGGTGCTGCCATCGACGTCGCCGCCCGGGGAGTTGCCGGCTCCGCGAAAGAACCGGTTGTCGTAATCGGGACGCAAGCTGCCGCGGCTCCTTTGTGGATCTACCTGGGCGTTTCGATGCGGGAAGAGTGCGATGCGACCATGCGCCACGCGCCGGCATGGCGGATCCAGACCCGGGTGAACCGGAAATGTCCGCTGAAGGGCTGGCCGTTGGTCACCCCGGACTGGATCGAGGCGCCGGTGACGACGCCCGTCTCTCCGTAGAGGCGCACCTCGACGTCCTCGTTGCGGATCGCCTGGTTGGCGCGGGTCCGGCTCTTCAGTTCTGCGAGATACTCGGCTTTCGTCTGCACTCGACCGTCGGAATGCGTGAGCTTCCAGTCGTCGACGAGCAGCCGGTCGAGGCCGGGCACGTCGGGTTTGAGACGCAGGTCGTTCCATGTGGCG
Organism: Vicinamibacteria bacterium; assembly: GCA_019694155.1. Lineage (GTDB taxonomy): Bacteria > Acidobacteriota > Vicinamibacteria > Fen-336 > JAGNNV01 > JAGNNV01. Next base: position 3,295 of record JAIBCN010000250.1, on the reverse strand, counting down.
TCTTTCGCCGCGAGTTCCTGGATGAGGGCGACCGCCGTCAATTCCGGTGAGGCCGCGGTGAGCAGGGTGAGCGTGAGCAGAGCCAGCATGGTCAGGCCGGAGAATAGCGAAACCTGCGGCTCAGCCGCGATTCAGGATGCGCATGGCCGCGCAGGCGGCGCCGAAGCCGTTGTCGATGTTCACCACGGTGACGCCGGCGGCGCAGCTCGCAAGCGACGCGGCGAGTGCCGTCTCTCCCCCGCGCGCGGCTCCGTAACCCACCGAGGTGGGAACGGCGATCACCGGGGCCTTCACCAGGCCGCCGAGGACGCTCACGAGGGCCGCGTCCATTCCCGCCACCGCGATGACGATGTCGTGCGCGCGAATCTCCTGGATGCGACCGAGCAGGCGATGCAGTCCGGCCACACCCACGTCGTTGAATTCCGACACCTTCTCTCCGTAGTACTCGAGGGTGCGCGCGGCCTCGCGGCTGACGCCGAGATCCGAGGTGCCCGCGCACACCACGGCCACGCGCGCTCTCTCGCGCAGGGGCCGGCGTGCGCCGAGGAAAGCGGTGCGGGAGATGGGGTCGTAGTCGAGTCGGGAACGGGTGGCCTCCTCGAGCGAGGCGTGACGGGCGGCGTCGAGACGGGTCAGCAACATGGGCCGGCCGGCCATGGCCACCGTCTCCACGATGCGCGCGACCTGGCCGTCGGTCTTGCCCGCGCAGAAGAGCGCCTCGTCGAGGCCGACACGCTCGGCGCGCAGGAGATCGAGGTCGAACTCGTTCACGAGTGCGGGCGGATGAAAGCGCTACCCTGGCGGTAGACCTCGAAACCTACCGTGCCGGACAGGCCGGCGGCGAGCGCGCGCTCGCCGATCCGCTCCGTCCATCGCTCCCGCTCCGGGAGCGCAAGGCGCGCGAGCGAGGCTTCGTCCATCTCCACGACCACGCCCCGCCGGCGCACCCGACATCGCACGGTTTGAGGCATCACGGCCTCACGAAGCTCGGTCTCCACGGCGTCGATGAGGGCGAGGGCGGGCGCCTCGATGCGGATGCCCGTCTCCACGCGGCTCGAAAGGCAGGGTGCGGCGGGCAGCTCGGCGATCTCGCCCAGCCCAAGGTGGCGCGCGAGCTCCCGCACCCGGGCCTTGGTGAGGCCGGCTTCCACGAAGGGGTGGCGCACCCCTCGCTCCCGCGCGGCCAGAAGGCCGGGACGGTAATCGAGAAGGTCATCGAAGTTCGTGCCGGAGAGCACCAGGGTCCGGAAACGTGCGCGGATCGCGTCATAGAGATGGCTCTTGCAGAAGTAGCAGCGGTTCGAGGGATTCGCGCGATAGGCCTCGTCGCTGAACTCACCCGCGTCGAGCAAGACGAGAGAAGCACCCTCCCGGGCCGCGAACTCCTTCACCCTTGCCGTGGCCGCCGCGGGCACCGCGGGCGAAACCGCGTGGACGAGCATCGCCAGCTCCCCCAGAGTCCGATGGGCGAACGCGGCGAGAGTCAGCGAGTCGACGCCTCCGGAGAGCGCTATCGCCACGTCCCTGAAAGCACGCAGCGAGGCCTCGAGCCGCTGGATCGCCTCGGAAAGGTCCGACGCTTCGCGCGGTGGAATCCCGGACATGGCCTCAGTGTATTCGAGGGGTGCGATCGGTCAGTCGCGGAGGGCAGCGCGGCGCAGGCGTTCACGCGCCTCGTGGCCGGCCACGTCGCGCAGACTCTCGGCTTCGACCTTCGTGGTCGAGTGGGCGCCGCGGTCGGCCCGCTTGCGATCGATGGCGCGGCCCTCCACGTCCACCGTGCTCGATGCGCGAGACAGGGTGTGCCGGCGGACATCGCGAAGCCGCAGGCCGAGCGTCGTGGTCTCGAGGAAGCACAGTTGCGCCACCTCGTCCTCGGCCGAAGCACGGCAGAGCACCCGCACGGAGACGACCACCCGCCCCTTCTTGCCGATGGCCGGGGTCTGCAGCACATCGAGGACACCGGCATGGGCACGAACGCGGTCGAGACCGATCGCCAGGTCCTCGGGCGTCTGGTCATCGATTTCGAACTCGATCGAGGTGACGTGGTCGCCTGTCGCGGCGTCCCCAAGGGCGGCGTCGAAGACGAGCACGCGCACGCAGTTCGAGATCCCGGGAAGCGATCGGGTCCCGAATCCGAGGCCGGTGCCTAGGAGCCGCCGCTCGCGCGGAGCGCTTCCGGGGAGGGATGTGAGATGCCGGGCAATCGCGGCGCCCGTGGGCGTCACGCGCTCCCCCGGGACACCGTCGTCGCGCACATCCAGACCGCGGAGCAGGAGAGTCGTGGCGGGGGCCGGCACCGGCAGCAGGCCGTGCGCGGACTTCACGAAGCCGCTCCCGAGAGGCAGTGCGCCCACCGACCAGGTGGCCGGACCGAGCGCGTGAATGATGGCCGCGGCGGCGACGATATCGGCGATCGAGTCCCATTCTCCGAGTTCGTGGAAGCTCACGGTGTCGGTAGTTGCGCCGTGAACCTGGGCCTCGGCCTCGGCGAGAGCGGTGAAGATGGCGAGCGCGTGATCGCGCACCCCAGGGTCGAGCGGAGCCGCGTTCAGGCCGCCGCGGATCTCGGCGAAGGGGCGGTGGCCGTGTTCGTGATCGTGCGCGTGCTCGTGTGCGTGCTGGTGGGGGTGGTCATGCGCATGGCCGTGAGGATCCGACGGCGTGGTCTCCACGACCAGGAAGCGCCGGCCCGTGAGGGCGTGATCCGCGTGGGGCACGAGGTCGCAGCGGAAACGTTCGGGGAGGCCGGCGGCGCGGACGGCGTCGCGAACCGACGCTTCGAGCGGCGGGAAGGCGTCGAGCATCGCAGCCACGAACATGTCGCCCGCCAGCCCTCCGACGGGGTCGATCCGGATGTGCATCGGGCTCAGCCGATCATCTCGACCGGGCGGTTGGTGCCGATGCCGAGGAGGCCGAGTCTCGAAAGCTCTTTGAACTCCGCCGCGTCATCGCAGACCCAGGTGGCGACATCGAGGCCGCGCTCCTTCGCCCGCGCGAGGAGGCCCGGGGAGAGGTGCCCCTTCTCGGGCATGATGAAACTGGCCTTCACCTGCGCGGCCGCCGCGAACATGAGCTCTTCCGGCTCGCGGTAGAAGAGGTGCCCGCGCGGGGCGTCCGGGAGAATAGCGGCCATGCGCTCGAGGATGGGCGTCGAGAAGGAGAGCAGGGCGACGTCCGTCTCGGTGTCGGGAGAGACGTGGACCCCCGACTTGACGATCTCCGCGGCGATCCTGCGCTCGAAGTCGTCCGAGTCCTGCCGGGAGGATTCCTTCTTGATCTCGAGCATGAGGCG
>JAIBCN010000038.1 GCA_019694155.1 Vicinamibacteria bacterium | reverse complement strand
CCCGGCGCATCAGCTTCTCGAGGATGAAGGCGTCGATGTTCCCCCCGTTGTTGTGACGAACGTCGATGACGATGCCCGCGCGGTTGAACGCGGGATAGAAGTGCCGGTACCAGGAGGTGAGGTCGTCTCCTCCCATGGCGCGCAGGTGCACATAGCCAAGCTCGCCCTTCGACTTCTCCTCGACGGCCACACGCCGCGCGTACTCCCAGTCCGTGTAGCGCAGATTCCGTTCGTCGGTGGTGGGAACCACGATGACGTCGCGCGACGCGCCGGCGGCTCCCGCCTTCACCCGCAGCAGCACCTGCCGCTTCTCCTGACCCCGCAACAGCGAGTCGAGTGAATCGGTGGTGAGCACATCGACGCCGTTCACCGCCTGGATCACATCGCCCGCGTTGATGTTCAGCTCGGGATCGGCGAGCGGGGAGCGTTCGTCCGGATAGTCGGGGTCGTGCCTGTAGACGTAGTCGATCCGGTAGCCGCCCGCCTTCACGTCGCGCACCAGCCGCGCGCCCAGGGTGGGGACCTTGATGTCGTCCGGACCCGCGCGCAGGTCGCCGCCGCGCACCGAAGTGTGCAGAACGGAAAGCTCGCCCACCATCCAGCCGATGAGATCCGACAGCTCGTCGCGCGTGGTGATCCGGTCGACGAGCGGCATGTGCTTCTTGAGCACGGCGTTCCAGTCGACCCCGTGCATGTTCGGGTCGTAGAAGTAGTCCCGCTCCATCCGCCACGCATCCACGAAAATCTGCTTCCAGTCTTCGCGCACGTCCATGGGGAAGGTCCAACCCGAAAGATCCACCCGGCTCTTGCCGAGGTCGGCGCCCCCGGGAGCTTTCGTCGAGGCGTCGATGACGTAGAGGTCTTCGCGCTTCCGGACCATCATCTTCTTTCCATCACCGGACACTTCGTAGGTGGAGATGTCCTCCATCACCTTCACGGGCTTCGCGTCCCGGCTGTTCGTGATCTCGAGAGCCATCAGGTGGCGCTTGCCGTCGGTTCCCGGATCGTCGACGGTCCAGAACAGCGTCTTCGCGGTCGCGGTGAGACGGTTGAAGTCGCCCGAGCCCGCGGCCGTCACCTCGTAGAGTCGTTCCTGAAGTCCGTCGAGATCGATCTCGACGGGCGGCGCCGCGGGCGCGGGGCTGGGGCTCGGCGAGGGGCTCGCCGCGGGGCTCGCCGAGGGCTTCGCGGCGGACGCGGTCTTCGCGGCGGGCGCGCTCTCGGCCTTCGCGTCGGGCTTCTCGGGGGTTTCCGGATGCAGCTCATCCGCGGGCTTGAAGGGCGACCGCAGACCCTTCTTGAGCGCCACCTGGTACAGCTTCATCGGCTTGTCGAAGAAAGGCTCGGGCGCGCGCGGGCCCCAGGGCGCCTGCACCACCGACTCGAGGTTGCGGTCGGACAGGAAATACAGCCACTTTCCGTCGGGGCTGAACGAAGCGCTCTGCGAGTTGACGCGATCGCTCGTCACCGGCGTCGTCTTCTTCGTCTCGACGTTGTAGAGGAGGATCTGCGCGAAGCTGTTCGCCGCCGACTGCGACCAGGCGATCCACCGGCTGTCCGAAGACCACGCGAAGTCCGCTCCGCCCTCTCGGTTGGGCGCGAACATGGTTTGCTCCTTCGTGGCCACGTTGAGGAGCCACACCCCGTTGTTGTTGTCGGTGTAAACGACCCACTTGCCGTCGGGCGAGGGGCGGCCGTCGAAGCGGAGCACCTTGCCGTCGCTGGTGAGAGCCTTCTCGTCGCCCACGCCGTTTGCGGGCAGAGTCGCGAACTCGAGTTCGCCGCTCGAGTCGGAAAGCCCGAGCAGGCTCTTTCCATCCGGCATGAAGCGCACGTCGCGGTAGCGCACGCCCTGCCTGCGAGAGGCCGCCACCAGGCGCCCCGAGCCCGCGGGAGCCACGAACACGCGTCCGCGCGCGGTCAGCACCACCGACTCGCCTTTCGGATGCAGGTGCGCGGAGGTGAGCATCTCCATGGGCTTCTTCGTCCACTTCTCGCGGAGCTGGTCGAAGTCGGAAGGAAGTGTGATGGGAATCATCCGCTCGGCGCTCCTGGCGATATCGAAGAGCCAGAGATCGGCGCCCACCTGATAGACGAGGCGGCCCGCGTCGAGTGCCGGGCGCTTCACGTCCCAGCCCGAGTGCTTCGTGTGCTGCCTGAGATCGCCGCCGTTCTCGTCGATCGACCAGATGTTCATGGTGCCGTCGCGGTCGCTCACGAAGTAGACGCGCCCGTTCCACCAGAGGGGCGAATGGCTCTCGCCTTCGTATCCCTTCGTCAGCACCTGGGCCTCGGCCTGACCCTCCGTGAACTTCCAGATCTGCCGGGCCCGGCCTCCCTTGTAGCGCTTGGTGACATTGTTATGGAACGAGGGACGGACGAAATAGAGGGTCTTGCCCGTCGCGTCGTACGAGCCCTCGGACGCCTGGCTCAGAGGCACGCGGGTGCGATCGCCGGACTTCAGGTTCAACGAGACGAGCTGCGGATCGGGCAGGGTCGCGTAGTGCTGGGTGGTGTAGACGAGATCGCCCGCGGGCGTCCAGGTGGTGGCTGTCGAGGGCTCGGCTTCGAAGGTGCGCCTCGTGGGCACGCCGCCCTCGATGGGCATGGTGTAGACCTCGACCGGGCCTTCGTATCGCGCGGTGAACGCGAGCGTCTTTCCGTCGGGCGAGAGCGATGGGTCCGATTCCTGCGCGGGATGAGTGGTGAGCCTTCGGGCAACGCCGCCGTCCGTCGAGACCACGAACAGGTCCCCCTCCGCCGCGAACACGACGGTGTTCCCGCGAAGGGCGGGCGTTCGATAGAAGCCCTGGGCGCCGGCGGGCGCCGTCTGCGCGCGTCCGGGCAGGGCGGCGGTTACTAGGACGAGGGCAAGGGCCCCGAAGAAAGCCGGCTTCATGCGTTCCATCTCCTTGGTCTGAGCGCAGAGCGAGGCTACCGTTTTCCGGAAGTTCCGGCTCGCCTTGGCTCGCAACTAGACTGCGCCGTTCGGATTATTGATCGGAGGCGGTTTGGAGATCGTTCATCAACTGTTGTGGTTCCTGAAGCCCGAGGGGATTCAGTGGCTGATCCAGAACGGCGGGCTGCCCGCCATCTGCCTGATCATCTTCGCGGAAACCGGCTTCTTCGCGCTCCTTCCGGGCGACTCGCTGCTGGTGCTGTGCGGCATCTTCGCGGCGACGCAGGGGACGGACGGGAACCCGCTTCTTCCGCTTTGGGCTCTCCTCACCATCGTGCCCGTCTGCGGCGTGCTCGGCGATCAGGTCGGCTATTGGATCGGATCCTGGTTCGGCAAGGCGCTCTACACGTGGCCGGAGAAGAGCATCCTCGGCATTCCGATCTACAAGCGCGCGTACCTCACGAAGACCGAGGAGTTCTATGGACGCTGGGGGACGTTCTTCATCGTGGCGGGGCGCTGGGTGCCCATCGTCCGCACCTTCGCCCCCATCGTGGCCGGCATGGTGCGAATGCGCTTCACGACCTTCATCACCTACAACGTCGCGGGTGCGTTCACCTGGGTGTGGAGCATGGTGCTTGCCGGCTACTTCCTTCCCCCCATCCTCAAGACGGTGGCCCCGGGCTTCGATCTCGCCCGTAACATCGACAAGATCGCGCTCGTAATCGTGGGTCTGTCCTTGCTGCCCATCGTGTGGACGGTGTACAAGGAACGTCAGGTGAAGAAGCCATGAAGGGAAAACTCCTCTCCGCCGCGCTGGTGATGACGGTTCTGTCGGGCTCCGCCGATGCGGGAGAACTGGGAGTCTTCCTGACTCTTCCCACGCCGACCGAGACCTGGAAGACGGGCTTCGGCTTCCATGCCGCGGTCATCTCGCTGCCCTTCCTGCAGGCGGGCGGGGAATGGGCCCGGGTGAGCGGCGAGAACAGCCTGTTGTCGATCTCGACGTACACCGCGCAGGCGGAATTCAATCCGCCCTCGCTCAAGGTCTCGCCCTTCGTGGGCGTGGGCGCCGGGGCCTATCACCAGAACAACGGCTCGAACAGCGACTGGGGCACCCTGACCGCGATCTTCGGCGGCCTGCGCGTCCCCATCGGCGTCGCGAAGCTCCGCGCCGAGTTCCGAAAGGTGAGCCTGTCCGGCACGCCCCGCGCCAACATCGACAAGCGCTTCTCGCTGGGCGTCAGCTTCCGGTTCTAGCCTGCCCCGCGCGGGCTCAACCGGGATACGCAGGCTGGGTAGACGTGGCCCGCGGGGCCGAGCACTGAGATGGGCTTGCCGCGCCGCGGACGCCTCGTGCGTCGGCACTGGGGTACAGAAACGATGGACTCGTGTGCCTCCTTACTCGGCTCGATGATCGCGAAGGTCACCGACGCAGTTGTGCGACTCGCGATCAACGCCTCGTCGCCAGCAACCCATCCCAGCGCCCGGCCCCGCTCCAGTTCTGGGTCCAATTGCCACCGGAACAAATCGCCCGCGGCCACGGATCGCGGAAGTTCCCACCTCCGTCACCCCGGCGAGCGCGCAGCGTCAGGCCGCTACTCCCGGAACCCGGGGGCTCTTCGGTCGAGCATGCGCAGGAGGCCGGCCCAGGCGAGCGCTCCGCCCGCGCCGCGGGTGACCTGCTTGGCCTGGGCTCTGGCGCCCGCGATGATGCGCGGGTCGATGGGTATGAGCTCGCCGCCGCCCGACCGGGCGCGCACCTGGATGGCACAGGCCGATTCGAAGATGTACATGAGGACGAAGGCGTCGGGGATGTTGTCGGCCACGGTGAGCAGGCCGTGATTGCGCAGCATGAGGAAGCTCCGGTCACCGAGATCGCTCACCAGCCGGGGCTTCTCGTCTTCGTTGAGGGCGACGCCTTCGTAGTTGTGATAGCCCAGCGAGGAGAGCACGAAGATCGACTGCTGCGAGATGGGCAGCACGCCCTCCTTCTGCGCGCCTACCGCCACGCCGTTCAGGCTGTGCAGGTGAAGGACGCAGCGGGCATCCTCGCGCGCCGCGTGAACGGCGGAGTGGATGGTGAAGCCCGCGGGGTTGATCTCGAAGGGGCTCGGCATCACCTTCTTCCCGTCGAGATCCACCTTGACCAGGCTCGAGGCGGTGATCTCCTCGAAGAGCATGCCGTAGGGGTTGATGAGGAAGTGATGCTCGGGGCCGGGCACGCGCGCGGAGATGTGCGTGAAGATGAGATCGTCCCATCGATAGTGCGCCACCAGGCGATAGCAGGCGGCGAGGTTGACGCGCTGCTCCCATTCCTCCTCGCTCACGCTCTTTCGGACCGACGCGTCGACTGCCGTCATCAGGGGATCTCCTTGGTTGAGCGGCGAGCATAGCCGCGAGGGCCGCCGCCGCTGGTTTAGGCTCCCGGGCGTGAAGAAGCGCGTCGCTCCAAAGAAGGCCCCGAGAAAAACCAGGAGGAAGCCGGTGAATCCAAGAGTCAGCCGACGGACATTCGTGAGCGCGGCGGTGGCCGCGGGTGTGGCGGCCAGGTCGCGCGCGCAGGCCGGGCCCAAGGCCAAAGGCGGCGACACGTTCGACGTGGCCATCGTGGGGTCGGGAGTCTTCGGCGCCTGGACGGCGAGACACCTCCTCGCGCGCGGTCTGCGGGTCGCGCTCATCGACGAGTACGGCCCGGGCAGTTCGCGGGCGAGTTCCGGGGGCGAGACGCGCGTGATCCGCATGGGCTACGGCTCGCAGGAGATCTACTCCCGCATGTCGTGGGACTCGCTCGCCCAGTGGAAGAGCCTCGAACGGACCACGGGCGAGCGGCTCTTCACCGAGACGGGCATGCTCTTCCTCGCCCGGGGCAAGGACGAACTCACCACCGACACCCTGGCCATGCTGCGCAAGCTCGACATCCCCCACGAGAAACTCGAGCGGCCCGACCTCGTCGCGCGCTACCCGCAGATCGACTTCGGCCCCATCACCTGGGCGGTATCCGAACCGCGCTCGGGCGCGCTCTTCGCGCGGCGGGCGGTGCAGACGGTGGTGCGCGAGTTCACGAAGAACGGCGGCGAGTTCATCCTCGGCCAGGCGGAAGCGCCCGCGACGGACGGCGCGGTGACCTCGATCAAGGCGGGCGAGCGCACGGTCCGCGCCGCCAACTTCGTATTCGCCTGCGGCCCCTGGCTCGGCAAGGTGTTCCCCGACGTCCTCGGCGATCGCATCTTTCCCACCCGCCAGGAAGTCTTCTACTTCGGTGTGCCGCCGGGCGATGATCGCTTCGGCCCCCCGAAGATGCCCACCTGGATCGACTTCGGCGCGGAGATCTACGGCATACCCGATCTCGAGACCAAGGGCTTCAAGTGCGCGATCGACAAGCACGGCCCGAAGTTCGATCCCGACTCGGGCGAGCGCCTGGTGACCGCGGAGAGCACCGCGATGGTGAAGAGCTTCGTGGCCGAGCGCTTCCCCGCCCTCAAGAACGCGCCCATCGTGGGCAGCGAGGTGTGCCAGTACGAGAACTCATCGAACGGCGACTTCCTCGTCGACCGTCACCCGAAGCACTCGAACGTGTGGCTGGTGGGCGGAGGCTCGGGCCACGGCTTCAAGCATGGGCCGGCGCTCGGCGCTTACGTGGCCGACCGCATCACCAGGGGCGGACCGACGGAAGTGAAGTTCTCACTCGCCACCAAGGACAAGGTCCAGGCGCGCGTAGTGCATTGACACAACCCACTGTCGGCTTGCGGGCGGGCAGGCCGATTGTCGTGGCAGGGGGTTGCTTCGCCGCGGCGCCAACAGAATGGCTCCTCGCAATGACGACCCAGTCGCCTTCCGCTGCGCGAGCGGGGTGATTACTTGTGCTTCAGGAAACTCGTGGCGATGAGGGCCTGGCCTCCCCAGTACGTTCCCATGACGAGGAGGCTCGAGGCGGGCAGCGGCTGCACGAAACGGGTGTAGCCGAGCAGGGTATCCGAGAGGCCGAAGAGGACCGCGCCAAGAAGGCCGATCGTGCCCGCGTTCCAGCCCGCGGATCCCCAGGCCGCGGCGGCGCGCCAGATCATGGTGAAGATCACGATGCCGTAGGCGAGTACGGGAACACGAAGCGGGCCCGCGCCCGCGACGAGCGGCGGCAGGGCCACGGTCGCCCACACGAGCACGGGGACGAGGCGGGCGAGACGAAGCCGCGCGTCGACGCGGACGAAGGCGGCGATATAAAGAAGATGCGCGGCCAGGAAAACCGCGAGCCCGCCGAGGAAGCTGAACATGATGGCCGCGTCCGCGAGGGCGCCCACCAGCAGGCCGAAGCCCGCGAGCCGGCGCGCCGGAGTGGCGGGCGCCCGGAGCACCAGGCCTCCGAGGATGGCGACCGGCCCCATCTTGACGAACGGACCGAGCGGGCCGAGGGAGTCCCCGGCCGCGATGTGCACGAGGGCCAGAAGCAAGGCGACGACGGCCGCGAGGATCATGCGGCCAGCCCGCCGATCAGTTCGGGTTCGACGAGGTGGCGGCGACGCCCGCGCCCTTGGGGAGGACCCTGAAGTCCTCCTTGTAGTCCATGATCTTCCCGTTCAGCTCGTCCTTGAGGTTCAGCTCGATCTCGTACTCGCCCGGATCGGCCCCTTCGAGGGGCGGCCCGACCATGCGCGACAGGCGGCCCAGCGAGGTGGGCTGGATCATGGTGGGCGCGACCTTCAGGAACACGAGGCCGTCGCTCTTCCTTCGGATGGTGTAGCCCGCGGTCACCTTGGGCATGCCCGTGGCCTTGTCCTTCGTTGCGTTGTAGACGTCGAACTGAAGGAACAGGCGCGCGCCCGTCTCGAACTCCCGGCGGGCCAGCATCACGAGCTTCGGCGCCGCGTTCGTCTGACCGGCCTGCTGCGGCTGGACGGTGTCCGTGAGAACCGGCGTCGAGATGCGCCAGGTCGCGAGGTCGGGCACCTCGAAGTTGTGGATGACCGTGCCCACCTTCGATGAGTTCTTGTCCCGGATGATGATCTTCGCCTGGTACATGCCGGGAAGAAGCTCGAAGTCGCGCTGGATGGGGAACCACGTCTTCGAGTACTTGGCCTTCGTCTCCGGGCGCAGGTTCATGTCGATCTTCTGGTCGTAGCGATTGAACTCGCCGCTCTCGCGATGCGCCACCACGAGGAGGAACTCGACGGTGTCCACGAACCGGCCTTCCTTCTCGTTGAAGGCGAAGGTGGAGAGGTCGACGTCGGCGTGCAGGATGGCGCTCGCCTTCCCGAGCAGGGTCTCATCGAAGACGAAGGCGGTGAGGCGGATGGGAATGTCGGACATCTCGAAGGGAGAATCGAGCGCCTCCTGGAACTGCTTGTCCGGGCCGCCCTCCGCCTTCTTCGTCCCCTCTCGCGCGTCGCCGTCGAGCGCCGCGTAGTAGCCCTTGCGGGCCCGGACGCGCACGTCCTTGGCCGCGACCTTCAGCTCGATCTTCCGGAACTTGCCGTCGCGCGCGGTGTTCGTGGGGTTGTAGCCGATGAGGTAGTACACGCGCGTCTCGTCGGCGATGCGTTGCAGCCCCTTCGCGAGGTCGTTCGAGTTCTTCACGGAGAAGCCGCCGCTATCCGCGGCGATCGACTCGGCGCCTTCGGAGCGCTCGAGGTTCTCGGCGAAGGCCGCGCCGATGTCCTCCGACGGCATGGCCGGCCCGAACTCCGCGGTCATCTGGACGGGCATGCCGCCGAGGCCCATGGTGTCGACGAAGTAGATGGCGCAGTTGCCGCGCCGCGAGGCCTGCACGACGTTCTTGAACTCATCGAGGTTCGGGTCGAAGATGAAGCCCTGACCCACCAGGATGAGCGACTTGCGGCCCTTGGCGCCGGCCAGCGAGTTCAAGGCCCGCTCCACCGCGTTCAAGGTGATCTTGTTCTTGGCCGTGGCCTGGTAGTAGACCTCGGAGGCCCGGCCCTGGACCAGGGGATCGCCGTCGAAGGCGGCGCCCGTCTCGCTCTGGCCCCGCGAGCCGGAGTTCACGCCGTACGTCTCGAACCGGCGCGTCACCCGCTCTTCCACCTGCTTGTCGCGGTAGATGTGGATGCGCAGCGCCTCCCACTCGGTGACCCGGTCCTGCCCGGTGTCGGGGATCTCGCGCCCATCGAGCCGCTTCAGAAGCGCGGTGAGTTCCTTGTAGCCCTCGGGCATGCGGGTGCTCCACCAGGCGCCGCCGCCGCTCGCGAGGAGGGTGACGCGGTCGCCGTCGCGGGTGCCCGTCTTGAGAAACTGGTCGATCGCGGCCTTGGCGCGCACAGACTGGAAGGGCTGGAGGTGGACATCGTCGAACACGATCACGAAGGTGCGCCCGTTGCGGACTTCGGCCGACTGGTTCGACGAGATGGCGCGCATCTTCGGGGGCGCCACGGGGGCCGCGGGCGGAAGCACCACCGCTTCGAAGCTGGTGATGGTCTGGGGCTTGCCGTCTTCGAAGACCTGGAAGGAATCCCGGGTGAGATTCTCGATGGGGTTGTTCTTCTTGTCGGTCACCACCGCGTCCACGGTGACCAGTTCCACCGCGGAGGGGAACTGGATGGCCGGACTCTGCGCCACGGGGGTGGGCGAAGGCGCGGGGGGCGCGGTCTGGGCGGAGGCAAAAACGCCCAGTCCCAGAAGGACGGCGGCCCGAAAGGCGTTCGAGGAATCCAACAACTTCATAGGGTCATCACGCTCCAGTTACTTCCACTAAGACGTCGCCGTCCACGACAGAGACGGAAAAAGTTCGCACGTTGAACCCCGGCGCATTGAGGCACGTTCCGGTGGTGACGTCGTACTGCCAGTCGTGCCACGGACAGAACACAACGCTGCCCGCAACGAAACCCTCGGCCAGCGGGCCGGCCCGATGCGCGCACTTGTTCTCGATGGCATGAAACGTCCCGCCCACGTTGAAAAGCGCCACATTGATGCCGCCCAACGAGACACTCCGCGCCTGCCCAGGCGCAAGTTCGTCCGCACGAATGGCTTTCACCTCGGTATTTTAGGGGTGAGGGACCGATTCGACGGAAGTGGGACCCGTACTCGTACACGTACCCGGCCGTAGAGGCCGCACGCCCCAAGACGCCTCCATCGCCCGGCCTCCTAGTCTGCGCGAAACCGTGCGACGAGCCCCATCAACGAGCTGTTCGCCCGAATCTGGTCATGCGGAATCAGGACGTAGCACCAGGGCTTCCCGCTGAATCGCCTGGAGTGCTCGGTCGCTGCCCGGCACCACTGCGCAGCCGCGGCCCGCTTCTTTTGCACTACCGGATCATCGATCTCATCTGACCGCTTGATCTCGCAGATCAGCTTCTCGGCCTCGGTCTCGACGATGAAATCCGGCTCGTACCGGTGATCGCCGTCGTAGTAGATCTCGATGTGTTCCCGCAGGGGCTTGAGCCAGCGCTGGCAGGTTGGATCGTCCTCCAGCAGCGCGGAGAAGAGCCGCTCCTGCTCTGAGGCGAAGCGGACGCGCGGATAGAGACTCCGCCCGAACCCCTCGAACGCGTATTGCCGGATTTCACGCCGCGGATCGACCACGCTCCTGAAGTTGACGACGTGTTCCGCGTCACGGGGAACGGTGTCGAGTGCCGAGCGCATCGTGATGAACCCCCGGCTTACCTTCGTCTCCCAGCCATCGGCGTACACGATCTCGTGCTTCTTGAGCTGCTCATACACCGCCTCGGCGAGAGGGCCGGCGTTGCAGATGACGGCGCTCTCCACCTCCTTCTCGTCCTTAAGCCGCTCACGGATAGAGGCCACGACTTCGCCGAGAAGACGATAGAGAAGATCCGCGTGATCGTCGTAGGAAATGTCGTTGTACTCATCCATCAACTCGGCCAGGATCGCGTCCTCCGGCCGCGTGAGGTTGTCGCCCGCCCTGAGAGTTAACAGGGTCTTACGCCTGCCGGTCCTCATCTCCTGAATCAGGAGTTGGTCCGAGACCGGCTGAACCTTCGGAATGCGCTCCATGTCCAGCGTGAAGTCCGCGTACTTCGTCCGCGTCTCACTCTTCGGCATGGTCATCACGCGGGGGATGTCGATCGTGTGCGCCACGATCTGGTCGAGAACGCGGTTCCCGAGATCGACAACCAGCGCCTCGTGCTCCTCGCTGGCGATCAAAGCCTGCACCGGGGCAAGACGCTCGTAGACGCGACGGCCCACCTCAGCGCGAATGTCCTCGCGCCGCAGATCGGCCGACGAACCGAGTCTCGTCTCCATCGACTGCACGACGTCGAGCGTGGTGCGGATGACGTCCCGCGCCTGCTCCGTTGGCAGCACGGTCGCGAGTGACGCGGACGGGCTGCCCGTGTCGCCAGCGGATCCAATGCCCAGAACAGTCTCGAGCCTTGAAGGCACCGACTGAACCGCCCGCGCCCCGGCCCCCGCACCCTCGAGCACAAGCTGACGAATGAAGATGCCGCTCTGGTGGGCTTCTTCAATGATCTTCTGGAAGTGCTCGTGGGCAACGATCGTGAGCGTGTCGATGGCCACAACACCCGTGCGCTCTCCATAGGGCAGACGCAGGCCACGTCCGATCGTCTGCTGAACCAGAGTGCGCGACCGGGCCGCCCGGAGCGGAACGATCGTGTACAGGTTCGTGACGTCCCAGCCCTCCTTGAGCTTGTTGACGTGGATCACGATCTCCGTCGGCTCGGTGGCGCTCTCAACCTGGAGCAGCCGCCGCACCGTCTCTTCCTTCTCATCGCCCGTTTGATTCGAGTGGACGGTTATGACCTTGTCCTTGTACCGCCCCGCGAAGAAGTTGTCGGCCTTGATGCGGGCCTCGACCTCGCCCGCGTGGGTCGTGTCCTCGGCGACGACGAGAATGAACGGCTTCACGCGTGGGAGGCCCTGCCGCTCGGCGTAGAGAGTCAGCTCGGTCTTGACCTGCTCATGGAGCGCGATGGCGTCTTCCAGCTTGATGCGTTCGAGCTCGTCCGCCGATATGGCCTCGGGATTGAGATCCTTGCGAGTTGCCGCAGCCGGCTCCTTCACAAAGCCATCGCTCATCGCGTCGGCCAGGCGATAGGAATAGACGATGTTCTTGAAGATCTCGCGACGATTGCCCTGCTCAAGCTCGGGTGTCGCCGTCACCTCGAGGCCGAGAACCGGCTTGAGTTCGTTCAACGCCCTGATCCCGGCGCCGCCGCGGTACCGGTGAGACTCATCCATGATCAGAACCAGGTCTTCAAGCCCCGCCAGCATGTCGAAGTAGCTCTGGCCAAGGTACTCGGAAAGACGCCGGATGCGCGGCGTGCTGCCCGCGCGAACCTCGGTATTGATCTTCTGGATGTTGAAGAGGTTGATCCGAATGGGCGCAGCCCCGTACACGGGCGACAGGGCACGCTCGTAGTTCTCGGCGGTGATGATCGCGGGCGGTTCCACCGCGTACTCGCCGAGCCCGCGGAAAACGTACTTCGGCGTGTTCGGGGAGAAATCCTGGAGCAGCTTTTCGTAGATCGTGGTGCCCGGAGCCAGGACGAAGAAATTCGACAGGCCGTGCTCCGAGTGAAGGTACGCGATGAACGCGCCCATCAGCCGCGTCTTGCCGACGCCGGTGGCAAGTTCGAAGCAGAGCGACGGGAAGTCGCGCTCGAAATCCTCGATATCCGGAAACACGGTCTTGACCTGAGCGAGCACCGCCGCAGGGTCGGGGTTCTTGGTCGGCTTGAAGACTTCCAGAAGGCGAGAGAGCCGACTAAGCGCCTCATGCTGCGGCGGGCGCAGGCTCAGCCGCCCAGACAACGTCTCGACGGCGCTCACTTCTTCGCGCCCTCGTCGTCGGAGCCGTCAAAGAGCGGCAGCGACGACACCTTCGACGAACCGCGACTGGGCGCCTTCGCTGCCGGCTCGGGCTTCGATTCCCCGGCCTCGGGAAGGGCGGCCACGGCAAGGCTGTAGTCGTCGCGGCCCCACTCGCAGCGCTGGATCACCGCGGCAGGGATCTTCTTCAGCGTGAGGTTCTTGAAGGCGTCCTTCTTCCCGTGGAAGGCCGAACAGCAGACGAGGAGAGTGCGGCCTTCACCAACGTCGTCGGAAAGAGACTGGAGCTGATCGCGGGTCAGCGTCTGAGTGGTGACGTAGATGAAGTCGCGTTCTGTGGAGCGACCGTGCTGCCAGTAGACGGTCTCGCTCGGGGCGTAGGTGAAGCCGCACAGCTTCGCGACGGCCTCGGCGAGCATCGCGGCGTTGTACTCCTTGCTGATGACCCAGTTACCGTACTTGTCCTTCTCGAGTAGCGATGGCGCGAGTCGGTAGTAGCGGAAGCCGCCGCCGCCCTTCCAGCCGGTACTCTCCGTGACGCCGCCAGGGTCCTCACCGTCGACGACCTTCTTGAGACGAGGAATGATGTGGGTATGGCAGTGCTCCCCCAGCTCGACCATGACCCAACGGCGGCCCATCTTGTGTGCCGTTGCGCCTGTGGTTCCAGACCCAGCGAATGAATCGAGAACAATGTCGCCAGGTTTCGTGGCGATGTGGATGACTCGCTGCAAGAGCGCCTCGGGCTTCGGAGTTTCGAAGGCGGCCTTCGAGCCAAATAGCTGCTCCAGGTGGGCGGAAGCATGTTGGTTCAATCCGGTGTCCGACCAGATTGAGGGCGTCGTCATCCCGTCCTTGGCCTCAAAGCGGAACAGCTTGCGCATGGGAGTGCTCGCCGTCCCCTTCACGCCCCAGTAGAGTCGATGGTCGGCCTCCAGCCTCGCCATCTCTTCGGAACTGTGCCGCCAGCATGTGCCCTTGCGTGGCCAGACCTCCTCGCCCGTGTAGGGATTCTTCAGCCCGTAGAAGAGGCTGGCAACATACCTGCCGCCCTTCGCGTTCGCGGTGGTGTCGATCTTTCGGAAGGGACCTCTTGGATCCGGTCCCGTCGGCTCGGTAAAGACCTGATACTGAGCATTTGCCTTCTCGGTCCGCGGCATGAGGTTGAATGATTCCTCGGCCAGAGTCTTTCGCCCGGTCGCGGCAGAGGCCTTCGCCCACACGAGGACGTGGTCCGAGATCGACGCGATCTTCCGATCGTTTGGCGGACCGTCGCGCTTTTGCCAAGTCAGGTCAGCGATGAACGCCTGCCGTCCGAATATCTCGTCTCCCAGGACCTTCAGGTAGTGCGCTTCGTTGTCGTCGAGGGTTACCCACACGCTTCCGTCGGGCGTCAACAAGCGCCCGATGAGTTCCAGCCGGTCGCGCATCATCGTTAGCCAGATCGAATGTTCCAGTCCATCGTCATAGTGCGTGAAGCCACTACCCGTGTTGTAGGGAGGGTCGATGAACACGCACTTGACCTTGCCAGTGAACTCAGCTTCGAGGGCCTTCAGCGCGAGCAGGTTGTCCCCAAAGATGAGGCTGTTGTCGAAGATGTCGTTCTCGGTCACGCGCCGCTTCGCGTGATATGACTTTTCGGGATCCTCCAGAAGGATCCGCGGCTCCAGCCGCGGCCGATCCTCCTTCCCCACCCAGGTCAATTCAAGCTTGTTCCGCGCCATCTCAGTGGCTCCGATCGTGGGCGGGGACGGGCGGGGCTTCCGGCTCCACGTCTGGCACGGACGTCTCTTGGCTCGTCGACGCGCGCACGGACGTCTCGATCTGCGGCGGCGAATTGAGATCTCGCCACAACTCCATCGCGGTGGCCGTGCGGTATGCGGCGCGGCGACGCAGGGCCTTCTCCAGCGCAAAGTTATACGGTGGCGGGAGGCTGAGAGCGATCTCGCGCGGACGGCCAGCGAGGATCTCTTCACGGGAAAACTGCATCTCTCTCGACTCAGCGATCTGGAGCAGCAGGAGGCCGGCGTGGTACAGGTCGATGCGACGATCAATCGGACCGAATTTTTCCGGATCAAGGGCCTCGGGAGGCAGCATCCACTGGGCGCGAGTGTTGGTGGCGGTTAGCTCTCCAAATAGCTTGGCCACGCCAAAGTCACCTAACTTGAACTGAATCGCGCCGGGTTCAGTTGGCTGCATCTCGTCCTTCGCGAAGGACGCGAAGACGTTGCCAGCATGGATGTCTTGGTGGGCCAACTGATTGAGGTGCAGATAGTGCACAGCTTGCAGGAGGCATCGAGCTATCGGCATCAGCCATCCGGCGCCATGAAAATTCTTGATGGCGAAGAGTCCCGTGAGCGGGCAGTAGCACCTTTCCGTGATGAGGTAGAAGGTGTCGCGATACTCGAAGGCGTCGAAGACGTAGGTCACATTCGGATGGCGGAGAGCCACCAGTTTGAGGAGTTCTGCCTCCGCCGACGCCTTGACCTTCTCATAGGACCCTGTGGGTTTGAGAACTTTGGCCGCCAGATCGTTGCCCCAGACGTCGACACAGCTATACACGACCCCGAAGTGACCCTCACCGATTCTCTCGCCCATGGTGTAGCTGTTGCCTGTGGCGAGGCTGGTTATGACTTCACCAGACTCTGGAGGAATCACACTCCGAGTCGGCAACTCGGACGGGGTCCCGGGCATGACTCCTAGAACTCCCAGCCCTGCTCGGCCATGAAATCTTCGAGGTCTACATAGGGGACATCGAAGGCTCGGCAGACGTTGGGGATCCGCGCCGCGTTTGGTCTGAGTGATTCCTGCGTCACGACCGTTCCCGCGCGCGTGGCCGCCGCCGCGATGACGAAGGGGTCCGCCACCGGCTTTCCCTGCAAGAGGGCTCTCTGCGAAATCAGGGCCCGGAAATGCGGCTTCGAGAAGATCCTCTGAACGAATGTCTGCTCATCAGCATCAGGGGGCGCGAAGATCCCCTTGTGCTTCCGAGCCAGGGCCTTCAACAGGTCGTCCTCTCCGAAGTCCTTGAGTTCCCGCGAAACCTCTCGAACCGAAATGAGTTGTTCCGCCTCGATCATCGAGCCGACGTTCCTCCAGAGGGTGGGAAAGCGGGGCGGGTAAAAGTTCTTGAGAACGCGAAAGGAGCTTGTGTCGAAGACGTAAATCACGCGACCGCCTTCCGACTCATGAGAATCGACTCAAGAGCTGGAAGGCGGCTGGGGCGGACGCCAAGATAGTCGGCAGCCGCCTCTGTCGAAATTCGCCCCTGATAGTGTTTCTGAAAGACGAGCCGGAGGTAGGCATCGCCGAGGTACACAGCTTTGGTGCTGTTGGCGTTTCCTTTTCCGGTCTTCTTCCTGAGTTGACTCGTCCAGCGCGCCGCCTTTGCCTCGTACGCCACCTTCGACATCTTGCCTAGATCCAAGAGCCGCCGCGCGACGGCTTCCCGGCTCACGGAGTACCGTCGAGCCAGCGCCTCTATAGCGGTGTCCTCGAAAGCCCTCACCGATGCAATGGCCTTCAGAAAGTCATCGGAGGGGATCAAGATTTCAGAGGCCAGCCGGTTGCACAGAACCTCAATCAGCCTCTGGTTCGGTGGGAGCCGGTCGAAGTAGTCCGGTTCGAACTTGGAAATGCCGTTCGCGTGGAATAGCAGATGAGCCAACTCATGAAGCAGGCTGAAGGTCTGCCTGGTTTTGCTGGTGCTGTTGTTCAGGTAGATCAGCGGAAACTCGGGGTCATACAGACAGAAGCCTGAGATCTGTTTCTGCTTGAATGAATTCTTGAACACAAAGACCCCAGCGCTCTCCACGGCGGAGCGCCACCGAGCGAGGGCCTGATCGTCGGACCCGAACGCCGCTTGCTTCTCGACCGTGATCCCCAGGTATGCCCTCACCCGCTGGGCAACTTGAGCTGCATTAGCAGCCGCCGGGACCTGAAGGTCTCGAAGGATCTGTTTGGCCGCGGGGTTGGCGCCCTCGCTCAGTTCCCGTAGCGACAGCTGAAACGCGTGCGCGGAACGAACCAGAAAGAGGGTGTCGGGAAGGAGCTGTTCGAGGTCTTCGGCTGGAAGCGTACGAAACTCCTGCCGAGCCTTCTGCTCGATGGGTGGTGATGGCAGGAAGAACGCCGCCAATGGCCGCTTGTAGATGGTGTAGGCGAGCTTCTCGAGCTGCGCGTAGCTGGGCAAAGCCTCACCTCTCTCCCACGCATGGACCTCGCCTACGCTCCTCTTGAGCTTTGCCGCCACGGCCTCTGGGGTCAGGCCAGCGCTCTCACGAGCCCACCGAAGGACCGCCTTCTCGATGCCGACTACTTGATTACTCACTGGATGCCCACTTCCAAGCCAATTATCACCTGAGGGGGGTCAGGTACAGGACCCTCGGATCGGAAATGGGCGTATCGGCAGTCTCGTAGGATTTCCGAGAAGACTAGACTGGTTCCATGACGTCTGGCACTTCCTCCACAGCCGCTGCCACTTCTGACATCGCCTTGCGTGTCGGTCGCGTCGTGAAGGGCTCGCTCACGAGCCTCAACCCGGAGCGGCTGAATCGCCTCCGTGAGGCCAAGCGTCGAGCCGAGGATCTGACCCGCCGAGGCTTGCTTCGGCGGGACGAGTACAAGGCGGCGTCTTCAGCCGATATGGAGAGGCTGTATCTGAAGAGAGGGTAGCCACCCTCACGCGACACCCCACCGGATCGTGAACAGCGGCACCTCGGTGACCTGCTGCTTCAGCCGGGCTTCGATCTCGACCAGAAGCGTCTCCTTCTTTCCGTCGACCTCGTCTTGCGCCTCGAACAAGGCGCGCCTCTTTTCGGCTCGCTGAGCTTCCAGCGCCTTCTGCTTCCGGTGCTTCTCGACCTTGGCCGCGAGCCCCGTTTCGAGCCGCGCCTCCCGCTTGGCCTCGCGGATCGCGATGTCGAGCTCCTTGATCTCGTATTCCAGCGCCAGCTTTAGGTCGTCGGCCCAGCGCTCCAGCTTCTCCATCTCGTCGTCGAAGAACTGGCGGTTCCGCTTCTCCGCTCCGGCGAAGAGACGACCCAACTCTTCAGCCTTTCGAGACTGAAGGCGAGCTGTGTCGGCATCGCTCAACGGTGAGCACTCACTCGCCTCTCCCGGCGTGAACAGGAGCTTCTCCACGGCCTCGGCATCGAGCGCCTCGCCATCGTCATTCACGCAGGCAGAAAGGAGGTAATCCTCGGTTTCCAAGGCGTTGATTGTGACCCGCCAGAGCTGAAGAAGACCGGCCTTGCCTAGAAGGGCTTCGACCGGCGCAGACCGCGTGGGCCTTCGCGAGTAGTCGAAGACGATCTGCCGGAGCGGAAGAGTGCGCTCGAAGGAGCGGTTCGTCAGCGCCTCGGCGAGGATGTGACGCGGGCCGAAGAAGCTGGATGTCGCCGGCGAGGAGCGGTCGGTACGAAGCGTGAAGGTGCCGGCTGTGGCCGGCAGGCCGGGCAACGCCTCGGGCACCGAGAAGGTGCGCGTCGCTTCGTCGAAGGTCGCCTGGTCGCCCAGTTCAAACTGGCTTACGCCCCACAGGGCCTGGCTCAGACGGTCGAGTTGGCCTTGGGTTTGCGCCAGGCTCAGCCTAAGGCGTTTGTGGACATCCTCATCGAAGTTCTCGAGCAGCTTGTCGCGAGTTCCGGCCATCCGCACCGCGATCTGGTCCTCGAGATCCTTCTGGAGAGCGTCGAACGCGGCGTCGATCTCCTCGGCGGTACGGCACGACTGGTAGATCGAGGCGATCCGCATCTCGAAGTCGATGCCCGAGCCGATGGAGCCCAGGATGTCGTCGGAGGCCCCGAATACGCCGTCGAAGAGTTGGAACTTCTGAAGCAGCAGCTGGAACACGCGCGCGTCGGCGGCATTCTTGCGGTTGAGGAAGTTGATCACCACGACGTCGTGCTGCTGGCCGTATCGGTGGCAGCGGCCGATCCGCTGCTCGATTCTTTGAGGATTCCAGGGGAGGTCGTAGTTCACGACGAGGGAGCAGAACTGGAGGTTCACGCCCTCGGCAGCGGCTTCCGTGGCCACGAGGATGGAGGCGCGGTCGCGGAAGTGGTCGATCAGGGCAGCGCGGATGTCCACCGCTTTTGAGCCGGTGACTCGCTCCGTTTGGGCGAACTCCTTCTTCCACGCTCCGTAGATCTCGTTCGACCTCGCGTCAGCGTTCGAGCCGTTGAGCGCGACCACCTGACCGGAGTAGCCGTTGGCCTCCAGGAGGGCGAGGAGATACTCCTGGGTACGTCTCGACTCCGTGAAGACGACGGCCTTTCGTTGCGCGCCAAGCTCCTCCAGTTTCACGAAGCCAGCCTTCAGGGCGGCCAGAAGCGCGTCGCCCTTGGCGTTCTGGTTGATCTTGACCGCCAGAGCACGGAAGCTTCGGAGGTCGTCGATCTCTACTTCGAGAGAGGAACGCAGGTCCTTCTGCCCGGTTGGCTCGCTGGGCGCTTCCGCGTCCTGTTCGGAGTCTTCGAGTTCCTCCGTCATTTCGGGAAGACTCTCGAAATTCTCGGCGATCTGGTCAATGGTCCCCTGCTCGGTTCGCTTCCCCTCCAGGCGTTCGAGCATCGTTTCGAGCGTGCCGCTAATGGCGTAGCTGGATGACGCGAGGAGTTTCCTGAGCACGAGGGTGATCAGCTTGCGCTGGCGGTCGGGGAGTGCATGCAACTTCTGTCGGGTCAGGTACTCGCTCACCCGGTCGTAGAGATCCTGCTCCTCTGGCGTCGGCGTGAAGTCCTGAGTCATCGGAATCCGCTTCGTATAGCGGACGTACTCGACGACCTGTCGTCGGAGGGTTCGCGTGCAAACCGGCTCAATGCGACGACGAAGATCGGCGAATGCCGCCTCGTCCATCCGCGCGTACTGGGCTCGAAATGCATCAAGGTGGCCGAAGAGGTGCGGGTCGATGAATGTGATGAGGCCGAAGAGTTCAAGAATCGAGTTCTGAAGCGGCGTCGCGGTGAGGAGGATCTTCGGCTTGCCCTCAAACGCAGACCGGATGGCTCGGGAGATCTTCGAGTCGGTTCGGTAGACGTTTCGGAGGCGATGGGCTTCGTCAATGACCACCAGGTCCCAGGGGACGGCGTTCAGGAAGGCAGCGTTGGCGCGAGCGAGGTGGTACGAGGCGACCAAGACTTGGTTCGCAACGGGCGCGTCGCGGCTTTCTGGCGGAGGCCACGACTGAATCACCGTTGCCGGGATCCCGAACTTGGTCGATAGCTCCTCCACCCATTGCTTTCGAAGCGTTGGGGGGACCACGATCAAGATTCTGCGACGGCGCTCGGCCCACAGTTGGCTGATGACGAGAGCCGCCTCGATGGTCTTGCCGAGGCCGACCTCGTCGGCGAGTACGGCACCCCGCGACAGAGGCGACCGGAACGCGAATAGGGCGGCGTCGATCTGGTGTGGGTTGAGGTCGACGGAAGCCGACATGAGCGAGGCGCCGAACTTGTCGGCACTGTCGGCTGGCAGGCGTGCCGTCAGAAGGTGGGCGTAGTACTTCGCGTGGTAGGCGGTGAACACGGTTGCGGCGAGCCTATCGCGTGTCCCGGCCGGCGGGGGCTCGCAACGAACCTCAACGCCGCCGAAGACCGACGAGCATCTGCACAACCCGCGTGAGCTTGTGCTTCGCACGCGTCGCGTCCGGCATCGTAACGTGGCCGGTCACCCGAAGGACATCAACCGCAGCCGCGCACTCCATCGCAGATCCTTGCGCCATTGCGAAGAAATGGAGGCGATCCCGGCGGCTCCGTCGGCCACAGCCTTCGGCGAGGTTCAGGCAGACTGAAGCGGCCGCGCGTTCGAGTTGATCGCGCAGCGACGGACGGGCCGCCCGGGTGAGGTCCGGAACCATGGCGGCGAAGTGGAGAGCGACCTGGAAGCAGTCGAGCCGTTCGTGGTCGAGGAGCTTCGGCTCGTCCGCGGCGGGTGTGGTGGGCGCGTCGGTTGCGTCATCGGGCGTGAGATTCAAGGCGGGACTCCTTTAAATGAGGAACGGCCCAAGCGCCGTCCTCACCCCAAAGGACGGCGCGTGCCTCCACGCGTGGAGTCCCGCCGCCTCACGCCCGATGCGTAGCAACCGACGTGACCACCACACTCGGAAGCGCGTCGTCTCGCGGGCTCGTACCCGGCGGTGGTCCGCTTGATGCGGCGTGGGTGGATTGATCCCGGCGCCCGTGGCCCAAGGATTCGCGCCCGGGTAGGACGCTCCGCACGGCCGCGAGATTGCTTCGTCGGCGAGCCTTCCGCGTGGCCTCCTCGCAATGACGGCTGGGAGCACTCCTTCGGCGTTCCGCGGATCCGGCAAGGGCCGAGCTACGCGGTGACTCTCGCGGCCAGTCCGTGGCAGTGGCTGGCCGAGCTGATCCAGGCCGGCGCCTCCGGACCCACCTCGCCGCGGCGGAGGGCCTCGACGAGGTGGTCTCTCACTCCGAAGATCGCGGAGAGCGGAATCGTGCCCACGCCGTACGCGAGATGCAGGCATGGAAAGACGAAGGACCGCGGCGCTCTCGCCAGTTCTCCCGCGAGGCTCCATGACTTCGGCCCGCGCGTGTGCGGACAGAGAGCGGGCTCGATGCAGGCCGGCGGGCACAGCCACTCCGCGTACGACATCGCGAGGTCCCCCGCCTTCGTCTCACGAAGCACCGGCGGACGGACGGGAGGATCGTTCACATCCGCGGTCCGCCTCAGGGTGAGGCCATGGCGAGAGAGATCAGCGGCGAGCCAGTCGAGAAGAACGTGCGGCGCCCAGTGGTAGGGCACGAGGTGGTCGCCCATCCCGCAGCGCGAGAGGTTCAGGGCGAGCCAGTCATCCCACGACGCCACGTCCAGCCTCACCCGCGGACTCTGAAGGGCGGCGGCCGCGCAACCGGGGTCGCGATCCACGATCACCACCCTCCCGAACGTGATCCGGCCCGCCGCCTCCGCCCTGAACAGCCGTCTCACGTATCCGGCGTGGATTTCCGGCCCGCCGATGACGACGAAGTTCGGGATGTGGGAAGCGGGCGTGGCGGCTCCTTTACTTCTTCGAGTCGAGAACCTTCTGGACGCGCGCCTTGAACATCACGGTGAGCATCCGGCCCCGCTCGGTCTCCTTCGCCACCCATTCGGTGTTGCGGAGAATGGTGGGGTTGAAGTCCTTGCGAAGCTGTTCGAGATACGGCTCGAGCTTCGCGTACATGAAGATGCCCTCGCCGTTCGTCTCCATGAAGAATTCGGTGTTGACGATGCCGTGCTTCACGAGGCCGTAGACCATTTCCCAGTAGGTGCCGAGCTGCCGGTAGGCCGCGTTCAGCTCGTGCCCCTGGGTGGCGATGGCTTTCACCTCGTCGTAGTTCGCGGGCCAGAACTTGCCGTTGAACGCGTCGCGTGATGCGCGCATCACGGGCTCGCGGCGCATCTCGTAGACGCGGAGAACGAGGTCGGCATCCTGGTAGTCGGGGGTTCCCTTGGCCATGGGTGTGGGCTTGCTCCTTGAATGTGAATCGATACGAGGTGAGCGAAGAGTGTAGTCGACGACCGCTATCGAGCCGCTCCCCGCGCGGCCGTCACTTCTTGAGTTCGCGCTCGAAGAGCTTGAGGATCCGGCTGTACTCGTCGGCCCAGCTCGTCTCTTCTTCGAAGCCGTGATTCTCCACCGGGTACATGGCGAGCTCCCAGTTGTCCTTGCGCAGCTCGATGAGACGCTGGGCGAGGCGAACGGAGTCGGAGAAGTGCACGTTGGTGTCGACCACACCGTGGCAGATGAGGAGCGCTCCCTTCAGCCCTTCCGCGAAATAGATGGGCGAACTCTTCCTGTAGGCCTCGGGATCCGACTGGGGCACGTTGAGGATGTTCGAGGTGTAGCCGTGGTTGTAGTGCGCCCAGTCCGTCACCGGCCGGAGCGCCGCGCCCGCCGCGAACGTGCCCGGCGTGGTGAACATCCCCATGAGAGTGATGAAGCCGCCGTAGCTGCCGCCGTAGACACCGATGCGGTTCGGGTCGACGCCCTGTTCCTTCACGAGGTACCTGGCGCCATCCACGATGTCTTCGAGGTCGGCTCCGCCCATGTGGCGATAGATCGCGGTCCGCCAGTCGCGGCCGTAGCCCGCACTGCCGCGGTAGTCGACGTCGAGAACCACGTAGCCCTTCGAAGCGAGGAGGTGGTGGAACATGTACTCGCGGTAGTAGGTCGACCAGTAGCGATGGGCGTTCTGCAGGTAGCCCGCCCCGTGCACGAAGATGACGGCCGGGCGCTTGGGGTTCGGCTTCGCGCCCAGGTCCTCCGGGCGATACAGACGGGACGGCACCTTCACGCCATCGCGCGCGGTCACCATGACGACTTTGGGATCCAGCCACTTCCCGGCCAGCCATTCCGCGGAAGGCGAAGTGGTCACGCGCTTCGCGAGGTCGTTCGCGAAAGGGCCCACGTAGATCTCGGGCGGCTTGTTGCCCGCCGAGTACACGGTGGCGAGGGCGGCGCCGTCCGGCGAGACCCGGCTTTCGTGCGAGCCCACCACGGTGGTGAGCCGCGTGCGGGGCCCGCCGGTACTGGCCATGGAATAAAGATGACGCTCGCCCGATCCCGCCTCCGTGGTGGTGAGATAGAAGGTCTTGCGATCGAGGGAAAGGTCGACGTTCGCGATCTCCCACGAGCCGCTGGTGAGGGCCTTCGCCTCGGGACTCGCGGCCGCCGCGTCCAGGGTGAAGAGGTGCATGTAGCCGGGCTTCTCCGAGGTGAACCAGAGCGTGCGCTCGTCGGCGAGGAAGCCCATGCCGCCCTGGAAGAGCTCGCGCAGCCACTTGTCATCATGATCGTTGAGAAGCGCGGTCCCCACGCCGGTCTCGGGATCGACGCGGACGAACCAGCGGTCCTTGTTGTCGGCGCTGCGGACGATGGCGATCGCGAGTTTCCCGTCGCCGGAGATCTCGGGCGTAGACCAGCGCGCGTCGCGGTCCTTCGTCTCGGCCTTCCCCTCCGCCGTCTTCGTCTCCGTCTTGAGCGCGGCGAGGCTCGCCGTCGCTACCTTCTTCGTCTTCAGGTTGAGGATCACCAGGCGGTTCTTGTCCTGGCTGTCGCCCACGCGGTTCCGGGCGGGGATCGGCTCGGTGTACGACGACTCCGTGATGTAGTTCGAGACGTCGGCGGTCTTCGAGCCCGTGGCCCGGGTCGACACCACCGCGAAGACGTGATCGCCGTCCGGAGACAGCTGGGCGTCGACCACGGTCTCGCCCTCGGCGAGATCGAGCTTGGGAAGCGCCTCGGCGTCGCGCTTTTCTTCGCGGGCCTTCCGCTCGTCCGCGGTCTTCTTCACGAAGGCGAGGAGCTTCTGCTCCTCCTCGCGCATCATCTTCTGGGCATCGGTGAGCACCGGATCTCTTCTCTTCGGTCCGGCCTCGTACAGCTGGACGAGGCCGCCCTCCCCGTCGCCGCTCGCGGGGACGAGGAAGAGAGCGTTGTCACGCACGAACGACACGTGCGTCTCGTTCTTCGCGAAGCGCGCGCGCGATTCGTTGCCCGTCGTGCGGGTGATCACGCGCCGCGTTTTCGCAACCGTGTCGACGAGAACCACGTCGCCGCCCTGGGAGAACACCGCCCGGCGATGCGCCGCGTCCCAGTCGGCGTTCACGGGAGGAACGTTCCGGCGTTCGGCGTCCGTGAGCTTGCGCGCCTCCCCGGTGGCCGCGTTCGTCACCCAGGTCGAGTTCTCGGTGTCGCCCGGCTTCCGCCACTCGAACCAGAACTCCTTCGAATCGCCCGCCCACCGGATCGAGTCGGGCGCGTAACCGACGAGCTTCGGCCCGCGCATGATCGAAGCCACCGAGAGTTCGAAGGGCGCAGGCGGCGCGGCCGCGATGAGGGACGAACCGGCGAGAGCGGCCAGGAGGAGTTTTTTCATGGGGTCCTTGCTCGAAGAAAAGGGACCGCGAGTGTAACCAAATCGGCGACAGGCCGCCCCCTTGTTCAATAAGGTGATCGGGCTCGATCAGGGAGGCCGGCGTCGTCAGGCCCGCAGGGCGAGCTGGCCGCAGGCGCCCGACACGTCGCGGCCGCGGGGCCAGCGGATGATGCCGGTGAGGCCCTGTGCCTTCACCTGGTCGTGGAAGCGCAGCGTGTCCTCGCGGGCGGGGGCCCGGAACGGGCTCCCTGGAAACGGGTTGTGAGGAATCACGTTCACGTGGACGTCGAGGCCGCGCAGCAGTTCGGCGATCCGCGCGGCGTCTTCGGCGGTGTCGTTCACTCCCGGCAGCTGGACGTACTCGACGAAATAGCGCCGGGGACGCTCCGAGGACGCTTCGCGCAGCACCTTCACGATGGAAGCGAGAGGCCACGTCCGGTTGTGGGGCATGATCTTCGTCCGCGTCGCGTCGTCGCTTGCGTTCAAAGAGAGCGCCAGGCTCGCGCGGCTCTCGCGCAGGAAGCGGGCCATCCGCGGGACCACGCCGGAGGTGGACACGGTCACGCGGCGCGGCGAGAGGCCCGGAAAGACGTCGGTCAGCGAACGCGCGGCCAGGAGAACCGCGTCGAGGTTGTCGAGGGGCTCGCCCATTCCCATGAAGACCACGTTCGAGGCCTCGAGGCCGGCCTGCGCGGCGGCGTCGCGCGCGACCAGGTACTGATGCACGATCTCCCCCGCGGTGAGATGACGCCGGAAGCCCAGGGTGGCCGTCGCGCAAAAGGCGCAGGAGCGCGTGCAGCCGGACTGGGACGAGACGCACACCGTGGCCCGGGTGCGCGAGGGGATGAGGACGGTCTCGGCGCTTTGGCCGTCGCCGAACTCGAGCGCCCACTTGGTGGTTCCGTCCTCGGCTTCGAGCATCGAGGAGATGCGAACCGAGGGCAGAACGAGGGATCCGCGCAGAGGGCCGAGCACGGACTCGGAGACTCCGGGCACTTTCGCGGGAAGGGCTCCAAGCGACCCTTCCATGAGCGCCCGACGGAGAGCCAGGGCCCGCGCGTCGCTCCCGAGCAGGGACCGAAGATCGCCGACCGTGGCGGCGAGCGCATCGATTTGCGCCGCACTCACGGCGTCAGTGTTCCCGGTGCGGGTCCAGCTCGCCGGCGTCGATCGCGATATCGAGCCGGTTCTGAAGAGGCGGCAGCGGACAGGTCGCGAAGTCGGTGAAGGCGCAGGGCGGGGAGTAAGCGCGGTTGAAGTCGAGAATCACCGTGCCGGCCGGATCCGGCAGCGCCGAATAGAGGAAGCGGCCGGCGCCATAGGTCGACTTCGCCGACGTCGCGTCCTTGAAGATGTAGAAGAGTTCGTCATGCTTCGGCGTCTCGTAGACGGGCGTCAGCCTTAGCTTCTTTCCGAGAATCTCGAACTCAACCACTCCGGGGCTCTCGAAGTCGTTGACCTGGCCGAGGACGTTCGCGATCTTCACTGTCGCGGGCTGTGCGCTCGGGATGAGGCGGCCGCGCACCCGGTAGTGGCCGTTCACATCGAACCATCGCAGCCCCTTGAACGCCAGCTTGCGGGCATTGCCCGGATCCCACAGCCTCAGGCCCACGAGGTCGCTTCGGCGGATGAGCTGAATCCAGGTGCGGCCGATCCGAAACGGCTCGTCCTTCACAGTGATCTCGCGCGCAGGACCGTCTTTGGGCTGAAGCACCACCTTCGACTCGCTGCGCTCGATGGCGCCCCACTGCGCCGGACCGTCGGCGAGACGAATGGTGTTGCCTTCGCCCGAGCCGAGGGTGGTCGTGCCCTCTTTCAGCCAGGGAAGGCCGGAGACCGCGAGCCAGCCCTGGTCGGCGAGAAGGTCCGTCTCCCGCTTCTGCCGCCAGGCGAGAGTCTCCGCGCGCTGCGGATCGTCGGCCTGGGGAGCCGCTTCGAGAAGGGCCAGGCCAAGCACCGCGGTGAGGATCATCATGATCCGCCATCATGACGAAGATCACACGATGAAGCCAAGGCGGCGGCTACACTCCCGCCTCCCCCATGACCGACGACCTTGCCGCAATCCCTCTTTTCGACCCTGTTGCCATTGAAAAGCTGCGCGCCGTGGCCGGCGATCAGGGGGCGACCTTCGTGGCGGAGATGGCGCAACTTTTTCTGCATGAGAGCGCGAACGCCCTCGAAGACCTCAAGGAGTACCGCGACCAGGGGGACTGGAAGCAGGTGACGCGGATCGCCCATTCCCTGAAGTCGAGTTCCGCCACCCTGGGCCTCATGCGACTGTCGGCTGCCTGCCGTTCGCTGGAGATCGATACGAAAGGGGGCGCCGCCAGCCCGGACACCCCGCGGCGCGTCGCCTCCCTGCTCGACGAGTTCACCCGGGCCACGCCGACGATCGAGGGTCTCTCATAGCCTGATAAGTTAGCGGCATGCGGAACGCCGAAGTCATCCGCCAGTGGAAGATTCTCAAGCGGATTGAAAAGAGCCGCTACGTCACCGCTTCCGACCTGGCCCAAGAGCACGACGTGGCGCTGCGCACCATCCGGAGGGACATCGAGGCGCTCCAGGAGGCGGGGTTTCCGCTCTACGACGACAAGGAGAGCGGCCGCAAGGTGTGGCGCCTCCTCGAGGGCTACTCCCAGAAGGCCCAGGCCACCTTCACCATGTCCGAGATGGCGGCCCTTTACTTCGGCCGGCACCTCATGACCATTCTCTCGGGAGCGCCTTTCGCGGCCGACCTCGACTCCGCGTTCGTCAAGATCCGGGCCGCCCTGCCCGAGAAGAGCACGAAGTACCTCTCGCGCATCTCCGACCTCTTCGGCGCGCGCCCCTTCCCTTCGAAGGACTATTCGGCCAAGAAGGGCGTGATCGCCACCCTCGTCGACGCCACTCTCCACGAACGCCGCGTGGACATGTCCTACTACTCGGCGAGCTCGAAGCGCGCCAAGCGCTACGAGGTCGACCCCTACCGGGTCGTCTATTACCAGGGCGGCCTGTACCTCTACGGGCGGGTCGAGGAGTACGACGAGGTGCGCACTTTCGCGGTGGAGCGCATCGAGCGCATCGCGCTCATGGACGTGAGCTTCGAGATGCCCAAGGACCAGGACATCGAGGCCCACACGAGGAGCGCTTTCGGCATCGCGGGAGGCAAGGCCCAGGAGGTGGTCCTGCGCTTCGACGCCGCCCTCGCCGACAGCATCAAGGACCGCACCTGGCACGAATCGCAGGAAATCACCACGCGCGCCGACGGCTCGTTCGATCTCAAGCTCAACGTGGCTCTCTCGCGCGAACTCAAGGCCTGGATCCGGAGCTTCGTGCCCCGGGTCGCGGTCATCAAACCCCAGTCCCTCAAGGACGACATCGAAAGCGACCTGAAGGAGGCGCTCTCCCGTTGGAAAAACTCATAGACCGCCTGGAAGTCTTCCCGAACCCGAACCCCGGACGGGACTACCTGATCGAGCACACCTGCCCCGAGTTCACGGCCCTGTGCCCGAAGACCGGCCAGCCCGATTTCGCGACCCTCATCATCCGCTACGTGCCGGACAGGCTCTGCGTCGAACTCAAGAGCCTCAAGCTGTACCTCGGCGGCTACCGCAACGAGGGCATCTACTACGAGGCGGTGACCAACCGGATCCTCGACGACCTGGTGAAGGTGACGAAACCCCGCAGCATGATGCTGGAGGGCCGCTTCGGAGTGCGCGGCGGGATCTCGAGCGTGGTCACGGCGAGCTTCGACAAGGGGAAGAAGCCCCGGGCCTAAAGAGCCCCCGGGGCCGCGCCGCGCGGCCTTCGGGGATGCTACGATCTTGGGAGCCCCTTAGCACCCCCATGACCGAGCGAGAATTCCTCAAGAGCGTTCCCCTCTTTTCCCGCCTGGGAGAGGCGTCCCTCGACGCCATCCTGCGGCTCACGCGCCGCCGCCGCTTCCGCAAGGACGAGGTGATATTCCACGAGAAAGAGGCGGGCGATTCTCTCTTCCTGATCCTCCACGGCCGGGTCAAGGTGGCGATCTTCGGGGACGATGGCAAGGAAGTGACTCTCTCTATCCTCTCCGAGGGCGACTTCTTCGGGGAGATGGCGCTCCTCGACCAGGAGCCCCGTTCCGCCACCATCATCGCGGAAGAGGATTGCGAGTTGCTCTCGCTGCAGCGGGACGACTTCACGCGCGCTCTCGAACAGGACGCTGGCATGAGCACCTCGCTCATCCAGGTGCTGGCGAGCCGCCTGCGCAAGGCGAACCACCAGATCTCGACCCTCGCCCTCCTCGACGTGTACGGCCGCGTGGCCCGGGTGATCCAGGAGCTGGCCGAGGAGGAGGGCAAGCGGCTCAAGGACGGACGCGTGGTGGTCCGCCGCCCCACTCACATGGACATCGCGCACCGCATCGGCTCCTCGCGCGAGACCGTGACCCGCATGATGCGCGATCTCGAGGAAAACGGCCACATCGAGACCCAGGGCCGCGAGATCTTCCTCCGCCCCGACTTCCAGAAGCTGTTCTAGCGATCCTCGCCACGCAACTGCTTCGTCCGCTGCTGCGTGAGCCACGTTGTGATCGCCTCGGGCATAACCGCCGGGTATCTGGAGCGCGCGAATCGTACCCATTCGTCGCGGTAGCGGATCCAGGCACGTTCGGCAGTCCTGATGTCAGCTTTCGTCACCGTTCCGATCTCCGTCGCATCGGCCTTCATGACCTCGTCATAGGCCATGTTGAGCGCTCTGTCGGCGGTCCGATAATCCACGCTCGTCGCGGCGGGCAGGTTCCCGGCCTCGAGCTGGTCGACCATTGCGACAAAGCTGTCTTCGAGGCGCTCCTCCTCTTCGATCACGATCGCGGCGCGCGCCGTCCCCGAGAGGTCGATCTCGCCACGCGATCTTGCGTGAAAGAACGCGTCGGCCATCGCGCGCAGGTGACTGAACGCTTCTCGCGCGGCCGGAGCCCAGCCCTCAAAGTGCGACTTCCAGCGCCGCTGGCGCCTCGCGCGCGCTAAGCGCTGGTCGTGCGCTGCGCAGTACCCCATCATGAACCCACTCGTGATGTCGTCGCAGAGGTCGAAGCTCACGCGTCCGGTGCGCTGGTCTTTCAGCGCCTCAAGATGGCGGAGGCGCCCATCCAGTTCTGCTGGCGCGCCCTCGATTACGCAGGCGAGCTTGATCGCGAGATCGGGGTTGCGGCTGGCGCCCGCACCGATGGCGTAGACCATCATCAAGATCGCCTCGCCTCCGAATACGAGTTCCTCGCGCGAATCCATCTGCTGGTACGCGCAAAGGCGCGCCTTGACGGGGTCGGCCGGCCCTGCAATGCCGTAGTAGAGATCCTCGGAATCGCAACCCTTGAGCCGGGCCTTCTGCACCGCGTTAGGTCGATCGTCCGCAGGGAATTGGATGTTCTGGACCCGAGCGCAGCTTGGCTTCGTGGATGATGGCTGTGCGCTCGCCGGGTGGGCCGCAAGCAGAACGAGCAGCGGCAACACGCGCGTCATCGATTGTTGCGCTGTCGACGGCTGTTCAAATCTTGGGTGGCCATGCCACGGCCATGCTCCGGCTAACACCCGGGATCAGCTGCAAAGGCCGCCCTCAACGACTGCCCCCATGAGCGGAAGGCAAAGGGGGCACACCTCGCGGCCTTTGTCAGTTGCGTCCCGTTGTTCGGCAGCATCACCATATTTGGAAGCTCCCCGCCCGCAAGAACTCGATCACTGCCTGGAGGTCTCTGGGTGCCGCAATGGAATCGTCCTTCGACGCCGCCAGGGTGATTCCATAGCGCCGCTTGGCCAAGGCGCGAACCTTCTCATCTAGCTTTCGGTTCACTTCTCTCTGCTTCTCATCGCCGTTTGGGTCCGTCAGGACGCGCGCTAGCGCATCCGCCATCGCCGCGGCATCCTCCCGTGCGACGGTTTGCCAGTCGTTTGAGGCATACCCCCCTTCCCAGGGCCGGCTTCGTTTCCAAAATTGGTACCACCTCCATTGCGGTGATGCCGTTCCCGCCGACTGCCAACCGTACGCCTCGGCCAATTCAAGGAAGAATGACCAAGCGCTGCCGGATGGGTTGATCTCCCGCCCCGACTCACTCTTGAGGTCCATGCTCATTGGGAGTCCCTACTGCCTGCCCTTGGCTTCACCTACAAAGGGCGCCTCAAGATGACCGGCCGCGAAGCGGCCGCTCCGAGCGCCCTTTGTCTGGTGCAAGCCCTTGTTGTGCGGCCGCCACCTACCCATTTCGCCCACGCTCACACGATCATCCTCCCAGTCGGGGTGCCGTAGAGCCAATACTTGCCATGAGGAGGATCGACGGACGGCCCCTGCAGTAAGCGATGAATTGCCTCGCCGAGCTCAACGATAGGGGCGGTCAGAACAACTGGGACGCCTCTAGAAACATTTTCGAGCCCATCGAACGCGGCCCACTCCTCCATCTCCGCCACCGGGATGCTCGCGCGCGAAGCCAGTTGCCTGGTTGCTTCCTGGGCGAGCTGAAGGAACAACCCACTCTCGCTACCCAACCACCCCTCGTCGATTCTCCATCCAAGGCCGGACCCTGCCGCTGCGATCACAGCTCGCCACTTCGGCAAGGCGTCCTGAACCCATTGGATTGCGGCATGCTCCGGATTCTCGCCAGCGTCCACAAGATGCTTGAGGAAGATTCCCAAGGCAACGTCGTAGGCCCAGAACCCTCGGTTCGAGAACTCAACGAACTGCGTCTTGCTCATGCCACAGCTCGATGGTGCCTAGGCCCGCACAACACTGCTTGAGCGGCGAGGGCCGCTCAGGGGAGGGAACGCGGACCTCGTCCGTTCAAATGCATTGTTGGGCAACGCGGCGATTTTGCTCATCGGAGTTCCTGGCGCCTCATTGCCTTGTGAATCCAAATGGTCGCCCCCGCAAGCCCTACCAGCACTAGCGCGAGGTCCTTGGCCATTGGACCCAAACCCCTGAGCGTTTCGGCGAGGCCAAGCCTGTGAATCAGCACGGTTGCGAATAGTGCCATCAGAATCCCCAGAAACACGAAGAAGCGAAATCCCATCCGATAGTTCCTCAGGGTGATCTCCGCACAGCGCTCGCAGAATTCCCTCCCGCCGAGCTTCACGATCGGCTCCTCCTTGGCGCACCGGAAGCAGGCACCCCCTTGCTCCCGCCAGGCCGAGCGATACGCGGCGACTCGCGCTGCGACATAGGCGACGAAGAGGACCACGCTGACGACTATTTCGGCGTCCATCGCTCAGCCTTCACGCACAGCCCAACGTCTCTCGAACTCGGCTATGCCTGCCCAACACTGGGTTAAGCGGCGAGCAGGCAAGGAGACAGATCTGCTCGTCCGCTTCAACCCATTGTTGTGCGTCGCGCTGATTTGGGCGACCTTCATGACTGAAGCAATCTACCGCTTTGATGCTCTCTGCGGTTCCGGCTGCCCTGCCCGGAGCCACTAAGAACTGAATGGGGCAACGCACCCGACCACTCGGACGTCGCCTTGGCCGAGGCTGATGACCTCACCCTCGCGCAACCGCAAGGCTGATGACCAGCTTCGGCCGATTCTTGACGACGCCCCGCGGTGCGGCTACGGACGTTGGACCTAGGTTGACGACCGCTCCACCACAACATGAGCAACGCCTCCTTCTGCCTAGGCTGATGACCCAGCCACCCCAACCACGCGCCCGAAGTTGGGCCTCAACTCAGGCCGCGCCTCTATTCGGCGATGAACCCCACGCCAGTCGAGCCACAAGAATCCCCGCCGTTCGGCGGGACTTCTACGCACGCACAACACTGATTAGGTAGCGCGACACATTCCGGCATAGGGTGCGGTTCTCGCGACCTAGTCCGACGACCGAGGGCGGTGGAGGTTGTGTCAAGTCGTTCGAGGGCCCGGGGCTTTGGCGCGGACGCCCAACGGGCGTCACCGGAATAGGTTCGCAACCTAGTTCGCTTAGGGTAGCGAACGGCCTGGGGTGGCTGAGGTGGGAATGGCATCGGGCGGGCTCCGGACGAGACGTCCTCCACGGTTCAGGAGGCGAGTGTAGATCATGCTCGAGGCCTTCGCGGCGGCCCATAGGGAGCTACGCGGGCG
The DNA here is from genome assembly GCA_019694155.1 of Vicinamibacteria bacterium. Classification (GTDB taxonomy): domain Bacteria; phylum Acidobacteriota; class Vicinamibacteria; order Fen-336; family JAGNNV01; genus JAGNNV01. The sequence goes on along the minus strand of JAIBCN010000038.1, from coordinate 81,773 downwards.
CGGGATTGCTTCGAGCCGGCTTGAACGGAGTGGGCTCTCGCAATGACGGCGGTGGCCCGCTGGGCGGATTGGCCCGGCAAGGACGCATCCTCGCCGGCGGAGGAGGGCGGCGAGGACGCTCAGGGGGCGGAGGAGGTCCTCACGCTAGAGCAGAGTCCCTCGCAGGATGAGTGCCGCCACCTGGAAGTAGATGACGAGGCCGGTGACGTCTACGAGGGTGGCGACGAACGGGGCGGATGACGTCGCGGGGTCGAGCCCGAGGCGCTTCAGCAGGAACGGCAGCAGTGCTCCGACCAGGGTCCCGAAGGTGACGACGCCCACGAGAGACAGACCGATCGCGGTGGCGATCAGGAACGAGTGCGCGCCGTAGTCGACGACGCCCACCCACTGCCACAGCGTCACCCGGACGAAGCCGAGTATGCCGAGGACGGTTCCGAGAGCAAGGCCGGAGGCGAGCTCCCTTCGCATCACACGCCACCAGTCGGCGAGGGCCACGTCTTTGAGAGCGAGCGCGCGGATCAGCAGGGAGGCGGCCTGCGATCCCGAATTGCCGCCGCTGCTGATGATGAGGGGGATGAAGAGAGTGAGCACCAGGGCGCGCGCGAGTTCCTGCTCGTAATGGGCCATGGCGGAGGCGGTGAAGAGTTCGCCGATGAAGAGGACGGCGAGCCAGACCCCGCGCTTTCTTACCATCTGCCAGAGGCCGGTCTGGGAATAGGCCTCGTCGAGGGCGTCCATGCCTCCGATCTTCTGCATGTCCTCGGTCATCTCGTCTTCGGCCACGTCCATGACGTCGTCGACGGTAATGATGCCGAGCATGTGGCCGGAGGCGTCGGTGACGGGAAGCGCCACCCGGTCGTACTTGCGAAAGGCCTCGAGGACCTTTTCCTGAGGCGTCGTGTCCCGCAGGTCCACGAAGCCCGGCTCCACGATGTCGAGGACCTTGGCCTCGGGGTCGGCGAGCACCAGGTTTCCGAGAGTGACGTCCTCGACGAGACGCCCATCCTTGTCCACGAGATAGACGACGTTGAGGGTCTCCTTCTTCCGCCCCACCTGACGGATGTGCGCGAGGGCCTCGGCCGCGGTCATCTCGGGATCGAGAGCCACGAAGTCCGGGGTCATGTAACGGCCCGCGGTGTCCTCGGGGTAGGAGAGGGAGACGAGCGACCGCTTGATCTCCGAAGGCGGGAGCCTGGCCAGGATGATGTTCGATGTTTCGCGGGGGAGAACGCTGATGAGGCGGGCCCGGTCGTCGGGCTGCATCTGCGACACCAGCTGGGAGAGCTGCGCGGGCTCGGTCTCGCGGATCAGCTCCTTCTGGCGCTCCACCGGGAAGTAGGAGAAGGCGTCGGCCTTCCGCTTCCCCACCAGGCGAAAGAGGATGTTGAACTCGTCGCCCTCGAAGTGGCCGAGCAGCTCGGCGATGTCGGCGGAATGGAGGTCCGCGATTTCGCGCCGCAAGGCATGCCAGTCGCGCTTATCGATGAGCGCGGCCATGCGCGTCTTGAAGTCGGGATCGATGGGAGTCACGGTCGTGGGCTCCCCGCGCGCGGCGGGGCGGTGAAGTTCAGGCCGCGAGGATACCGGCCCGGCGCGCGATCTCGAACATCACGATGGCGCCCGCGGCCGCGACGTTGAGGCTCTCGACATCGCGGGCGCTCGGCACGCGGATGCGGCGCGAGGCGGCCGCTTCGATCGAAGGATCGAGCCCCGAGCCTTCGGATCCGAGGGCGAGAGCCATGGGGAGGGTGAGGGCCTCCGCGTCGAAAACCGAGAGAGCGCCCGGCCCCGCGACGGCGGCCGCGAGGGGCACGCCCCGAGGCAGCCGACGCGGCAGATCCTCCACGCCGAGGTCGACGATGTGCGGCATGCGAAAGGCCGAACCCGCGGAGGCTCGGAGCGCCTTGGGCGAAAGAGGGTCCGCGCACCCGCGGGTGAGAAGCACGCCCGAGACCCCCGCGGCCTCGGCGGTGCGGAAGAGGGTTCCCACGTTCCCCGGGTCCTGCAGGCCGTCGAGAACGAGAATGAAAGCCCGCGGGGCCGCGATCCAGTCGTCCGCGAAGCGGGGCCGCTCGACGAGAGCGATCGAACCCTGATGGGTCTCGACGTCGGAGAGGCTCTTCATCAGCGGCGGCGCGAAGTGAACGAGGGCGGCGCCCGGAGGGAGAGGAAAGGGGGGGAGGGCCTCGATGGCGAGCGCCTTCACGGCCAGGCCCGAGCGCACCGCCTCCTCTAGAAGCTTGGGGCCTTCGACGAGGACGAAGTCGCGGTTCTTGCGGGCGCGCACCGCGAGAAATCGCTTGAACTCCGGATTGTCGCGCGCCGAAATCCGCTTCGGTGGTGGGGTCGACATGGGCGGCGGGGGCTTTTCGGGGAAGACGGGCTGGAGGGCGAACCGGGCCGCGATGCTAACATCGCGCTTTCTTGGAGCCTTTGGGGCCATCAAGATGAGCCCCCTGAAGTCGTGTTCAGGCTTTCGTGGCACGCTCGTCGGAAGCGCCTCGGCAAGGAACCAGCACCTGTAGCGGGCCCCGTTCGGGCCCGTTCCGGTCCGGCCGAAGCCCATCAACATACGGAAGAGAAGTCGAGTCCATGATCGAAGCGAAAAAGAAACTTGAGGAAGACATCAAGGCGGCTGAGTTTGAGCTGAAGGTCGAACTTCCGAAAGAAATTCAGCGCGCGCGTGAATGGGGCGATCTCCGCGAGAACGCGGAGTACAAGGCCGCGAAAGAGCGCCAGACCTTTCTTCAGGCGCGGATCGCCCAGCTTCAGAGCCGCCTCGCCGTCCTGTCGATGATGAACTTCGACAGCATTCCCAAGGACAAGGTGGGGCTCGGCTCCACGGTGTTCGTGCGCGACGAGGACACGGGCGAAGAGAACACCTACGACATCGTGACCAGCGAGGAGAGCGATCCCGAGAAGGGCAGGATCTCGCCTTCCTCGCCCATCGGCCGCTGCCTCCTCAACAAGAAGGTGGGCGATGTGGCCGAGGTGCGCGTCCCCAAGGGCACGCGGTATGTCGAGGTTGTGAAGCTGCTCACAATCCACGACGCCCGGTAGTCCCCGCCGGCTCAGCGGCCGGCCCCAAATGCAGGATAATGGTCGGCAATGAAGGACCATCTGGGCCGACGGACGGCGGTGGTGTTCGCGGGCAGCGGCGCGTCCGGCGCCTATCACGCGGGCGTCCTCAAGGCCCTCGATGAAGCGGGCGTCCGCATCGACCTGATGGTGGGCTCGGGGGTGGGCGTCCTCGCCGCGGCCTTCGGCGCCGCCGCCTCGGGCTCCGCGCTGTACGGGGACAGGGGGCTCTGGCGCGAGATCTCCTCGCGCCGCGTCTTCCGGCTGCGGCCCGGCTTCCGCTTCCTCCGTTCTCTCGGCATCGTGGCTCTCTCCGCCTTCCTCGTCCCCGCCCTCCTCGCGCTGCTGCTTGGCCTCCTCCTGCCCGCGTTCCTGGCCGTGGATTTCGCGCGTCCGGGCTTCATGGCGGAGATCTCGCGGGCCCTCGCCGCCCTCGCGCCCGGGCTGCGCCTCTTTTTCATCTTCGCCCTGGCCGCACCCACCTTCTTCGGGTTTCTCTTCCTTCTCTTCCGGGGCGCCGCCATTCTGAAGAGTTCGAAGCGGCGTTTCGGAGAGGCGCTCGAGAGCGCTTTCGATCTGTCCGGAATCGAGAGCGAGCTCGCGCGGCGGCTGTGGGAAGTGGCCCGCGGGCCCGCCATCAACGAGAAGTCGCCCGAGACGGCGGAGGTCGGGAGGCAGTACGCGGGCCTGATCGCGGAGAACTCCGGCCAGCCCGGCTTCCGCGGCCTGGTCCTGCGCGCCGCGAACCTCGATGCGCGCAAGCCCCTGGTGCTGAAGCTCGTGTCCGACGATCGGCGCCCGGTCTCCCGCGGTGTCGAAGGTGACGACCTCCTCGACCTCAAGGACGCCGCGGTAGCTCCCCTCCTCTATGACGTTGTGGCGACGGCTTTCACGGCGACCCCTCTCGCTTCTCCGCGGCGGGTCCGCCTTCCCAAGCAGGGCGCTTTCGGCGGCGAGGTCCACCGGATCGCCGAAGCCTCCGCCATGGCCGGCTCGGGTCTCTCCGAGGCCATCGCCCTCGGCGCGGACCAGATCGTTCTCGTGACCGCGACGGCGAAGGATCCAGGCCCCATGGGAGAGCGGCGCGGCCTCAAGTCGCTGGCCGCCGCCTTCCTGGCCCTTCAGGAGAGAACGTCCATCGAAAGCGACCTGCGCCAGGCCGAGCGGCTGAACCGGATCGTGGAGACGGTGGGACACCAGAAGAGCACGGGAGAGCGCGAGTGGCAGGACCCGGTGACGGGGAGACGCTTCCGGTCGGTGGTCATCCACGTGGTCCGGCCGCGGCGGTCGCTCCTCCGGCCTCTCGACCTCGACGGCGCCGTCGATCCATCGAACGAGGTGGAGACGTCACTGCTCGACTGGATGGACGAAGGGCACCGTGACGCGCATCGCTGCTTTCTCGACGCGGCGCTTGGGGAAGAGAAACACAAGGACGAAGGGGCGCCGCACACGGCCCCCGCGGGGCTTTCACTCTGATGTAAAGGGGGCGCTTGGGTGAACGAATCGACGAGTCGCGGAACGGGAGGGGTTCAGGCTTCGCTCACCTGCGCCGAATGCGGGTCGCGTCATGTCCGGCCATCGGGCAGCTCCTACCCCATGGACAAGGACAAGAACCCCGACGGCAAGGTGGGGTTCTGGCGATGCAGCCACTGCGGAGCCCGCTTCATGGGCCCCCCGGCCTCGGCGAGAAAGCACCGGCACCATCGGTCGCACTCGAGGGATCCTCTCACTGAGAGCCTCACCTTCGCGCGCCTCCTCAAGAGGTGGGCCTTTCCCCTGCTCGTGATCCTCGCCACCATCCTGGCGGTGGCGGTGGTCCTCGATCGGCGCAATCAGGACGATCGGCCGCGCATCGCGGCTCCGCGCTGAGGAGGGCCGCTCCTAGAGTGGAGTCGGGGTCGCGGTCTGCTGCTCCAGCATCGAGGCGTAGCGGCCGCCGAGGCGGAGCAGATCCGCATAGGTGCCGCGCTCGATCACTTCACCGTGGTCGAGAACCAGGATCTGCTGGCAGGATCGCACGGTGGAAAGCCGGTGCGCGATCACGAAGGTGGTGCGGCCGGGCAGGAGGGATTCGAGACCCTTCTGAATGAGCGCCTCGGACTCGCTGTCGAGGTTCGACGTGGCCTCATCGAGGAGGAGGATGCGGGGATTGGCGAGAAAGGCCCGGGCGATGGCGACGCGCTGCTTCTGGCCGCCCGAGAGCATGACCCCCCGCTCGCCCACGATGGTGTCGTAGCCGTCGTTGAAGCGAGAGGCGAATTCCTCGACGTGAGCAGAGAGACAGGCCTGCTCGAACTCCGCCTGGGTGGCCTCCGGGCGCGCGAAGAGGACGTTCTCGCGCAAGGTGGCGTCGAAGAGAAAGGTGTCCTGGAAGACGACGCCGAGGTGGGCGCGGTAGTCGGAGAGCGGCAGGGTCGTGATGTCATGTCCATCGAGCAGGATGCGTCCGCTCTGGGGCCGGTAGAAGGCGGCGAGAAGCCCCATGATCGTCGACTTGCCGGCGCCCGACGGCCCGACGAGCGCGGTGGCGGTGCCGGGAGGCGCCACCAGGGTCACATTCCGGAGGACGGGTTCGCCCGGCCGGTACTCGAATGTGACGTTCTCGAAAGCGACGTGCCCCTTCACTTCCGCGGCCCGGAGCGGCGACGTCGATGGCGCACCCGCCGGGGTCACGGCTTCGCCGGGCTCGTTGAGGATGCCCTGCAGGCGCTCGATCGACACGAGGGCGTCCGCGAACTGTCCCGCGAGCGCCACCACCATGTAGACGGGTCCGTTCACGAAGCCGAGCAGCAGCGAGAAGGTGGTGAGGCCGCCGAGCGTGAGCCGGCCCTCGCGGATCTCCGAGAGGGCCATGCTCATGAGCCCCAGCCCCAGAGCGCCCACGAGGGTGGTGCTCCAGAACGAGAACACCCGGTTGTTGGTGGCCATCTCGATGGCGTTGTCCCGCATGGCCGCGACGGAGGCGGCCATGGCCGTGCTCTCCCGCTCTTCGGCGCGGTACGCCTTGATCACGCGGATGCCGGACAAGACCTCGCTCAATCGGCCGCTCGTCTCGGCGAGAAGCTTCGCCCGATCGCCGTAGGAGCCCGCGATTCCCCAGAACGCCCACCCAAGCAGGGCGAGGAAGGCCAGCAGGCCGGTCAGAGCCACCAGGGTCAGCCGCGGTGAGATCGTCCACATGTACACCGCGGACAGAGCGGCAAAGAAGACACCGCCCGCGAAGTCGATGAAGCCGGAGCCGATGAGGAGTCGCAGAGCCTCGATGTCGTGGAGGACGCGCGGCAGCAGGGCTCCTGTGCGGTTCTTGTCGAAGAAGGGAACGGCGAGGCGGATGAGGTGAGCGATGCCGCGGGTGCGCAGGTCGGCCACGAGCTCTATGGTGCGCACGGTCAGCACCCGGAAGAGAAGGTAGGAGCACGCCGCCTGCACCAGGGCCGCCGCGAACACCGCGACGAAGACGAAGCGCATCTTCTCGGGCTTCGCCCCGGTCACCACGTCGTCGATGAAGACCCGGGCGGTGGCCGGAAGCACGAGCCCGGCCGAGCGCGAAATGAGGATCAACAGGAGACCGAGGCCGAGCGCGGGCAGGCGCGGCCGCACCAACGTCCAGGCGAGCGGCAGAACTTCCTTCAGCCGCTGGATCTTGTTCTTCTTGGGCTCTTTCGGATCCTGGGGCCGCTCGCGCGCGTGGCGCCTTCGCATTCCTTTCATTCGGATGGCGTGACTCTAACCCTGCGCCGATCTCCGGGTCCTTAGAACGGAAACCCGATCGAGAACCACGGCACGGTGCCGCCGTCGCGGGTCAGGCCCCGGCCCACCCCGCCCTGGAAGGTGAGGGGAATGCGGTGCCCTACGAACATGTCGGCGCCGAGGCCGAGCGAGACGCCCACGCGGGCCGACGCCAGGTTCAAGGTCCGATGCGACACCGCCGCGGCATCGACGGACGCCGTGAGATGCAGATGGCGAAGAAAAAGCGGCAGGGCGCGGATGCCCCTTTGCGGATGGGCGAGGGGGATCCTCCAGTCCAGGTTGGCGAAGGCGAGTTTCCTGCCGTAGCGCGTTGGATCAAGGCCGGGCTCGTCGTAGCCGCGCAGCACCGCGGGCTGATCGCCCACCGGATCGAGAAGAGCCGGACTCGCGAGCCCGCCCACCCCGTAGGCCGTGCGGGGCACGCGGCCGCCGAAGGTCAGCCCCGCGCCCAGGCGCGAGGCGAGCACCGTGGCGCCCATCCGCTTGTAGGCGCGAAAGTCGACGATGGCCTTTCCGAAGTCGAGATCGCTGCCCAGTGCTTTCAATTCCCGAGTCGCCGACACGCGCAGCCTCAGCCCATCCTCCGGCGAGATCGACAGGGGCCAGGTCTTCGTCGAATCGAATCGCCAGACGAGAGAAAGAACGCCGCCGTTGAGCACCTCCTGGCCCGCCGCTTCCCTCCGGCGTCTCGCCGTGAGACTTACGGTCTGGGAGCGGAGAGCCGCGCGCTCGAGGGGAAAGTCCGCGGAGAGGAGCGCCTCTCTCGTGTCCTCGCGCCCCTGCGCCGAGGGCGAGGATTCCGTCCGTGCGAGGAGGGTGAACGTGGGCGCGAAGCGGTCGTAGCGCAGGTAAGCGAGGATGTTCGGCCGATCGACCGTGGTTCCCCACGAACCAGCGACACCGTAGGCAGTGCGCAGGAGCGGATCCACGCCCGCGGTGAGCAGGCCCACCCGCCATTCCTCCGAGACCACCTCCGCGTAGGGCGAGATGAAGCGCGGGCGGAGGGAAGGAAACGGGTTGTACGCCTTGGCTTCGCCCGCGAAGGGCGGGGGCTCGGCCTCCCCCACCGGAGAAGCGTCCATGTAGGGGTCGGGCAGTGCGCCTTCCGAAAACGGCGCGCGCGCGAGGTCGTAGCCCCTCGAGCTGTACCGCGCGAAGAAGACAGTCCGCCCGCGCAGGTCGACGTCCGGCGCAAAGGCATTGTCCGGCGAGTTCTCGACGCGCCGCACAGCGGAGCCGTCGCGATCCACGACAAAGAGACGGAAGGACTCCCCCTCCCGGTCCGAACGAAACACGATGGCGCGGTCATCCACCCAGGATGGCTCCGCGTCCACCGCGCGGTCGCGGGTCAGGTTGCGAATGGCGCCGGTCGCGGCATCGACGAGCACGAGATCCAGATAGCCGCCCTCCAGCCGGGCGGCCACGATGACGTCGCCCTGGGGAGAGAAGCGCGGGTGAGACCATTCGACGCCCGGCGCGGAGGCGGTGAGGTCGCGCACTCTCGCGTCCCCGTTCCGCACGGAGAGCTCGGACCGGTCCGCGAAACGACGCACGAAAACGATGGACGACCCCAGGGGGCCGCCGGGCCCAACGTCGGGATCGCTCGCGCGCAGCCCATTCGTGAGCCGGACGCGGCGGCCGCTTTCGACGTCCACCCGGTGAAGGTCCGAACGCGATTCGACCTTCGCCACCGGGCCTGTCTCGTCGAACACGATGGACTTGCCGTCGGGCGTCCACGCGAGGTTCGATCCGGAGATGCGCGACACGAGGCGACGATCCCCGCTGCCGTCCTTGTTCATGAGACGGATCTCGCCGAGGCGATCGGTCGTGCGGCTCGTGTAAGCGAGCGTCGAGCCGTCGGGTGAAAGCCGGGGCGAGGTCTGGAGGACGCCGCGGCTGGTGAGCAGCGCGGGCGCATCCATGGGGCGCAGTCCGGCCGCGCGCTTCTCCGCGAATTCGCGCCACAGCGGCGTCAGTCCCCGCCCGACCACGTCGCGAAACGTGCGTTCATCGAGGAAGGGATGGAAGGAACGCCCGTGAGCGAGAGCAAGATCCCGCGTCGCGTCGGCGCCGCGGATTCGCTCGACATACTCGAGGAACTCCTCGCCGAAGAGGTAAGGCGCATTGCCAAGCGGCCAGAGATCGAGGCCGAGCGTGGCCTGATCGATTCTCTCGAGCCTGTGATCCCGTGCGGCTTCGTCGACCAGCATCTTCGTGAAGGTGTGGCGTCCGCGTCCGAAGGCCGTGCCCTTCGTCTCCTCTCTCACCGCGAGGCCCTCGATGAAGAAAGTGGGCTGCAGCGCGTTGGGGAAGAGGAAGGGCGCCCGCCCGAAGAGGCGGCGGCCCAGGCCGTAGATGCCTCTCGCCTGTTCGATGTGGACGATGTGCGTCAGCTCGTGCGTCACCACCATCCGCAGCCACGACTCGGTGGGGCCGGATTCGGCCCCGTCGAAGGACGCGGTGCGAATCTCCACGAAGGGGTAGGGAAAAGACGACGCCAGGCCGTTGGGCGCATCGTTCGCGTCGTGCACGACCACATCCAGGCTCGGCACGCGGACCCGGTAGCGCAACTCGAGGCGGGGCAGGATCTCGAGTACCAGGGCCAGAGTCCGCCGGGCGGGGGCCTCCACTTCGGCGTGGAAATGCACCTTGATCCTCCCAGCCTCGAAGGTCTTGAACCGGTATCGCGGGGGGAGGTTTGCGGGCAGAGCCGAGCTCACAAGGAGAAGCAGCGCGGCCGCCGCCGCCACCGTCCATCCGCCCAAAGGGTCCCTCGCTCGGCGCACAGGCGATTGTCTCACCCCCGTGAAACCGTTCGAAGGTAGATTAGGCTCGAGTCCAAGCCCTCCCTTCCGGAGTCCCCATGCCCTCGATTGCGCCCACCCGTGCCTAGATCGCTCCCCCCGGTCTGGAAGGGCCCGAGCGGCCCCATACCCACGCGGGCGGAGCTGGGACTCGACAACCGCGATCACGCCCCCGGCACGCCGACCGGGCTCCTGTCGTCGATCCTCAATTCCACCGCCGATGGGCTTCTGGTGATCGACCGGGGCGGCCGGATCCTCGCCTGGAACGACATGTTCGTGTCCATGTGGAACATTCCGCTCGGGGTGATGGAAAGCCGGCGCGACGACGAAGCCCTCGCGGCCGTTCTCGACCAGGTGGTGGACGCCGAAGCCTTCCTGGGCCGCATCCGGGAGCTCTATTCCCATCCGGAGGAGGAGAGCTTCGAGACCATCTCCCTCAAGAACGGCCGGATCTTCGAGAGATTCTCGCGGCCCCTCGGGCCCATGCGGGACATCCAGGGCCGGGTGTGGAGTTTCCGCGACGCCACCATTCGGAGGATGGCCGAGAGGTCGCTGCGCGAAAGCGAGATGCGCTTCCGCGCATTCGCCGAGGGCGCGGCCTGCGCGCTTCTCATCTACCGGGGCGAGGAAATCGTCTTCGCCAACCGGTGGGCCATCGACGCCTTCGGCGACGTCCTGGGCAAGCCCTACTGGGTCTGCGTGCATCCCGACGATGTCGAGATAGTGAAGGCGCGCGGCCGGGCGCGTTCCCGGCGCGAGACAGTGGAGGGGCACTACGATGTGCGCCTCATCGATCGCGAGGGGCGGCTGCGCTGGTTCGAAGTCACGGGCTCCACCATCGAACTCGACGGCCAGGCCGCGGTGCTGACCACCGCCTATGACATCACCAAGCGCAAGGAAGCCGAGGATCACACCCGGCACGTGGCCTTCCACGACGCCCTCACCGATCTTCCCAACCGCGCCCTCTTCACCGATCGCGCGGAAGCGGCGCTCACGCTGGCCCGCCGTGAGTCGGGACAGGTGGGCGTGATCCTCCTCGACGTCGACCGCTTCAAGAACGTCAACGACTCGCTCGGGCACGACGCGGGCGACGAGCTGATCAAGAGGAGCGCCGATCGCCTGCGTGAGGTCCTGCGGGGGTCGGACACGGTGGCGAGACTCGGGGGAGACGAGTTCGCGATCCTCCTTCCCGGCCTCAAGTCCGAAGAAACGGTGCGGGTGGCGAGAAAGCTCCTCGAAGCGATGCGCCAGCCCTTCCTCGTGGCCGGGCGCGAACTCCGGGTGAGCGCGAGTCTCGGCCTCGCCATCGGGCCCCAGGACGGCGAAAACGTCCAGACCCTGCTCAAGAGCGCGGACACCGCGATGTACCGGGCCAAGGACGCGGGGCGCGACCGCCTGCAGCTCTTCGACGCGACCATGAATCGAGCCGCGATCCAGCTCCTCGAACTCGAGAACGAACTCCACGAAGGCCTGGCCCACAACGAATTCGCGCTCTACTACCAGCCGATCGTGCGCGCCGTCACCGGAGAGCTGTGCGGCGTCGAAGCGCTCATCCGCTGGCGCAGGCCCGACGGGACGGTGCGCGAACCTGACGATTTCATACCCGTGGCCGAAGCCACCGGCCTCATCCAGCCCCTTGGGCTCTTCGTCCTGCAGGCCGCGTGCCGCGACATCGCCCTCATGCGCGCGACGCTCGGCACACCCCTGCGGGTTTCCGTCAACATCTCGGCGGCCCAGATGCGCGAGCCGAACATCGTGGGCATCGTTTCGAACGCGCTGCGCGCGGCGAGCCTCGATGCGGGCTCCCTGGAACTCGAGATCACCGAATCGTCGGCCCTCCAGGGCCAGGAGCGCACTCTCGAGGCCCTGCGCGAGCTCGTGGCCATGGGTGTCGCCATCAGTCTTGACGACTTCGGCACCGGCTACGCTTCGCTCGATCTCCTCCGCCGCCTTCCCATCAAGCGGATCAAGATCGATCGGACCTTCGTCCAGGACGTGGGCTCGGACCGCGTGGACGAGGCCATCGCGTCGGCCACCATCGCGCTCGCTCATCAGCTGAGCCTGGAAGTGGTGGGCGAAGGCGTGGAGACGGAATTCCAGAGACACTTCCTCGAATCCCACGGCTGCGACCTCCTGCAGGGCCACCTGCTCGGCCGGCCTATGCCCCGGGACGAGATGACGCGCTCGCTTCAAGGCCGGCGGACGGAAGAAGGGGTGGTGTCGTGACGACGGCAAGGACGAAGAAGAAGATCCGGATCATCGGCGCGCCCCTCGACCTGGGCGCCGGTCATCGCGGCGTCGACATGGGCCCTTCCGCTTTCCGGGTGGCGGGCATTCACCAGGCCGTGCGCCATCTGGGCTTCGCCGTCGAGGACTTCGGCGACATCGAGGCCCACGTGGCGGAGACCCGCGATCCCGGCAATCCGCATCTCAAATACCTGAAGGAGATCCGCGCCACCTGCGTCACCCTGCGCAACGTGGTCACGCGGACCATGGACGAGGGAGTGCTCCCCGTGGTTCTCGGCGGCGATCACTCCATCGCCATGGGCACGATCGCCGGGGTCGCCCGCCATTTCCGGCGCCGGAAGGAGAAGCCGGGCCTCGTCTGGTTCGACGCTCACGCGGACGCGAACACCGAGCACACCTCCCCCACGGGCAACATCCACGGGATGCCCATGGCTGTCTGCCTGGGGCTCGGAGCGAAGGAACTCCTCTCCATCTATGACGCGAAGGGCCCGATGATCGACGGCGAACGCGCGGCCATCATCGGCCTGCGCTCGGTGGACCTCAAGGAACGCGCAAACGTCGCCCAGGTGGGTATCGGCGCCTTCACCATGCGCCACATCGACGAGCACGGCATGCGCGCGGTCATGGAAGCCGCCATCCAGCGCGCCCTGAACGGCACCGCGGGAATCCACGTCAGCATCGACCTCGACGCCGTGGATCCGGAGGAAGCGCCGGGAGTGGGGACCCCGAGCCCCGGAGGCATCGGCTACCGCGAGATGCACCTCGCGCTCGAGATGCTCGCGGACACGGAGCGGGTCGCCTCGGTGGAACTCGTGGAGGTGAACCCGGTTCTCGATCGGGCGAACCAGACCGCCAAGCTCGGGGTCGAGCTTCTCTGCTCGCTGCTCGGCAAGAAGATCCTCTGAAGGAGAACGAAGACATGTTGAAACCGGCGGTTCTGGCCCTCGATCAGGGCACGACGTCTTCGCGCGCCATCGTCTTCGGGCGCGAGGGCCTGCCTCTCTCCACCTCGCAGATCGAGTTCGAGCAGATCTACCCGCGGCCGGGCGATGTCGAGCACGATCCCGAAGCGATCTGGACGACACAGCTCCAGACCGCGCGCGAGGCCATCACCCGGGCCAATGTCCCGAAGATCTCCGCCATCGGCATCACCAACCAGCGGGAGACCACGGTGCTGTGGGACCGGACGACCGGGAAGCCCGTGGCGAACGCGATCGTCTGGCAAAGCCGGGTGAGCGCCTACGTGTGCGAGCGCCTCAAGGCGGAAGGCCACGAGCCCCTCTTCCGGCGCAAGACGGGCCTCGTGATGGACGCGTACTTCTCGGGCACCAAGATCGCCCATCTCCTCGCGACCGTCGATGGCCTGCGCGCGCGTGCTGAGAAAGGCGACATCCTCTTCGGCACGGTGGACTCGTTCCTCATCTGGCGCCTCACCGGCGGACGGGTTCATGTCACCGATGTTTCGAACGCGTCGCGCACGCTGCTCATGGATCTCGAGACCCTCCAGTGGGACGACGAGATGCTCAGGATCATGGGCGTGCCCAGGGCCATGCTGCCGAAGATCGTGGATTCGAGCGGCGTCGTGGGCGAGACCGATGAAGCGCTCTTCGGCTCGCGGATTCCCATCGCGGGAATCGCGGGAGATCAGCAGGCCGCGACCTTCGGCCAGTGCTGCTTCAAGCCCGGCGACACCAAGAACACCTACGGCACCGGCTGCTTCCTTCTCATGAACACGGGCAGCGCTCCCCGGGCCTCCGGCAACGGCCTCCTCACCACCGTCGGATGGCGGGTAGGCGGGAAGACGACCTACGGCCTCGAAGGCTCGGTCTTCATCGCGGGTGCGGTGGTTCAGTGGTTGCGCGATTCGCTGCAGATCATCGCGACCTCGGGCGAGGTCGAAACGCTCGCGGGCTCGGTCGAGGACAGCGGAGGCGTGTACATGGTGCCCGCGTTCGTGGGCCTGGGCGCGCCCTACTGGGATTCGGGCGCGCGCGGCGCGATCTTCGGGCTCACCCGCGGGACGACACGCGCACACATCGCGCGCGCGGCCGTGGATTCGATCGCCTACCAGTCGCGCGACGTCATCGAGGCCATGCGCAAGGACTCGGGACTTTCGCTCGAGACCATTCGCGTCGACGGCGGCGCCACGCGCAACGGCGCGCTGCTTCAGTTCCAGGCGGATATCCTCGGGGCGAAGGTGCTCCGTCCTGTTGTCGCGGAGACCACGGCGCTCGGCGCCGCCTACCTCGCGGGCCTGGCCACGGGAGTGTGGGCCGACCAGGACGACATTCAGAAGCTGTGGGCGCTCGACCGTACCTTCACGCCGGCCATGGACGCCGCCAGGCGCGAGGCGCTCTACGCGGGCTGGTCGGACGCGGTCTCCCGCACGCGCTCGCGGTAAGGGTCAGGCCTTCCGAAACGCGAACACCGTACCCGGGTGAAACGCCCGCCTCACACCGGTGACGTCGAAGCCGGAGGCCCGCGCCAGAGCCGCGACTTCGCCCTCTGGGACCGACTTTCGATTGAAGCCCATGAGGATCTCGCCCAGGCCCGCGCCGCGAGGTTCGGCGGCCCTCCAGAACTTCCGTATGACGTCGAGGCCATCCTCGCCGCCATCCCAGACCCGGGCCGGCTCACCAAGCGTCCTCCATCGAATGCTGCGCGCCCGTGGCACGTACGGCGGATTGAAGAAGGTGATGTCGAAGGCGCGATCCGCGGGCACGGCGGCGAACAGATCCGACTGAAGAAACTCGACTGACGCTTCGTTCTCCGCGGCCACGCGCCGGGCGGAGAGCACGGCATCCTCGGCGATATCGAGGGCCAGGTACGCGCCGGACACGCGACGCGCGAGGGCGACGGAAAGAGTCCCCGTCTCGCCCGTGCCCATCTCGAGCACCCGATGCCCGGGCTTCGCCCGCCTCCTGAGTTCGTCGAAGAGCACGAGGGTCGAGTAGTCCCAGTGACCCTGCGCGGTGTCGGAAGGAACGCGGATCCCGAACAGCAGGCGCGTGAGCGGCGCCGATCGGGCGACCGCCCGCTTCAGCCTTTCGAGAGCCAAATGTCCTCGAGCGCGATGGCGTCGATGCCCGACGAGTAGAAGCAGCGGAGCGCGTCCATGGGGGTGCAGGCCACGGGTTCCCCCTTCACGTTGAGCGACGTGTTCAGGACCACGGGCAGCCCGGCGCGGCGGGCGAAGGCGGCGATGGCCCTGGCGTAGGCGGGATGCGTCCGCTCGCTCACCGTCTGCGGCCGGGTCGAGCCATCGACGTGAATGACCGCGGGAATCTCCCTGAGGCCGCGCTCGTTGGCCTCCGCGGCCACGGTCATGAAGCGCGTTTCAAGCGAGGGCTTCAGGTAGTCGGTCGCTCCGTTTTCGAGCATCGAAGGGCAAAAGGGGCGCCACGAGTCGCGGAACTTCACGTCCCGATTGACGCGATCGTTCATGCCCGGCATTCCCGGATGCGCCAGGATGGAGCGGCCGCCGAGAGCGCGCGGTCCCACTTCCATCCGCCCGTTGAACCAGGCCACGACCTTGCCTTCCGCGAGCGCCTCCGCGGCCTTTTCTTCGATGGACGGAGGGCGGGTGAAGGCCATCCCCGCGGTGCGCGCGGCCTTCTCGACTTCGGCCGGGGTGTACCCGGGGCCCCACTGGGCCGTCTCCATCCTGAAGCGCGGGTCTTCCCCCGATCGGGCGGACACCCACATCGCCGCTCCCAGCGCAGTGCCTGAATCGTGGGCCGCGGGTTGAACGAAGAGCGCGTCCACCAGCCCCGAAGCGCCGATGACGCCGTTCATCTTGCAGTTCATGGCGACGCCGCCCGCGATGCACAGCTTTCGCGAGCCGGTTTGAGCCACGAGCTTCGACACGAGCCGCAGGACCGTCTGCTCGAGACGCTCCTGCGCGGCGGCGGCGATGTCCTTGTGGGTCTGGCTGAGCGGGTCCTTCGGCAGACGCGGCGGCCCGAGCAGAGCCGTGAGTTCGTCGGCGAAATGCTCGTTGGTCGTGTGCGTCCCGAGCAGCGTGTAACGAGGGTCCACGCGATAGAGCCCGTTCGCCTCGAAGCGCACCAGTTTCTCCATCCTGTCCCGCCACTCCGCAGTGAGCTTCCCGTACGGGGCGAGGCCCATGGTGAACCCTTCCTCCTCGTAGGCCCGGAAGCCGAGGAAGGAGGTCACGGCCGCGTAGAACCAGCCAAGCGAATCGGGGAACTCCACGTGGCCCGCGTCCTTGATGTCGAGGCCCCGGCCCGCGTAGAAGCTGGTCGAGCGGTCTTCGCCACTGCCGTCGACGATGAGCACGGAGGCGTCATCGAACCCGGACGCGAAGAAGGTGCTCGCGGCGTGCGCGAGGTGGTGATCGACGAAGACGAACTCGGGCACCCGGCCGTGGAGGCCTTCCTCGCGGAGGGCCAGGGTCGCCCGACGGACGATCGCCTTGGGCTGCTGGTCCGCGATCTCCGCGAGGATGCGCATGACCGATCCATCGCTCGCCGCACCCAGGTTCCGGATGAACTGGCGGGCGAAGAAAAGGGGCATCCGCGCCCGGTACTTCTCCGCGTTCCAGCCCACCGCGAAGCGGTCGACGTCGGCGAGGGTCGCCCCCGCCTCACGCAGACAGTAGGCGAGCGCCTTCGCGGGGAACCTCAGGTTGGCCCCCTTGATCCTTATGAAACGCTCCTCCTCCGCGAAGGCGATGAGCCTGCCGTCGCGCATCACGCAGGCGCCCGGGTTCTGGCCAAAGGCCGAAAGGCCTGCAATCAGCATGGGAGGGAGTGGGGGGGGACCGGGCGAAGAGCCAAAGGAAGCGCCGTCTTTGAGTCGGCGACGATACCAGAGGGGATTTGCCGGCCGCCCGGAAGCGGGATCGCGGAAAGCCTTAGACTTCCAATCGTGAGCGCGGCCGCGGAACCTTCGTTCTTTGGTCTCCACGCAGCCTGGTGGACGCTCTCCATCCTCTCGGGCCTGCTCTTGTGGTCAAGACCTCGGCCGAGAGTCGCTCTGGCGATCCTGGTGGTCATGCACGCGGGCGCCTATCTCGGCTACTACGGCAATCTCGGGAGACCCTACGGCGTGGGGGTGGGTTCCGACCGCAGCCTGGGCCTCGGTATGGCTCGGGCGGTGGCGGACGGCGGCTCGCCCTTCGACCACGTGCAGATCCGGTTCGGGAATCTCGAACCGTTCTGGACGTTCTCAGTCGCCGCTCTGTCCGGCTTCTCGAGCGAGCGCGTGCCCTTCGTCTACGACCACATGGCCCTGCTGGCCCTCACACTCACGGCCCTCGGGTTCTACGCGGGATGGAGTCGACGACGGGGCGAGGAGGATGCGGACGAAGCCCGCTGGCGAGGGGTTCTGGTGGCTGCCGCGGTTCTCGGCCTGTCCTCCATGAATCTCGGAGCAGCCCCGCCCGCTCCCCCTTTCTGGCAGGCGAACTTCGTCTTCAAACCGAACCACTCCATCGCCTTCGGGCTCGTGGGTCTTCTTTCCGGATACCGGGCGCGCTCGGGAAAGTGGTGGGGCATGGGCCTTCTCCTCGGCCTGCTCCTGTGGGCGTTCATCCTGGATTGGGCGTACCTCCTGCCGGGCCTTTTCATCGGGGCCCTGATGGCGCCCGCGCGGTGGACGGAGCTGAAGCGGGTTGTCTCCGCGACAGCCGCGTCGGCGGCGATCGGCGCCGTCTACGTGGCTCATCTGCTGCGCGACTACAACCCGGCGGGCCCCGGCGACATGCCCCTCATCTGGCGCGATCCCATGGGAGAGAAGTTCGAAAACCCGTTCTGGTGGTCCCTCGACCTCGGCCCCTTGCTTCTTCTCTTCCTCGTCGGGCTCTTGGCCGCCTTCAGGAATCGTCGCGAGGACGGTGCTGCTTTCGGTTTCCTTCTGACCGCGCCGCTCGTCGCCGCCGGGTACCTGGCGGGCCTGCGGCTTGGCTTCGCTCCCGAACCGGACGAAGGGTACTTCTGGGTGCGCATGGCCGCGGCCGCGGGAGCGGGGTACGGGGTGTGGACGCTCCTGCGATGGAAGGCGCGCGGATCTCAGGCCGCCGTCGGCCTCGTCTTCGCAGCCATGCTCGCCTTCTCCTTCCCGGGGCGTTTCGATCCCACGACCCAGGACCGCTACTACGCCCGCAGCCTCACGCCCCTCGACGAGGATCTGCTCTCAACCGCGGCCTGGCTTCGCGAGAACACCTCCGTCCATGATGTGCTGATGAGTTCCGAAGGCATCACCCTATCGGGCCTCACCGGCCGGCGATTCCTGATGGTCAGGCCCGTTCAGACTCGCGACCGGGCGGAGCGCGAATGGACCGAGAGACAGATCCTGACCTCGATGGACGAGAGGGCCGTGCGCCAGGCGGCGGCGCGCTACGGCGTCACCCACGTCGTTCTGGACGGAACCATGGCGCTCAAGTACGCGAATGAGGATCTGCGAGGCCTCGGCAACCGGCCCTGGTTCGCGCCCGCGCACGTCAATTCATTCGCGCGGATCCTGATCCTCCGGAAGCCCTGACGCCTCTCCATCCCTCTTCGGCGGCGCCCGCCGGATGGCCAGTTCCTGGGTCAGCGTCGCGACGCGGTCGGAGAGCACAGACAGCTGGTGGAGCAGGTAGATGAAGAGCAGGAGCAGCGCGGCCAGCCCCACGACCGCCACCGGCTCGGCCGGAAAGAGCCGGTCGAGGAGGGCATGGGCGAGGTCGCGGGCGAAGGGCACGACCGCCACCCCCACGACCATCACGATGAGGGCGAGCAGGACGATCCCGTAGCCGACGTACAGGCGGCCGCGCCGGATGAGATCGAGGATCCAGCCGCCCACCAGGGCGGCGGCGAGAATGAGGACCACTCCGCCGAGCGCGGTCATGCGGCGCCCGGGCGCGAGTAGCGCGCGTGAGCCACGGCCAGGAGCACCATGAGCGCGGTCTTCAGGGGATAGACGAGCGCCTTGAAGGGCGAGTACATCGACACCCCCGCGCGCCGCTCCGCCACGGTGATCGGAAACTCGCCGACCTTGAACCCGAGGCGGCTCAGGTACACGATGGCTTCGGCATGAAAGTCGACGAAATGCCAGCGGGCCAGCGGCTCGAACACCGCGGCGCGGATCGCCTTGAGTCCGGAGGTCGTGTCGTAGATCCTCTTCCCCGCGAAGATCCAGGTGAGCCACGAGAAGAGCAGCATGCCCAGTTTGCGGTCGAAGGGCGCGGCGCCGTAGTCGCGGCCCTCGACGAAG
Organism: Vicinamibacteria bacterium; assembly: GCA_019694155.1. Classification (GTDB taxonomy): domain Bacteria; phylum Acidobacteriota; class Vicinamibacteria; order Fen-336; family JAGNNV01; genus JAGNNV01. The sequence goes on along the minus strand of JAIBCN010000038.1, from coordinate 62,676 downwards.
CGGGAACCCACGAGGCAGTGGTGGCCGGAGGCCTGGAACTCGTGAAAGAGGGCGAGCACCTGCTCCGGGGCGTGCTGCCCGTCGGCGTCGAGCGTGATCAGCACATCGTAGCGGTGGTGAGCCGCGTACTTGATGGCGGTCTGGATCGCCCGCCCGTAGCCCAGGTTGCACAGATGGTGCGCGGTCTCGACGCCGAGATCATCGAGGATTTCCTGGGTGCGGTCCGTGGAGCCGTCGTTGATGACCAGCAGGTCGAAGCCGGGCAGGCTGCGGCGGACCCTGGTCACGACTTCCGCGATGGTCACCGCTTCGTTGAAGGCCGGGACCGCGACGAGGACGCGCGCGGCTTTGGCCGTCAATCGGCGGCTCCGGCCGGTACGGGCTGCCCCACCGCGGCCAGGGCAGCCGCGGCCACTTCCGAAAGGTAGCGGAATTCGTAGCCCCGCTCCCGGATCTGATCGAGCAGATCCAGGGTGATGGAAAGACCATGGTCCCGGTTCCGGCCGTAGACGAACTTCCAGAATGGCCGCAGTTCGCGGTAGGACTCGGGCTCGAGGATGAAGTCGTGGAGATGGGAATCGAAGCAGACCACCTCGGGCAGGCCGAACACCCCGATGGCCGCGCGATAGAAGGACGGCCCCAGGAGCTTGATGTACGACGTCGACAGGGTGAGACGCAGCGGCGTGACCGTGGTCATGGGTATTTCCAGCAGCCGTCTTCCGCTCGGCGCCTCCCGGAAATGGGGCGCCCGGGGCATGGCGATGTACCTGAGTGGATCGGGAAAGTAGGACGGGAACACGCTGGTGTCGTAGTGAAACCCGGCCTCGGCCAGCCGCGCGATGCCCTCGTTCGAAATCCGCCCCTGGGGCGCGCGGTAGCCGAGGGGGTCGCGTCCGAAGCGGCGCAGGAACGCCTCCCGGCCCCGCGCGATTTCATCGGCGGTATCGGGGCGGGCCGTGTCGTGGGAATAGCTGTGGAGCTCGAACTCCCACCGGTGTTCCTGGAAGACATCGATGATGCGCGGGTACGACTCGATGACCTGGCCCACCACGAACGCCGTGCCGCGAATGCCCTTCTCACCCAGGGCGCTCAGCACCGTTTTCACACGCTCGGGCTGTTCGAGAATCCGGTTTCGGACGGTGGGAAGCAGCGAGGCGTAGTCGCTTTCCAGATCCAGGGTGAACGCGAAACTTCGGGCCATGAGGTGGGTGAATAGTAACGAAAGACGACCGAGCGGCTGATCGGGCCGCTCAGAAGGGCTCGATCCGCACCCAGAGGAGAACCAGCGGAGACGAGTCGGCCGCGGAGCCCGGGCTCAGGAAACGGAGCTCGACCGCGCCCCGCGACCGTGGCGCGCGGGCGTCGAGGGTGACGGCGGCGAGGTCGGCGCGGCCGGGCTGGCCCCGGATTGTCCCGAGGTCCATGTCCCCCACGAGGAGCCTCACGTCACGAAGAGGACCCTCCGCGGCGCCCACCCTCATGACCACGCGCGCGGGCAGGTCCGCAGGGATGGGCAGTCGAAGCCTCGCTTCCGGCCCGACGATCGCGAAGCTCGCGGCCTTCCCAGCGCCGGCCTCCGACTTCCAGCCCGATTGGAAGAAGACCCGGGCCCCAGCCTCCGGGCCGATGACCGCGGGACGGCGGCTCTCGATCGCCTCGGACACGCGACGCCACTCGAGCCAGCGGGCGCTCCACGAGCCGAAGCCCGCCAGAAGGGCGGCGGTCGCGGCATACCGGGCGATGGCGCGGCCGGAATCGCGGCGGGACGCTGACCGAGTCAGGCCGAGGGAGATTCCCCAGCCCGTCTCCACGGCGACCGCAGCCGACACCAGGAAGAGGGGATAGATGGGCAGGGTGAACCTCCATTCGTCGCCGCCTGGGATGTTCCATGTCCAGGCGTAGGGCGCGATCGCGCCGAGGAAGGCGACAATCGCCACCACCCCGTCCGCGCGCCACAGCAGAACGGGAAGTCCGGCGAGGGCCAGGATCCGGGCCGCCTCGTCGAGTCCCGGGAGCAGGGCGCCGATGCCGAACCACTTGTTCGAAAAGGGGTGCGAGGTGAGGCCGGTCAAGCCCGTCTGGACGAACTCCCACGGCGACATCAACGTGGAGAACATCTGCGATACGTTCGCGGTGGCCCCGTGCCCCGCACGACGTGAATAGAACGCCGCATGGACATTGATCGCATGGAAGGGGTCGCCGTATCCGATGGCGCAGGCCGCCATGAACGGCCCGGCCAGGAGGAGCATCCACAAGGCGGCGAGACCCGCGGCGCGAACCCGATCGCCGCGCGAGGCCGGAGCGGGAAGCAGCAGCACGGCGGCGACTCCGGGGATCAGGAAGGAGAATGACGTCAGCCGGGTGAGGAGCGCCAGTCCGCCCGCGATACCGAGCAGAGAGCCGGTGAGTCGATCGGGGCTCCTTCGCAACGCCAGCATGGCAACGACGCACGTGGTGACGAGCAGCGCGAAGAGGTCGTCGCGCCAGCCCTGGGTGGAAAGAACGATCGCCTGCCATTCGACGGTCCACAGGAAGGCGGCGATCGCGCCCGAAAGGGCCGAGGAAAGCCGATACCCGAGGGCGAAGATGACGAGGGCAACCAGGGTCGAAGAGATCGCGGACACGAAGTTGATGCCGATATCTCTCCCGCCCGAGAGCATCAGCGCAACCCGGGTGAGGGCCGGGAAAAGGGGTTCCCGCACGCTGGGCTCGTAGAAAGCGCCCATCGTTCTGGCGATCATGAGATAGCTGAAGGGATCGCCCTCGTAGGGATGGGTCGTGGGCGCGTGCTCGAAACCTCCCGGGCGCAGATCGCGGATCGCGCTCGAAAGCCCTTCCGCCCAGTCCGGCGCCTCGACACCCCAGTAGGTGACGACCACCGCTTCGAAGCGCAGCGCCCCCGCGACCAGAACCAGAACCGCCGCGACGGCGGGCCACCACCGCCGCGCCATCGCCGCAAGACCCGCCTCTTTGACGCCGAGGAGGAAGAGGCGGCCCCAGGAGAACAAAGCCCCGGCGGCGAGGATCACGCTCAGCCACCTCGCGATCTCGTCGACTGGCGAGAGAGGTCGCGTGCTCGTTCGCGAGCGCGCGAGGGGTATCGACCTCCCGTCGGACGTCACGCCCTTGAGAAATATCTCGCGGTGCGGGGCCTCCTCGGCGCCGGACATCGCCGGCTCGTACGTGACCGACAGCCTGCGGGGACCTGGGGGGATGCGGGAGCGGATGCGATGCGGGCCTGTCGCGGCAATCTCGGCGTCGCCGAGACGCGCGGAGGCGACCCCGTCGCTCTTCAGCACCAATTCATCGAAGCCGGGGGCGGGAACGTCCCAGTACCCCACCCACTCCGCCCGCAGATCGCTCGGGTTGCGCGCCTGAAGCGCTTCAGTCCGAAGCGTGTTGAGGCTCGCGTGCTCGAACGACGCGACCACGCCGCCCCCCGCCTGGCGAACCTGAAGCGCCAGGCCGGACCGGGTGAATCGCAAGCCCCAGACGAAAGACGCGAGAACACTCAGGCCGAGGGCTAGAACCCAGAGTCGGCCTCCAGGCGCGCGCCGGCTCAAGACAACAACCTAGAGTTCCTCGATCCGGGGCAGGCCGTCGAGGCCGCCCACCGCGCGAGTCGACCGGGCTCCCACCGTGTTCCCAAGCCTCAGCGCGCGCCGCGCGGGCAGGCCGTTCAGGAGTCCGGCGAGGAACCCCGCGTTGAAGGCATCACCCGCGCCCGTGGTGTCGACCGCCTGGACCTTGGGCGCCGCCTCCTCCACGATCCCCCGGGGAGAGATCCAAAGGCTCCCTTTGGCGCCGAGCTTGATGACGGTGTGGCGCGCGTGCTCCCTCCAGAAGGACGCCGCCTGCGCGAGCGTCCTCCGCTTCGCGTAGAGCACGGCCTCGTCTTCATTGATCAGGAGATAGTCGGCTTCGGCGATGAGGCTCGGCAGAAACGGGTCCTTCGCCAGATGCAGGTCGTAGCCGAAGTCGAGCGACACCTTGACCCCGCGTTCACGCAGAGCCCGAAGGGCTCTGGCCATGGGAGGGATGTCGCGTGGACACAAAGCGCAATGAACGATCCGCGCCTGAACCCTGCCCAGGGCGGTGACGAAACGCGGCCCCAACTCGGCGTTCACGCCATCGAACGTGGCGAAGGCCCGGTTTTCGGGGGTCGAGAGAGCCGCGGTGATGGCGTGAAGTTCGTCCCGCTTCCTCAGGTTCGTGATCTGCACACCCTCCGCCCTGAGCCGGGCCAGGGCGCCGTCCGAGAGGCCGCTCACGATCCGCGTGGGCACGCCGAGGCGGGCCGCCGCCACCGCGGTGATGGTGGCTCCCCCGCCGTAGGTACGGACGAAGGACTTCGTGCGGAGTTCCTCTCCGAGCCGGGGCAGACGCGGGAGGCCGGCGAAGATCAGATCCTCGAAAGACTCCCCGACGCAGGCGAGATCAATGGTGCTCATGCATCAGAGCCTACCCGGTCATTCTCAATTACAATTTTCGCCGGGGCGCGTCCGGTCAACCGATCTTCCTTCGGTCTCACGCGGCCCTTTGCAGCACGCGCGATGTCGCGCACGGATATCTGAAGGAGACGAACGTCCATGGCGATAAGGATAGGCATCAACGGATTCGGTCGCATCGGTCGGAACATCCTGCGGGCGGCGCTCCCTGACAAGAACCTCGAGATCGTGGCGGTCAACGACGTCACCGACGCCAAGACCCTTGGCCATCTGCTGAAGTACGACTCCATCCTCGGCAACCTGCATCACGAGGTCCGGGTGGAGGGAGACACCATCCTGGTGGATGGCCGCAAGGTGAAGGTTCTCTCCACCAAGGACCCCGCGGCCTTGCCCTGGAAGGACCTCGGCGTCGAGTACGCCATCGAGTCGACCGGTCTCTTCACCGACGCCGAGAAGGCGAAGGTGCACCTGGCGGGCGGGGCGAAGAAGGTCATCATCTCCTCCCCGGCCAAGGGCGAGGACATCACCATCGTGATGGGCGTGAACCACGACAAGTACGACGGGTCTCGCCATCACATCGTCTCGAACGCCTCCTGCACCACGAACTGCCTGGCCCCGGTGGCGAAGGTCCTCCACGACTCCTTCGGGATCGTGAAAGGCCAGATGACCACCATCCATTCCTACACCAACGACCAGAAGATCCTCGACCTGCCCCACAAGGATCTGAGGCGCGCCCGCGCGGCCGCGCTCTCCATGATCCCGACCTCCACGGGTGCTGCGAAGGCCCTCCACCTGGTCATTCCCGAACTCAAGGGCCGGCTCGACGGCGTCTCCATCCGCGTGCCCACGCCGAACGTCTCCGTGGTCGACCTCACCGTCGAGCTCAAGGGCGAGGCCACCGCGGAAGCCATCAACGAGGCCATGAAGAAGGCGGCCGCGGGAACCCTCAAGGGCGTCCTCGATGTCAGCACCGAAGAACTCGTCTCCATCGACTTCAGGGGCAATCCCGCATCGTCCATCCTCGATGCACCCCTCACCAAGGTGCTGCAGGGCAACCTCGCCAAGGTTTTCGCGTGGTACGACAATGAGTGGGGCTTCTCGAGCCGCATGTGCGATCTCGTCCGCTTCATGGACAGCAAGGATCACGCCTAGCCGCTCTCGCATCGTTCCGCTCGTGCGGGGAAAGAAGGAACCATGGCAGCCAAGCAGACGGTCCGGCACCTCCGAAACGTCAAGGGCATGCGCCTCTTCGTGCGCGTGGATTTCAACGTGCCCATGGACGGAACCACGATCACCGAGGACACGCGGATCCGCGCCGCTCTTCCCACTCTCACCTTCCTCCGCCAGGCGGGGGCGGAGCTGGTCCTCGCCTCGCATCTCGGGCGGCCGAAGAAGGGTCCGACCCCGGCCCTCTCCCTCGCTCCCGTGGCGAAGCGTCTCTCCGAGCTGATGAAGTGCGAGGTTGGCCTCGCGAAGGACTGCATCGGCGAGGACGTCCGCGAGCGCGCCCGGGCCATGAACCCCGGAAGCGTTCTTCTCCTCGAGAACGTACGGTTCCACCCCGAGGAGGAAGGAAACGATCCCGCCTTCGCGAAGTCGCTCATTGAGGATTCGGGCGCCACCGCCTTCGTGAACGACGCCTTCGGCACCGCTCATCGCGCCCACGCCTCGACCGCGGGAGTCGCGCCGTTCGTCAAGCACCGGGTCGCGGGCCTGCTGATGGACAAGGAGATCCACTACCTCGGCATGGCCCTCGCGTCTCCGCCCCAGCCCTACATCGCCATCATCGGCGGAGCCAAGGTGTCGGACAAGATCACGGTGATCGAGAACCTGCTCCCCAAGGTGGACACCCTGCTTATCGGCGGCGGCATGGCCTACACCTTCTTCAAGGCGCTCAGATACAACACGGGCAAGAGCCTCGTCGAGGAGGACAAGGTCGCTCTCGCCGGCAAGCTGCTCGACGCGGGGAAGGGCAAGATCCTGCTGCCATTCGATCACGTCGTCGCGAGCGCTTTCAAGGCGGATGCGGAGACGAAGACGCTCTCCGTCAACGAGACGCCCGAGGGTTGGATGGGCCTCGACATCGGCCCCGAGACCGTGTCGGCCTTCCGGCACGAGATCGAAAAGGCAGCGCTCGTCTTGTGGAACGGTCCCATGGGCGTCTTCGAGATGAAGCCCTTCGCGGCCGGGACCTTCGCGGTGGCGAAGGCTCTCGCCGATTCGAAGGCCACCACCATCGTGGGCGGCGGCGATTCGGTGGCGGCGATCGCGGAATCGGGCCTGATGGACCAGATCACTCACGTGTCCACGGGCGGCGGCGCGTCGCTCGAGTTCCTGGGGGGCGACAAGCTGCCCGGAGTGGAGTGTCTGGACGACGAGGCCGGCGCGCCGGTCGGCGGCTAGGAGCCAGGAGACCATGCCCCGTCCTTTCGTCGTCGGCAACTGGAAGATGCACAAGACGGTCGCCGAGGCGCGGGCCCTGGCCACCGCGGTGCGCGACGGCGTTCGGGACTTTGGCGACATCGATGTCGCGGTGGCCCCGCCCTTCACGGCACTCGCCGCGGTCGGCGAGATCCTGAAGGGATCTGAGGTCGGTCTCGCGGGGCAGACCATGCACGAGGCCGGCAAGGGCGCTTTCACCGGTGAGATCTCGCCCGCCATGCTCCGGGACGCGGGCTGCTCCCACGTGATCCTCGGGCATTCGGAACGCCGGCACCTGTTCGGGGAAACCGACCAGGCCGTGATGAAGAAAGCCCGGGCGGCTCTCGACCATTCCCTGACGCCGATCCTGTGCGTGGGTGAGACCCTCCAGGAGCGGGAGACCTCGAGAACATTCGATGTGGTCGAGAGGCAGACCGAGCACGCCCTGCGGCACGTGACCCCCGAAGAGGCGGCGCGCTCCGTGGTCGCCTATGAACCGGTCTGGGCCATCGGCACCGGCAAGACCGCCTCCCCCGAGCAGGCGCAGGAGGTCCACATCTTCATCCGCAAGCTGGTGGCGCGATCTCATGGCGACGGGGTGGCGCGCGCCATCCGGATCCTCTACGGGGGGAGCGTGAAGCCGGACAACGCCTCGTCCCTCATCGCGGAGCCCGACGTGGACGGAGCGCTCGTGGGCGGGGCCTGCCTCGAAGCCCCATCCTTCCTTGGCATCGTGGCGGCGTCTCGAACCTGAGAGTTCGATATACTTCGCCTCTTTCGTCCGTTTGGAACGACTGCACCCGAGGCATAAGGCAACAAAGCGATGACCGTTCTCTACTACCTTGTTCTGATCCTGCACCTGATTGCGTGCTTCTTCCTGATCGCCGTCGTCCTGCTCCAGCAGGGCAAGGGGCAGGACCTGGCGAGCGCATTCGGAGGCGGCGGCACCCAGGCGGCCTTCGGCCCGCGAGGCTCGGCCACCCTGCTCTCCCGCGTGACCACCGGCCTCGCCGCGGTTTTCATGATCACGAGCATCTCGCTCGCCGTGCTCAAGCAGAAGGAGTCGTCGGTACTCGATGCCATCCCGGCCGCGGCCTCCCCGACCCCGGCCGCCGCGCCCACGAACGTCCTCGGCATGCCTTTGACCCCGACGGCGTCTCCGTCTCCCGCGGCCCCCGCCGCGGTGGCATCACCCTCGGCCTCCGTGGCGCCGACCGCCGCTCCCGCCGCGTCCCCCGCACCCACGAAGTAATCCCGCGGGTCGCCGCGTTCTAGCGTGGCGGCAGAAGGCGGCGGTGCTCGACCATGATGCAGCGGTCGTAGACCACCTTTCGTCCCGCCTCAATCAGAGCCCGGATGGCTTCCTCGTTGACGCAATCGAGCTGGAACCAGACCGGCGGGGCATTGGGATGGGGGCTCTCGAGGATATCCGCGGCCACCTCGGGCAGCTCCTCAGCGCGGCGAAACACGTTGACCAGATCCACCGGACCTTCGATCTCACGGACCGAGCGATAGACGCGCGCGCCGAGGATCTCGGTCTCGCGCGGATACACGGGCACGACCTCGTACCCCGCGCGCTGCATGTAGGCGGAGACCCGGTGGGAATCCCGATGGGCCTTGGGCGAAAGCCCCACCACCGCGATTCGCTTCACCCGCTCGAGAAGGGCGCGGACCTCCTCGTCCCCCGGATTCTCTGGAATGCTCACGCTTCCCCCTATTCGACGAACGTCACCTTGTTGATTTCGCGCAGGCTGGTGGTCCCGTCGTAGACCTTGTCGATGGCGCCCTCGCGCAGGGTCCGCATGCCCGCGCCGCGGGCTTTCTTCCTGATCTCGCCCACGGGGCGGCGCTCCAGGATGAGCTGGCGGATGTCGTCATGGAGTTCGAGCAGCTCGCCCACCGCGCGCCGGCCGAAGAAACCGCTCGAAGCGCAGGTTTCGCACGTCCCGCGGTCGTAGACCACATGGCCGGCGAAACGGATGGGGTCAATGCCGGAGGCGCGCCATTCCGCCTCGGAGATGGTGACCGCCTGCCGGCAGGAGCGGCACAGAACCCGGACCAGACGCTGGGCCAGCACCAGGGTCAGGGCGGAGACGAAGTTGTAAGGATCGACGCCCATGTGCAGGAAGCGACCGATCACGTCGAAAACGTTGTTCGCGTGGACGGTGGTGAAGACGAGGTGGCCGGTGAGCGCCGCCTGCACCGCGATCTGCGCGGTTTCGGGGTCGCGCACCTCCCCGACCATGATCTTGTCGGGGTCGTGGCGCAGAATGGAGCGCAGCCCGCGGGCGAAAGTGAGGCCCTTCTTCTCGTTCACCGGGACCTGGGTGATGGCGGCGATCTGGTACTCGACGGGGTCTTCGATGGTGACGATCTTCTCCTCGGTGCTCGCGATCTCGTTGAGGGCGGCGTAGAGGGTGGTGGTCTTGCCGCTCCCCGTGGGCCCGGTGACCAGGATCATTCCGTAGGGCTCGGCCACGTACTTGCGGAGCGTCGCCAGCTGCGCGTCGTCGAACCCGAGCGCCTGCAGACGGAGTTCCTGGAACTCCTTGGAGAGAGACTCGCGGTCGAGGATGCGGATCACCACGTCCTCGCCGTGGATCGATGGCATGACGGAAACGCGGAAGTCGATCGTCCTTCCCGAGACCCGGAGACGGAAGCGGCCGTCCTGGGGGATGCGCCTCTCCGCGATGTCGAGTTCGGCCATGACCTTGATGCGGGAGACGATGGTCTCCGCGTGGCGCTTCTCCACGGGGGCGGTGGCCTCATAGAGCGCTCCGTCGATGCGGTACTTCGCGAGAACGGCCCGGTCCTTGGACTCGATGTGAATATCGGAGGCGCGGCGCTCGATCGCGCCGAGAAGCAGGGAGTCGACGAGGCGCACGATCGGGCTCTCGGAGGCCATCGTCTCCAGGTCCACGACCTTCCCGTCCTCTTCCGACACCAGCTCGAAGCCCGCCCCCAGATCCTCACGCGCGCGGTCGAGCAGGGTCTCGCCCCCACGCTTTCGCCGCAACCCCTCGGCGATGTCCTGGGCGGTCGCCACTACCGCGTCGATCGGCCTTCCCAGGGCGAATTCGGTTTCGGATATCCGCTCGAGGGACAGAGGCGGAGCGAAGGCGAGAACCAGCCGCGCCCCCGCGCGCCCGCAGGGGACGCAGGAGAAGCGGACGAGGGTCTCGAGGCTCAGGCCCTCCCAAAGAGCGGGGTCGGAGGCGTCGTGTTCGATCGATACGAAGGGCAGGCGAAGGGCCCGCGCGTGCTTTTCGGCGCTCTCTTTGGGCGACTCGGAAGACGTCATGATGGCTACTCTAATCGGGGCTCCTGGTTCCGGCTGGCGAGGCGGGCCGGGGTGATGGTCGGACCATTGAATGCGCGGGGCTGGAACGTTCCAAAGTCCTAGACAGCAGAGTTCCTTCGGAGTAATGTTTCCGCAACCGACAGTGCCTGGGCGCGGGAAATTGTCCGGATCTTCGCCATGTGCAACTCTCTACCCCTTTCAGGAGTGATCCCAATGAACACCTTCCTCAGGAACGCATCGCGCGCGTTTCGCCTGGCCCCAGCCTGCGGTTTGCTGGCTCTGGCTGCGTCCTTGACCCTTCTTCCCATGACGGCCCAGGCCCAGATCGACGCCGGCTCCATCGTGGGCACGGTGACCGACGGCCAGGGCGGCGTCCTGCCCGGCGCCACCGTGGTGGCGACCCAGGAAGGGAGCGGCTTCCGGATGAGCGAAGTGACCAACAGCAAGGGCCAGTACACCTTCCCGAACCTGAAGATCGGCAAGTACCTCGTCACCGCCGAGATGTCCGGCTTCAAGAAGGCCGTGCGCTCCGGACTGCAACTGCATGTCCAGGAACGGCTCCAGGCCGACTTCAAGCTGGATGTGGGCGTCATGACCGAGGAAGTAACGGTGGTTGGTGAAGCGCCCCTTCTCAATACCCAGACCGGGGAAATGGGCCATGTGGTCGACCAGAAGCAGCTCACCGACCTGCCGCTCCTCGGCCGCCGCTACGCGGAGCTGTCTCTTCTGCAGACGGGCGTCGTCCCCGGCGGCCGCCAGCTCGCGTCCCTCGGCGAAGACACTTCCTTCAACGCCAACGGCAACCCCGGCACCTGGAACAACTACTCGCTCGACGGCGCCGACAACAACTCCGGCTCCACCAACCTGCAGGAGCGCTCCGCCCAGGTGGTTCAGCCCCCGGTCGACGCGCTCGAGGAGTTCCGCGTCCAGACCCGGACCTATTCAGCGGAGTTCGGCAAGTCGGCGGGGGCCGTGATCAATGCCTCCATCAAGCAGGGCACGAACGCCTACCGGGGAACGGTGTTCGGCTTCCTGCGCGACGAGAAGTTCAACGCCAATACCTTCGAGAACATCGCGGCGAACCGCGCGAAGGGCCCGTACAACCAGTACATCGGAGGCTTCACTCTCGGCGGACCGATCAAGAAGAACAAGGTGTTCTTCTTCGGCGACTACCAGATCACCCGCAGCGACAAGGCGGTCACGGACCTCGCCACCGTTCCCACCGCGCGCATGCGGCAGGGAGACCTCTCCGAGCTGTCCCGAGCGCTCACCGCGAACTCGTTCGTTCCCGCCGGCTGCGTGAACACCACCACCAAGGTGATCTCGCCTTCGTGCTTCGACCCCATCGCCGCGAAGCTGATCAATCTCTATCCCCTGCCCAACGTTCCCGCCGCCCAGGCCATCGAAGGACAGGCCGGCCGGTTCGGCGCGGCGGGCGCCAACTACATCAGCAACGGCATCCTTCAGAACGACGTGAACTCCTTCGACGTCAGGGTCGACGCGAAGCCCAGCGAAAGCGGCAAGGACTCCGTCTTCGTCCGCTACAGCCGCTACAACAACAAGCGCAACGAGCCCCCCGTCCTCGGCCCGGTCGTCTCCGGCGACTTCAACTCCGACATCGACATCACCGGCCAGAGCGCGGTCCTCGGCTGGTCGCGCGCCCTGAAGCAGTCGGTGTTCAGCGAAGTGCGCCTCGGCTGGAACAAGATCCAGGGGAACACCTACCAGAAGGCGTTCGGAACGGACTCGAACAAGGAGTACGGGATCACCGGCATTCCCGCCGACCCCCGCTACACGGGCGGCCTCGCGGCCATGAACATCGCCGGCCTGACCCGGCTCGGCGGCCCGTCGTTCCGGCCCCAGTTCCAGACCGCCCAGGTCTTCCAGTTCTCCGCCAACACCACCTGGCAGCGCGGCAGCCACTCCTTCAAGTTCGGGGCGGAGGTCAGGCGCGACAAGGTGGACTACATCGACCTCGTCGCCCTGAACGGCGCGGCGACATTCAGCGACGCGCGCTACACGGGCTCAGGCATCGGGGACTTCCTCCTCGGCATGGCTTCCGCGCAGCGCATCACCCTCTTCCACGAAGCCAAGCTCTTCACCGACGGCATCCAGTTCTTCGCCCAGGATTCCTGGCGGCCAACCAACAAGCTGGCCATCAACTACGGAATCCGCTACGAGTACTTCACTCCCACACAGGACGAGGATCACGCCCTCACCAACATCGACCCCGCCACCGGCCAGCGAATCGTGGCGAAGGAATCGGGCAGCATGTACGAACAGACCCTCGTGCATCCCGACAAGAACAACGTCGCGCCGCGCCTGTCCATCTCCTACTCGGCCTCGGAAAAGCTCGTCATGCGCGCGGGCTTCGGGATCTTCTATCAGAACAGTGATCGCTACGGTTCCGAAGCCCAGATGGCCCTGAACCCGCCGCAGCTGGTCGACGTCAACGTCACCGCGGCGAACGCGAACACCGCGCCGGTGTTGACCCTGAAGAACGGCTTCACCACCCCCACCCTTGCGAACGTGAACCCGGCCCTCCTTCAGTGGCGCATCCAGGACCCGAACCAGAAGACGCCGATCGTCTATCAGTTCAGCGCAGGCCCGGAATACCAGGTGTTCTCCAACACCGTGCTTTCACTGGAGTATGTCGGCAACATCATCCGCAACGGCCGGAGGCTTCGCAACCTGAACCAGGGTCAGATCACCGGGCCCTCGACCGTGGTCTTCCCGTACGCGCAGTACGGCTACGGCACCGCCTTCCTGGAGCAGATCGTGACGAATGGCCGCTCCGACTACCATGCCCTCCAGACCAAGCTGCAGCGCCGCATGACCCGCGGACTCGGGTTCACCGCCTCGTACACCTACTCGCGGGCGAAGGCCGACTTCCTCGACCACCTCTCCGCCGGACAGGGCGCTTCGGGGAACTTCCCCGGCAACGCCTACAACATGGCGGCGGACTACGGCCCGGTGGCCTTCGACGTTCCCCATCGCTTCGTCCTGAGCTTCGTGGCCGAACTTCCCGCGGGCCGGGGCCGGAAGACGGAGTTCCACGGCGTGGGCGCGATCCTCAACAACTGGAGCATGAACGGCATCCTGTCCCTGAACTCCGGGCGGCCCTTCTCGGCCACCGCGACCAACGTCTCCGGCACCACCGGCGCCGGACAGCAGATCCGCGCCAACTGCCTGGGCGATGCCCAGCCGAGCGGATTCGAGAAGACCATCGACAAGTGGTTCGACACCACGCAGTTCAGCCAGCCTGCTGCCTTCACATTCGGGACCTGCGGCTCGAACACCCTCCGGGGCCCCGGCCAGAAGAGCATGAACGCCTCCCTCTTCCGCAGCTTCCCGGTGGGCAAGGACCGCCGGCTCGAATTCCGGGCCGAGGCTTTCAACCTCTTCAACTGGAAGAACTACTCCCTGCCGGGAGCGAGTGTCGCGAACACCGCCACTTTCGGGAAGATCACCTCCACTATCGGTGATGTCCGCGAGATGCAGTTCGCCCTCAAGTTCTACTTCTGACGACCGGCCGGGAGCCTTGCGCTCCGGCCTCACCACAACACGATGGGCGGGTCGATTCGGCCCGCCCCTTTTTTCGGACGCACCTCGCCTACCGTCGCGCATCAACCAAGCGGAGTCTCAAACATGAAATCGCTGAAGATGTCCATCGCCGTCGTCCTCGCCCTGCTCGTTACCAGCCGGAAGCCCGCGCTTGCCGGCGCGGAGATCCCCCAGGATCAAGGAGCTTCCGGTGTTTTCCAGAAGATCCTCAAGCTCAAGACAACCGCGAGCGCCATGCACACCACCGCGCATCCCGACGACGAGCACGGCGGCGTCCTCTCCCAGCTCTCCCGCGGCCAGGGAGCACGACTGTCGCTCCTCACCTTGAATCGCGGCGAGTCGGGCGACAACGCCATCGGCTCCGAGCTCTTCGATGGCCTCGGGCTCATCCGGACCGAGGAACTGATCGATGCCGACCGGTACTACGGCGTCGATGACCAGTACTTCACCACCGTCGCGGACTACGGCTTCTCCAAGAGCATCGAGGAGGCGCTCGGGAAATGGGGCAAGGAGAACGTCCTGCGGGACGTGGTCCGGGTGATCCGGATGAACCGGCCCTTCGTGCTCATCTCCCGCTTCCAGGGAACCCAGCGCGACGGCCACGGCAACCACCAGACCGCGGGGATGATCACGCCGGAGGCCTTCAAGGCCGCGGGCGACCCCAAGATGTTCCCGGAGCAGATCGCCGAGGGCCTGCGGCCGTGGCAGCCCCTGAAGGTCTACGTGGGCGGACAGCGGGAGAACGAGGAATGGAACATCCGCGTGGACCCGGGCGCTTACAGCCCCTGGCTCGGCGAGACCTACAACAACTTCGCCCGCATCGGCCTGTCCTTCCAGCGCTCCCAGAACAGCGGGCGCCTCCAGCTCTCGCGCGGCCCGCAGTACGGGTACTACAAGCGCGTTGGGTCGACGGTGGCCTCGGCCGCCAAGGAGGAGAGCTTCTTCGACGGGATCGACACCACCATTCCCGGCCTGTTCAAGACGATTGGGCGGCCCGCGCCCGCGGGCGTCGATGCCCTGCTGCAGACCATCGACCGCGAGGTGACGAACGCGGTGGCGGCCTTCTCGATGACGAACCCCTCCCTCGCCGTGCCCGCTCTCGCCCGCGGCCTCAAGGCGACCCGCGAGGCTCTGTCGGCGCTCGGGACGGGGGAACCCGAGGCGACTTTCCTCCTGAAGGTCAAAGAGCGCCAGTTCGAGTCCGCCATCACCGCGGCTCTGGGCGTCGACTTCAAGGCCATGGCCCAGCCGGCCGGCGTGCCGGAGGCGACCGGTCCCTTCGCCGAATTCGCGCCGCCGCCCACCATGGCCGCTCCCGTTCCGGGACAGACTTTCGAGGTGCGCGCTTTCTTCACCAACCGCAGCGCGAGCGACGTCACCCTGCGCGGCATCACCCTCAGCACCGCCTCCGGCTGGCAGGCGAGCCCCACGGGCGCGGCGCCCATGACCTCGCTCAAGTACAACAACACCGGCATTCAGCGGTTCTCGGTCACTCTCGCGAATGACGTCGGGCTCTCTTCGAAGCCCTACTTCACCCGGCCGACCATCCAGCAGTCGCGTTACGACATCAACGACGCGAAACAGATTCACCGGCCGGCGTCCGAGGCCCCGGCGGTCGCGCTGGCCCGCTATACCGTCGAGGGCGTCGATGTGGAGGCGCGGGAGGTCGTGACGCGCCGCGAGAGCAACCTGCCCTACGGCTACGAGATGCGGGAACTGCGTGTGGTCCCGGCCCTCGCCCTCACCGTGAGCCCCGGTTCCGCGGTGGTGCCCCTCAAGGCGCTGCGAAAGCGGGTCGCGGTAGAAGTCGACCTCCTGAACAACGTCGAGGGTGACATCGCGGGCGATCTGTCGCTGAAGCTCCCCACGGGCTGGACCTCCACTCCCGCGAGCCAGCCCTTCAAGTACGCGCGCGCCGGCGAACGGAGCGTCTACAAATTCACGGTCTCCATCCCCTCCCTGGAGAACAAGGGCTACGAGATCCAGGCGGTGGCGAAGGCGAACGGGCGCGAATACACCGAGGGTTATTCCATCATCGCGAAGCGCGACCTCGAGACCCGCCTCCTCTATCGCCCCTCCACCATCAGCGTGCGGGGCATCGACGTGACCGTGCCCGCGGGCCTCAAGGTCGGCTACGTCATGGGAGTCGGCGACCAGGTCCCCGCGGGCCTCGCCCAGCTCGGCGCCACCGTGACGCTGCTTGGTGAGAAGGAGCTCGCGAGCGCCAACCTGCAGCAGTTCGACACCATCATGACCGGCACGCGCGCCTACGCGGTCCGCGACGACCTCAAGACCTACAACCAGCGGCTGCTCGACTACGTCAAGGCGGGCGGCAACATGGTGGTCCTCTACAACACCCAGGAGTTCATCCCGAACAAGTGGGCGCCCTACCCCGCGCAGCTGCCGGCCCGGGCCGAGGAGGTCTCCGAGGAGGACTCGCCGGTGGAGATCCTGGCCCCGACCGAGCCCGTCTTCAACTATCCGAACAAGATCACCGCCGCCGACTTCGAGAACTGGGTCGAGCAGCGCGGTTCGAAGTTCTTCACGGAGTGGGACAAGGCCTACACGCCGATGATCGCCACCTGGGACAAGGGCCAGGAGAAGCAGAAGGGAGGATGGCTGCACGCGACCTACGGCAAGGGTCACTACACCTACTTCGCCTACGCCTTCCACCGCCAGCTGCCTTATGGCGTCCCCGGCGCCTATCGCCTGCTCGGGAACGTGCTCTCGCTGAACAAGGCCCCGACGCCGGGCCTGGCGAAGCCCCGGCCGTAGAGCGTCACGCGCGCAGGGCGTCTCGGGTCTACCGGGCGCCCTGCGGACGCGGCTCCAGCATGCGCTCTCTCACGAGCCCGAGGAGTTCCTGGTAGCCGCCGAGGAACTGGTTGAGGGTGTGAACGCTCGCGCCATAGGACGCGAAAGCCGGCGGGGCGAGAGCACCCTCATCGTAGGCGAGGTTGAAGTCCCTGAACTTGCGCTGAAGGGCTTCCAGCACCTCGGGGCGGACCTTCCGATCGAGCGTCTCCTCGACCTCGATGTCCGAAGCCTCGAACTGCTTCCACCAGGCGTACGGCATGGTGAGGATCACCCCCGGCCCGATGAGCTGCGACCAGTGAAGATGGTGGCGGTAGGCGGCGGCGAGGAGCGAGGCTCTGAAGCCCCGCTTCGTGAAGATCTCATGAGCGCGCTTGAACACCGCGATGCCGGCCCACGCGAGGTACCCGGGGTCGATGGCGATCTGCTCCTTCACCATCACCCGCTGCAGGAGGTCGTCGAGGCGTCCCACCATCAGCGTCATGTAGGGATGCAGGCGCGTCATGTCGGCCCCGCCCTTCTGCGCCCGGTCGAGCCCGCGCTCGAAGGCTTCGGCCACCGTCACCGCCTGCGAGACCGTGAAGCTGACGGTGGCGTTCACGTTGATGCCCTCGGCCACGAGCTCCTCCGCCGCCTTCACTCCGGCCGCGGTGGAAGGGATCTTGATCGCGATGTTGGGGGCGAGGCCGGCGAGAGCGCGTCCGTGCTCGATCATGCGATCCGCGTTCGCGTGGAACTTGGGGCTCACCTGGATGGAGAGGTACCCCTGCGTTCCAGCCGTGCGCGCGTGCACGGGCAGAAGTATCTTCGCGGCCTGACGGCCGATCTCCTCGATCAGGAGCCAGGCGATCTCGTCCTCGGTCGCGGTCGGGTTGGCGGCGACGATGTCGTCGAGGACCGGGTTCCACGTTTTCGGATCAGCCTTGACCACCGCGGACACGATGACCGGGTTCGAAGTGGCGCCGGTTGCGCCGTGCGCCACCGCGTCCGCGAGCTCGGTCAGGGAACACGAATCATTCCAGAACTCCGCGCCTTTCTGGACGGTGAGTCGCATGCGGCTTGCTTCAGTCATGGGATCGACCTCGGAGGGTGCGCGGAACGTGTCGCGCTCAGTTCTGGATCATCTCGGTGAGGCGGCGGCGGGCGTCCTGAAGGGGGTAGTCGATCCCGAGCAGGAGGCCGAGGGTAGGTGCGATGTCCTCCGGCCCGGTTTCCAGCTCGTACGTCCCGGCCTTGATCCTCGAGCCCAGGAAGACCAAAGGCACGTGACGATCGTACTCATAGGAAGACCCGTGGCCGGTGCCGCCAGGGTAGGAAGTCAGGTACATGTACTCCTTGAGCCGGGCGATCACGTGGGGGCTGCGGGGCGCGAAGTAGGAACGCCGCACCGGGTCGAAGTAAGGATCTTCGGACGGAGAGGGGGGCTCCCCCGCGAACGAGGATGCGGTGTAGACCTTCGCGACGTCGCCGGTGGCGAGGAGCGCGTCGGCGAGGGTCTGCTCGACATCCTTGCGCCGCAGCCCCTGGCGCGCGATCGAATCGAGGTTCAGGTAGAAATCGGGCGCCAGGTAAGAGGCCACGATGTCCCTGGCGCCGGGAAAGCGCGCCTCGAGCGCCTTCATCCCCGCCGCCTGCAGCGACCCCGGCGACACCCGCCGCGCCTCGAGGCCCTGCTTCTGAAGCGACTCGACGAGTGGCATCACCGAATGATCGGCGGTGAGAACCATGAGGGTGCGGGAGGCCCCGGCTTTCGCCTCGGCCGCGTCGAGCAGTCGCTTCAGGATCCGGTCCAGGCGCAGCAGCTGGTCCAGCATCTCCTGGGAATCGGGACCGAAGGCGTGGCCGATCACGTCGGTCGCGGAGAAGCCGACCGCGAGCACGTCCGGCACCTCGTCTTCGCCAAGACCATGCGCGTTCATGGCCTGGAGCGCCACGTCCAGGGTCAGCTCGTCCATGAAGGGAGTGCGACGGAAACTGTCGTAGAGCGCCGGGGTTCCGGCGGCGGGGAGGGCATGCGGAAAAGTGGTGTTCTTCGTATCCGCTTCGGTGGGCACGTTGTCCTCACCCGCATACTTCAGGTACAGACCGGGGTCGTCGGCCAGCCGGGTCCACGACTTGCCCCCGTAGGAATCGGGCACGCGGCGGCGGTTGATCTGGTCGAGCCACGGAGGGGCGGACTTCATGTAGTAGGTACTGCTGATGAACTCGCCTGTCGCCTGCTCGTACCAGTAGGCGGCGTCGCCCCGCGGCCCGGCCATCAGGATGGCTGCGCGATCCTTCATGGAGACCCCGACCACCTTCGCTCCGGGGCGGGTGTGCTTCAGGACGTCGCCCAGGGTGAAGCCGACGAAGTTCGCGGGCGATGCGCCCCGACCGGGCCCGCCCACGGGGAGGACGGTGGGATCGTCCACCACGTTCACGGTCCGCAGAAGCTCGGAATCGAACCATGAGTTGGCCACGATCCCCGACTGCCAGGCGTTGCGACCCGAGAGGATCACCGAGTGGCCGGGACCGGTCTCGCAGTTCGCGTGGCGGTAGCGGGCGTTCGAAAAGATCGCGCCTCGGTCGATGAGCGTCCTGAACCCGCCGGTGAAGAGCGGCTTGAAGCGAACCAGGTAGTCGTATCGCATCTGGTCGACCGAGACCACGACGACGAGGCGCGGCCCGGGGGGCGCCGGGGCAGCCGGAAGTCCGGTCTGTCCGCGGCCCGGGCTCGCGAGAGCCAGGGCTAGGGCGGCGACAAGAAGGGCGTTTCTCATAAGACGAGGCTAATCCTGCTCGAGTGACGACGACGACCGCCCCTTAAAGCGAACGACGCGCCGCCCCTCGGGCCGGGAGACGACGCGCCGTTCACGACCGTCGCGGCTAGAACGTCAGCCGCAGCGAAACCTGCATGAGCCGCGGATCGCCGCCGAGGCTCGTGATCGTGCCCACGTTCGCGGTGTCGGTGAGGTTGCGGTTCGGCAGGCCGAAGTTCACGGTGTTGAAGGCGTTGAAGACATCCCAGCGGAAGGTGGCGCCGACGCGCTTGCTGACGTTGATCCTGCGCTGCAGGGTGAAGTCGAAGCTCTTGTAGTTCGGTCCCCGGAGCTGGTTCCGCTGCTCGTTGCCGAAGTTCCCCGACACCACCGCCTGGAACGCCGTGGGGTTGAACCACTTCACCACCGCCGCGCAGTCGGTCGTGGAGTTGCAGCTCCGGTCGACGCCGCTCTCCGGATCGCCGATCTGGTTGGGCAGGCCGGTCATGTTGGTGCCCACGTTGTTGCCGGACTGGTTGACGGTAAAGGGCCGTCCGCTGCGGTAGGTGTAGATCCCGGAGAGGGTCCAGTCGCCGAGGATGGCGGCGCCAAACCCTTCCTTGGCCCACTTCTTGCCCTTGCCGAACGGCAGCTCGGCCACGAAGTTGACGGCCAGGCGGTGACGGACGTCGTAGTCGCTCGGGCCGTACCAGCCCGAGAAGTCACGAGCGTTCTGCGGGAACGCATTCGAGCCCTGGGTGGAGAGCTGCTCGGATGCGTTGTCCTTCGATTCGCCGAGAGTGTAGGCGACGCCGAAGCCGTAGCCCTTCGAGAAGCGGCGCTCGATGCCGAAGTCGACGCCCTTGTAGTCGGACTTCGCGTCCTGCGCGCGCCATTCCACGAATCCGAAGTTCGGATAGGGAAGGGCGCCCAAAGCGTTGTTCCCGGCCGCGTTCGGCAGCGGCTGGTTCAGGTTCACCAGGGAGGCGAGGTTGCTGCCCTTGGTCCACACGAAGTCGGCCGTGACCACGACCCCCTTCATGAGCTCGCGCTGGATGCCGAAGCTCGCCTGGGTCAGGGTTGTCTTCGGGGCGTCCTGCGCCACTGCGCGGATACGCTTGCTCTTGAGCTGGCCGGCGGCCGGGTCAAGATTCGGCGCGGTGAGGAACTGGCTGATGGGGAGCCCGTTCTTCAGGAAGAACACGGGCGAGCCCGAGGTCTGGGTGATCGACGTGTTGTTCAGGCCGGGAAGGTTCAGGGCCAGCTGATCTTCGGAACCGACGCGGTCGAACAGGTTGTAGAAGATGCCCCAGCCGCCGCGGAGGACCGTCTTCTCATCGAGGGAGTAGACGACACCCACGCGGGGCGCGAAGTTGTTCTTGTCCGGATTCACGAGGCCGCGCTCCTGGAGCGACCCGTCCTTGGCGAAGACCAGGCTTCCCCCGCCCGCGGGATTGAAGTTGGTCTGGGCGTTGCTCTTCTCCATGGCGGGAGTGATGAAGTCATAGCGGAGCCCGAGGTTCAGGGTCAGCTTGGAGTTCACCTTCCAGTCGTCCTGCACGTAGAACATCGACGCCCAGTGCACCTGGTTGACGATCCAGACGTTGCTCAGCTGGAAGTCGGAGACGTAGCCGAGGAGGTAGTCCCCCATCGCGCTGCCGGTGAAGCTGTTGCGGAACCGCATCGCGCCGCGGCCGGCGGGCACGTCGTAGTACTCGTTCTCCATGGGGGCCATGATGTCCACGCCGAACTTGAGCGAGTGATTGCCCTTGAGCCAGGAGAGGCTCTCCACGAACTCCATCTGCTGGGTGTGCTGGAACTTCGGAAGGAAGTCCGGAGAACCGAGGCGGCCGAGGCCGGAGCCGCCGAAGAAACCGTCGATGGTGATGCCCGCGTAACCGCCGGCCACCACCGGATTCGTGACCGTGTTGGGGATGGTCGCATTCGCGGGAGGAGCGATGCCGAAGGCCTGATGAACGGCGTCCGAGTCGGACTTGGACCAGGAGAAGCGGAACTCGTTCACCATGCTGGGGGAGAGAATGTGGGTCCAGCCGAGCACCGCGGCGTTGGTCTTGATCTTCTGGTTGCCGAAGCCGGAGGTGCCGGTGCCGTCGATGACGCCGCCGAAGGCGCCGGGAATCTGGCGGTCGCGGTTCGAGTACATGTAGCGGGCGAAGAAGCTGTCATTGGAGCCCACCTTGTAGTCGAGGCGACCGAGGACGCGGTCGGAGTTGTCGATGAGGTCGGCCTGGCGGAAGAAGTTGTTGGCCCCGGGCTGGTTGGGCATGGGCACGAGGCCCATGATGGCGACCGCGATGGGGTCCATGCGGCTCGCGGGGATCACGCCGCCGGGGAAGGGCTGGCCGGTGAGCGGGTCGCGCACGCCGGGCAGGATGCCGTTGCGCTGATCGGCGGTCGGGACCACGGTGAGACGGGTGACGCCGCGGGTGATGCGCGTGCCCTCGTAGTCGACGAAGAAGAACGCCTTGTCCTTGACGAGCGGACCTCCGAGGTTGCCGCCGAACTGGTTCTGCTTGTTGCTCGGCTTCACCGGCGTGGTGTTGGTGAGAGCCGCCGCGCGGTTCGAGAAGAAGTCGATGGTGTCCATCGCCTCGTTGCGGAAGAAGTCGTACACCGTGCCATGAAACTCATTGGTGCCGGACTTGGTGGAAACGCTGACCGCGGCGCCCGGGGAGCGGCCGTACTCGGCCGAGTAGGGGCTGGTGACGATCTTGAATTCCTGGATCGCGTCGACCGAGGGGCGGGAAACCTGCGAGGTCAGCTCCTGGACGTTCTCCGAGATGGAGTTGTTGTCAACGCCGTCGAGGAGGAAGTTGTTCTGGAGGGAACGGGCGCCATGGACGTTCACGCCGCCGGTGCGGCCGAACGATGTTCCGCCGCCCTGCTCGGTGTAACGGTCACCCTGCACGCCGGGGACGAGGGCGAGGAGGTCGTCCCAGTTCCGGATGGCGAGGGGGAGCTTGCCGATCGCGTCGTTGTCGACGACCGTGCCGAGGGTCGCCTCACCCGTATCCAGGAGGCGCTGGGCGCCTTCGACCGTGACCGACTCGGTGAGGGGACCGACCCCGAGGGTGATGTCGACGCGGCCGCGCTGGCCGATCTGGAGGATGACGCTCTGGACCGACTTCTGGAGGCCCTTGGCCTCGGCCTCGATGAGGTACTGGCCGGAGCGGAGGTTCACCACGAGATAGGTGCCGCTGCTCGAAGTGGTGGTCGTGCTCGCCACGTTGGTGGCGATGTTGGTGACCGTGACCGTGGCGCCGGCGAGGACGCCTCCGCCCGAGTCCCTCACCGTGCCCGACAGGGTGGCGCGGTCGACCTGGGCCTGCACTGCGGGAACGATGCACAGCATCGCCATCACCGCAATAAGAACTCGCTTCATCATGTGTCTCCTCAGTGATTGTTCGGGGGACGAATCATCGTCAGGGACCAAGACATCCCCGCTACGTCCGCTTGACGGATGTGAGGCAACATACGCTCAGGTCTTCCCGGCTGTCAACTCCGCTTCAGCCTCAAGCGACGCGCCTTGGAACGTTCCAGATCCTTGAACGCGTCAGGCGATCCGGCGGCCGCTCTCTCCGTCGAAGTACAGGGCTCTTCCGGGGGCGATGGAGAAGTACACGGGGCTTCCCGGCCGCGGGGCGAAGTCGGCGGGGGCGCGGGACACGACACGGCTTCCATCGCTCGTCAGTGTCACGATCGTCTCGTTCCCCATGGGCTCCGCGAGCAGGACGGTTCCCCCGACCGACGACGGCCCCGGCTCCATCGAGACCGTCACATCCTCTGGCCGGACGCCGATGTCGATCCGGGCGGGGCGGCTCGGCGGCCCCGGGGCGAACTCAATGCCCGCGGCGCGGAGGGCGCCGGAAGCCCCCACAACCGCAGGCCAGAGGTTGATGGGAGGGCTCCCGAGGAATGCCGCCACGAATCGGCTGGACGGGCGCCGGTACAGATCGAGCGGAGGTCCCACCTGCTCGATGGCGCCGTCCCGCAGCAGCGCGATCCGATCGCCCAGCGTCATCGCCTCGCTCTGATCGTGCGTCACGTAGACCGTGGTGGTGCGCAGCTCCTGCTGCAGGCGCCGGAGTTCGGTGCGGGTCTGCAGCCGAAGCTGGGCGTCGAGGTTCGAGAGGGGCTCGTCCATCAGATACACGGCGGGGTTGCGGACGAGGGCGCGGGCGAGCGCCACCCTCTGCTGCTGGCCACCCGAGAGCTGGCTCGGCTTCCGGTCGAGGAGGGCCGTGAGTTCCATGCGCGAGAGCGCCGCGCGCACCCGCCGATCGAGTTCCTCGGAAGCGACGCCGCGCGCCCTCAGGGGAAAGGCGACATTCTCGAAAACCGAGAGATGGGGATAAAGCGCGTAGTTCTGAAAGACCATGGCCACGTCGCGATCGGCGGGACGGACATCCGCCACGTCCCGCTCTCCGATCAGGATTCGGCCGGTGTCCGCGTCCTCGAGGCCGGCCAGGAGCCGCAGGAGCGTCGTCTTCCCGCAGCCCGAGGGACCGAGGAGCACCAGGCATTCGCCGGGTTCGATATCGAGATCGATGTCGCGCAGCGCGCGATGGGCGCCGAACTGCTTGCCGACTTTCTCGAAGCGAACCCTCATGGCGTGTTTGACTCGTGGGGCGCGACTCTATACTCCCCGCCACCGAAAGATGATGAGACACTGGCTCTGTGCCGCGTTCCTGAGCGCCCTTCCCTCCTTCGCCGCCGGAGCCGCTGCCAGCGAGGCCACCCTCATCCGCAGCGAAGCCTTCGAGCTCAAGGAAGGCGCGGAGGTGATCGCGACCATCAACGCTTCGTGCCACGGGTGCGACTGGGGCCGCGAGGGACACGAGGCCGCGGTGCTCCGCCTCGAAGTGGACGGCAGATACTCGCAGCACCTCTTCCTCACCCGCGGCGCTTCGGCGTCGGAGTACAAGGTCATGCTCGGTCCGCTCGCCTTCGGGAAGCACACCCTGACTCTGGCCCACGACACGGGCGCGTGGGGGAAGGCGCCCAGATCGGTCGCTATCTCCGGCGTTACGATCACCCCGGTCGCGGCCACGGCCCCGGAACACACGGCCGTGGAGCTGGCGCCGATCCTGTACGCGAGGCCCAACACGGTCGGCCGCTTCACGGATGTGCCCCTGCTCATGTGGTACGAGGTCGACGCCACCGAGCGGGGGTCGAGAATCCGCTACTCGGTGATCTTCAGCAACGAGGACGGCGGCACTCCGGCGGACCGGCTGCTCGCCACCTGGGGCCGGCTGACCGACATCGAGTACGTGTACGGCATCGAGTTCGACCGCGAGGGCCGCGTGATCGAGGAGACGTTCCAGGGCAAGGACCATGAGATCGTCCCCTTCAAGGGCCGGCGTGAGGGACGCCATCCGCTGCTCTACGTGGTCACCGACAACAACATGGTCAAGGACGGGGGGGTGACCGAGCAGCGCTTCGCGCCCGCCCCCACCGCCTTCGACCTGACCGACGCCTCGCGCGAGAAGGTCATGGACGAGAACCCCTGGACCTATGCGGTGACCGCGCGGGAGGCGCGCCGGGAAAAGCGCGTGGCCGCAACCCCCGCCCCTGGCTCGAAGCGCATCTTCGACCCCAGCCGGTACACGGTGGTCGAGCTCTGCACCGCCTCGGACGACACCACATTCGCGACCTTCACGTTCTCTCTCGGGGTGTCCCACGGGGGCCAGGCGCCGCGGTTCTTCGACTCGACCTACGGGGTCAGGGAGTTCCGGATCTCCCGCTCCCCCGACAACTTCCCCAACAGCTGTTTCCGGGGCTCGGTGGCCTTGCCGGCCGGCACCGCCTCGAAGGACATCGTCTCCCTTCAGGTTCGCGCGCACGCGCGTCCTCCGAAGAAGGATGAGGTTCCGCCAGGGAACGCCGCGGGACCGGCGCACCTGCGGCGGGTGAACAAGGTCTTCATGATGAGCGCCGCGGACCTTCCGGAGCCGAGCCTGTTCTCCTGGACGGGGAGCGCGGCGCTGCCCCTCGACGGCGAGCCGGTGACCCTGGAGATCGGCCCGAGGGGGGCCACAAGGAGATCGCAGAAATGAGGCAGACATGCTGAACGGGACGGCGCGGGAAGCGCTCGCGGAGTTCCTGGGGACCTTCGTCCTCCTCGTCTTTGGTTCGGCGGTGGTGGCCCAGGTGGTGCTGTCGGGGAACGCGAACGGCACCTACATTTCGATCAATATCGCGTGGGGCCTCGCGGTCACCATGGCGATCTACGTCTCCGCCGGCGTTTCGGGAGCGCACCTGAATCCGGCCGTGACCCTGGCCCTCGCCGTCCACCGGGGCTTCCCGTGGTCGAAGGTGGCGCCCTACTGCCTGGCCCAGGTGGCGGGGGCGTTCGCGGGCGCCGCGGTCACCTTCCTCACCTATCGCGAAGCCTTCAACCACTTCGACGGCGGCACGCGCCTGGTAACGGGAGCGAAGGCAACCGCGGGGATCTTCGCGACCTATCCGCAGGACTTCCTGAGCAACGTGCCGGGCGGCCTCGTGGACCAGATCGTCGGCACCGCCTTGCTCCTCCTGCTGGTTCTCGCCCTCGGGGACAAGGACAACTTCGCGGCGGAAGCGCGCCTTCAGCCGATCCTGGTGGGCGCGGCGGTTGTCCTCATCGGCATGACTTTCGGCTTCAACGCGGGCTACGCCATCAATCCCGCACGCGACTTCGGCCCCCGTCTCTTCACCGCGGTCGCGGGATGGGGCGGCGAGGTCTTCTCCGCGGGAAACTCGTGGTGGTGGGTCCCCATCGTGGGTCCCCTGATCGGCGGCGTGCTCGGCGGCTACGTGTACGACTTCTGCATTACGAAACACCGCAAGTAGTCGTCACCGCGGGCCCGGCGCGGGGAGTGCACCCGCACGCCGCTACGGTCTCGAATTGCCGTTATCCATGTCCGACATGATCAGCCATCGGCCCTGTTCGTTCTTCCGCAACGTAAGCGTGAACTTGCCGACATCGGCTTCTCCCTTCCGCCGGGCATACCCGCCGATGATGTACCCCGTGGAGCCTTCGGTCGCATAGGCGAGCGCGCGGAGGGAGAGGGGCCCGCCCTGCCCGGTGTAGTGCTTTTCGATGGCCGCGCGGCCCCGCACCGGCGGAACGCCGCTCGAAAGGACGAAGCCGTCTTCGGCGAAGAGAGAGGCGAGGGCTGCGGCGTCCTTCCCCTGCCAGGCCGCTTCGTATTCGGTCAGCACTCGCGCGAGATGCGAGGGAAGGTCGACGCTCGGCGGCTCAGCGGCGTGCGCTCGCAAAGGCGTCCCACCCAGGGCGGAGAGGAACAGGATGATCGCCCATAGCCCGCGCCCTGGCCGTCCATCGATCCGTTGCATCGTCATTCGGCAGCTCCTTCCAAAATGAGGCCCGACTCTATCGGAGGGACCGGGGGGCAGCGGAGCGGCGCCCGCGCGAGACGCGATCAGAGGTAGCCGAACAACGGCGGAAACACGATCACGACGAGGGCGGCCCACGCCGGGTAGACGGGCAGGTAATCCGTCTGCCAGCGTTCGAGGTCCGCGAACGACCGCTTCCCTCGCAGGAAGCCGACATAGAGATTGGCCGACCAGCCGAGATTGACGAGCAGGATGACGTTCTCACCGAGCGCGGCCACACGGTTGGGACTGAGGCCGAATTCGGAGATGCGGGCGGCGATAGCCGAGAGCGCCACCGCGTCAGCAAGGAGCGCGGCGATCACCACCACGACCTGGACCACATCGAAGGCGCCCGGAGCCTTGCCGGGGTCTCGCGCCGATATGGAATAGAGGAGCAGGCCGAGGACCAGGGCGAGGAGCAGGTCGAACCCGATGAGCACGTTCCGGTCGATACCGATCCCCCGCCCGGTCCAGAGCAGCGTAGCCAGGAACGTGACGAGCATCGCCGCGAAGAGAGGAGTGAAGAGGCGGGTCAGCACGGGCGCCATGTTCTCGATGACGCTCTGCTTCGCTTCCACCAGCCACGAGCCGACGAGGACCGCCCCCGCCGCGCCGCAGGGCAGAAGCCACAGCTGCACGAAGCGCTCCGCATTGATCCCGATCGCCTCGAAGATCATCAGCGTGAATCCGGTGAAGACGCCGCCTCCCAGGGCGATGAGCACGTAGTAGATGAAGAGCTCGCCGGAGAAGCGGATGAAGTCCATGCGCCCCGCCACGTGCCGCCAGCGGGAGCCCGCGTACGCGATCCCCACCGCGAACCAGAGAGCCATGGGCAGATGCAGGGCTGAGAGGGACTGCGTCGAGCCGGTCGGCACCCACGGATAGATATTCGCAAAGACGCCGGCCACGACGAACGCCGCGGCCAGGCCTCGGATGAGGGTCTTGTCCAGACGGCGCTTCCAGGCGAAGTATGCAGCCAGGAGAGGAAGGACGAAGAGCGGCACGTTGTGGACGTAGAAGACGGGGTTCTTTTCGGGATCGACGCCGAAGAACGCCGGGAGTTTCACCAGCAGGGCCGCGCCGACTGCCAGAGCGAAGGCGACGACGGCATCGGTTCGGGCCGCGGCCGGAGGCGTTCCGGAATCCGAGGGAAGAACGACGAGTTGCTTCCAGAGGCGCTCGGAGTGCTCACGCGCGAACTCCCGCGAGAGCGCATCGAGATCGCCCATCCGCTTCACGGCCACCAGGAACGCCTCGTCGGTGGCGAGCCCCGCCTGCACCAGGTTCGCGACCTGCTCGCGCAGGTGATCTTCGAGCTCCGCCACGTCGACCGTGTGGATGGCCTGCCGGCGGCGGAGGTAGCTGCGCCACTGCCCGATCTGCTCTTCGAGCATCGTCGCATCAGGCAAAGGGGCCATGGCTCACGCTCCTTGTGGTAATGGCTCGGCCGCGGCCGGGACGGAAAGGGAGAGCGAGCCCCAGATCCCATGAAGGGTCGCATCTACGGCCTGCCACTGCCTTCGCTCTTCGGAGAGCTGAGCGCGTCCTCCGGGAGTGATGCGGTAGTACTTGCGGCGGCGGCCGATCTCCGAGGCTTCCCAGCGCGCTTCGACGTGGCCAAGTCGCTCGAGGCGGTGCAGGACCGGGTAGAGCATCCCGTCCGTCCATTCCATGTTGCCGCCCGACAACTCTTTTACTCGCTTGATGATGGCGTAGCCATAACTGTCCCCCTCGGAGAGGATCGCGAGCACGATCGGCGTGGAGGAAGCGGCAACCAGGTCCTTGTTGATTTCCATGCCTATGCGGAGAGCCTTCTATCCATAGCGGCATTATACATTGTTGAACTATGTATTCAAGCAGGAGTTCTTGCTATCGATCAGGCGTGGGCACTCAGCCGCGGTCGAGTTCGAGCGTTGCGATCTTTCGCGGGCCGACGGTGAGATTCGTGGCGCCCTCGTGCAGGGTCAGGGCCTGCTGGCGTTGCTCGCGGAGATTCGTCCGGAATGCCGCGCCCCCATGGGGCCGGATCCGAACCTCGATCGGCGTCATCCCGGGATTGAAAGTTCGCAGGACCACGCTGTCCCTCTCGTCCGCCTTCTTGAGAGCGCTGAGCGACACTCCTCGCGCCGGCTCGCACTCGAGCTCCAGGAACGAGTGCCGGCGTGCGAGTGGAGCGTCCTTGGGTCCGTTCGTTCCCACCACGACGCGGGGCGGCGCAAGGAAGACGCGGCCCAGATCGCAAAGCACGCTCTCCGCCGGGGGCGCGGCGCGCGGCACGAAGGCGAACCGAAACTGGTGAGAGCCGAGGCACTGGGCGCCCGGCGACTCGAGGCTGGGACCCGCGTTGCCGCGGCGAGTCGCAAGATCCTCGCGCGAAAGCCAGCCCACCGAGCGCAGGATGGTGAGGCCGATCGAAGCGCCATCGCCGGCTCCGGTCAGAACCTCGTACTCCATGAGGCCCTCGCTGAGCACGGTGATTCCCTGCCGCGCATCCCCGGCATCGACGAAGGACTGCAGAGGCGCTGCGTTCACCGGCGCTTCCGGCATGGGTGTTTCGGGCGCGGCGCGGTGGGCGGCCCGCGTGACCACGCCGAACGCGGTGTCGGCGCGGGATTCGGTCACCGACCGCACGCCCGT
Organism: Vicinamibacteria bacterium; assembly: GCA_019694155.1. GTDB lineage: Bacteria > Acidobacteriota > Vicinamibacteria > Fen-336 > JAGNNV01 > JAGNNV01. The sequence continues at coordinate 33,355 of JAIBCN010000038.1, read as the reverse complement.
GGGGAAGAGCACGCGCAGACGATGGTCGGACCCGCGGTTCTCGACTTCGAGCCGGCACGAAACCACGGGCGAGCCCTGACTGAGTTCGAGGTCGATGGTGACGTCGATGGGAACGCGCTGCGGGCTGCGCCCTTTTCGATCGAGCGTCGCGGAAACAGGCGCCTGGAGCGTGGTGGCGACGCGCATTGCGCTGCGGAGCGGACCGGCCGCGGTGACTTCAACCGCGCGAGCCCGCTGTCCCAGCGTGGTGATCCGGGCGTCGTTCTCGGGTGGACAGAAGTTGTACTCGTCGCCCACGTCTCCCACATCCTCCAGCTCGAGCAGGTGGAGATACGAAGCACCCGACCTCTTGTCGCGCACGTCGATCGTGCCGTCGTCGTTCGCGTCGATGCGAAGCAGGTCGTTCTCTATGAACCTCTCGCGCGCGGGCGACGGCGGCGCCGCGGAGGGGGCGCCCACCCGGGCATCGAGAGCCACGAAGCCCGCGGGCGGGAGCGACACCGCGCAGGCGAGGTGGAGACGCTCGACGTGGACGGCAAGGGGCACCTCGATCCGGCTCGTCCACTGTTCAATTCGCTCTTCGCGTCGGACCTCCTGGAAGGGAATCGCCCGGCCCTCGGGGTCGGTGATGGCGGCAATGCCCGATCCGGGCGGGAAAAAGGCAAGAGGAGCGTCGAAGATTTCGGAGTCCAGGATGCGCCCGGGCTCGGCGCTGCGGATCGGCAGGTCGAGCACCACGTCCACCGGACCCTCGTAGGCATGGATATCCGTGTTCGTCACCAGAAACCTGACCGAGCCCTCGGGCGCCGGCTCCACGCGTCGCGCGAGGGCGCGCAGGGAGCGCATGACCTGGCCCTCGGCCGCCTGCAGCACGCGCGCGAAGCGCGTGTCATTCTCGTCGTGGACCTCGTCGATGCTGCAGCCGCAGATGCTGTCGTGCGGGTGGTTCTCGATGAGCGTCTTCCAGGCGTAGGCGAGGACGCCGGTGGGGTGGGGTTCGCCGGCAAGCCACGCGAACAGCGCCAGAGGTTCGGCGGTTTTTTCGAGAAGGGCCTGGGCGCGGACGTTGCTCTTCTTGAGATAGGTGCGCGCGGAGAGGACACCGGGCAGCAGATTCGAATAGTCCTCGCCCGCGCGAAGCTCGCCGCGGACGACCTCCAGAGCGATCTCGCGGGCCGCCACCGCCGAACGAACTCCCTCGACATAGGCAGGCAGGGTCGAGAGAGCCGCGGCCACTCCCTCCTGGGCGCCGATCTCGCCCACCAGGGTCAGCAGTTCCGGGTGCGGCTCCGTGTGATCGACCCCGGCCATGAGGAGCACGGACCCCACCGCGGAGCGGGCGCGCTCGCGCTCGACCACCGCCGCCGCTTCCTGGGCGCGGGTGGAACGCGGCAGGAGCGGCAGCCGGAAGGCGTTGCAGTAGCCCTCGCGCGGGAAGTGCAGGAGCAGGGTTCGCGTCCCGTCGTGGCCTTCCCAGACGTACTCCGAGCGCGGGCCGCCGAAGCCGCGCCAGAGGATGGCGTTGTCGAGGCCGAAACCCGCGAGGATCTGCGGCATCTGAGCCACGTGGCCGAAGGGGTCGGGGGTGTAGCCCGCGCGCATCACCCCGCCGAACGACTCGGCGATGCGATGGCCGATGGCGAGATTGCGCACGAGCGCTTCCCCGCTCACCAGGAACATGTCGGGCATCACGTACCAGGGGCCCACGAGCAGCCGCCCGCCCCCGATGCGGCGCCGCAGGCGTTCCTTCTGGTCGGGCCTCACTTCGAGGTAGTCCTCGAGCACGATGGTCTGGCCGTCGAGGTGGAAGAAGGTGAACTTGTCGTCCTTGTCCATCCGGTCGAGCACGCCGTCGACGAGATCGATGAGGCGCAGCCGGTAGTCCTCGCGGGTCAGGTACCACTCGCGATCCCAGTGGGTGTGCGAAATGACGTGGACCTGCGTTGTCTGCGGTGTCACCAGGAGACCCTCTACCCTTTCGTGGCGCCCGCGGTGAGGCCGGCGACAAAGAACCGCTGGAGCATAATGAAGGCGAGCAGGACGGGCAGAAGCCCGATGAAGCTCGCGGCCGCCACCAGGTGCCACTCCGTCTCGTAGCCGCTCTGGAAGCTGAAAAGCCCGACGGGAATGGTGAAACGAGCCTGCGAATCGAGCAGAACCAGGGCGAGGCAGAACTCCGACCAGTACGCGGCGAGATTGAAGATGGCGACGGAGGCGAGACCGGGCCCGAGCAGAGGCAGCGCCACCAGGCGAAAGATGGAGAAGCGCGAGCAGCCGTCGAGGCGGGCGGCCTCGAAGAGCGAGGTGGGCAGGCCGTCGAAGAAGCTCTTGAGCACCACCACCGTGAACGGGATCTGGATGGCCGAGTAGACGAGCACGAGGCCGGCGTGGGTGTCGAGGAGATGGAGCTTCGCTACCAGACCGTAGATGGGCACGAGCAGGATGAGGGGCGACACCATCTGCGCGGCGAGGAAGAGGAACACGATGCCGTCGCGGCGCTTGAACCTCTCGCGCGAGAGCACGTACGCGGCCGGGATCCCGAGGAGCAGGGTCAAGGCGGTGGCGAGGACGGCCACCCGCGCCGAGTTCCACAGGTAGAAGGGAATCTGGGTCTTCTCGATCACCGCGGCGTAGTTCCGCAGGGACGCACTATCGGAAATGAGTTTCGGCGGGTACTCGTAGACCTGCGCCTTGGTCTTGGTCGAGAGCGAGAAGAGCCACAGCTGCGGCAGCAGGAACGCGGCCGCGACCAGGAGGAGGGCCAGCTGCATGGGCCGGTCGGTGCGCTTCTTCATGAGGCCGCCTGACGCCGCATGGCCCGCACCGCCACCAGGGCGAGCGCGAGGTTCACGACGAGCATCACCGTGGCGATGGCGGCCGAACGCCCCGCCTCCAGCGAGAAGAAGGCCGAGCGGTACATGAAGAGCGCGATCACTTCGGTCTGCCGGGCCGGGCCGCCGCCGGTGAGAGGCAGGATCAGGTCGAAGGTGTTGAGGGTGGAGATGGTGATGAGGACGAGGTTCAGGGCGAGGATCGGCTTGAGCTGGGGGAGGATGAGCCAGCGCAGACGCTGCGAACGCGTGAGACCCTCGAGATCCGCGGCTTCGTGGAGTTCCTTCGGTATGCGCATCAGCCCCGCGAACTGGAGGATCATGCTGAAGGCGGATCCGCGCCAGACGTTCGCCACCACCACGGAGGCGAGCGCGAACGAGCCCGAGGAGAGCCAGGGCAGGGCGGGCAGGCCGAACATCGAGCCCAGGTAGGTCACGATGCCCGCGCGGTTCTCCATGAGCAGGATCCGCCACAGGACGCCGATGAGCACGCCGGGGATCACCCAGGCGCTCACCACCGAGGCGCGCGCGAACATGGTGCCCCAGGTGCCCCGCCGCCGCGCCGCGTCGATGAGGACGGCGAGGCCGAGGCCGATGACCAGCTGAAGCACGACCGAAGCGGTCACGAAGAGCAGGGTCACGAAGATCATGCCGGGCAGGCCCGGGTCTCCGGCCACCGACTGAAGGCTCGCCGCGGTGTACGAATACCCGGCTCCTTCGGTGGTGGTGTTGGTGGCGGAGAGGCGGATCAGTTCCAGCATCGGATAGAGAAGGAACGCGGCCGCAAGCGCCAGCGCGGGAGCGAGCCAGGCCACGAGGGCGCGGTTCTCGCGCCATACCGCGAAGAGGCCGGAGAGGAGCAGGAGCAGGGTCAGAACGGCGGGCGCGAACATCAGCGGATCGAAGGCGGGCGGCGGGGCGGCGCCCGCCTTCTGCCGCTCCGCCACCTTCATGACCTCGGCCCAGGCGCCGTCGACCGCCTGCTCCGGCGTCTTGTCGCCCGATACCGCGTAGCCGATCGCGAGCTGGAGCTGTTCGGAGATCGTCGGATAGATGAGGACGGCGGGGCGGGCGCGGGCGCCCGCGAGCCACTCTCCGAATCTCTTGTGAAAGGGATCCTCGCTGAAGAAGGGAAACTGCCGATACACGCTCTTCCGCGCGGGAAGCTGGTGGGCGAGCTGGCTGATCACCCCCACGTTCTTCGACGACTCGATGAACTGGATGAGCTCCGCGGCCGCCTTCGCCTTGGCCGGATCCTGCGCAAAGCTCACCCAGATCCATCCTCCCGCGCCGGTGGAGACGACGCCCGCCTCGCGCTGGGGAATGGGGGCCACGTCCCACAGCGCGAACTGCTCCTTCGAAAGGCTCGGCTCGAGATCGCGCAACTGCCAGCTCCCGCCCAGGAACATCGCGGCGTCTCCCGAAATCGCGGCCGAGGAGAGCTGCTGGTAGTCGTTGTTCGCAAGGACCGAACTGGGCGAAGCGCCCTTCGTGACGGTGTCCCGCATGAACTGCAGGACCCGGATCATCTTTTCGCGATTGGGAGGGAGGCCGAAGACCGGCGCGCCCTTCTCGTTGACGAGTTCCCCGCCCTGCCCCCAGAACATGGGAAGGTGATCGAACACCGCACCCTCCCAGCGGCCCGCATTGAAGACGTACCCGGAGATCTTCTTCTCGCGCGAGATCCGGCTCGCGATCTCGATGAGCTGGTCCCAGGTCTGGGGCGGCTTCGGGACGAGATCCTTGCGGTAGTACAAGACGCGGCAGTCGGTGCCGTGCCACATGCCGTACACGTGGCCCGCGGGATCGGAGAGCGTGTCGATGGTGAAGGGAAGAAAATCGTCGCGGTCTTCCCTCGGCCAGTAGGGATCGAGGGGCTGGATCTGCTTGCCGGGAGTAAACAGAGGCACCCAGAAGCTGTCGATCGAGGCCACGTCGGGGAGGCGGTCGTTCGCGGCGGCCATCAGCAGCTTGGCCTTGTGCAGCTCGAGGGCGGGCATGACCGAGATGTCGATGCGGATGTCGGGATGCGCAAGGGCCCACTGGCGGAAGATCTCGTGGAAGGTCGCGGCCATGTCCTCGCGGGCGGCGAGGTGGGAATACTCCTGCTGCGCCCACATCGAGATGACGAGGGGCGCGTCGGCGCGGCCGATGCGGACCGGGGTGACGAGTTCGTCACCCTGATCGGCCGGGCTTGCGGCCACCGTCGCGAAAAGAAGGAGGCCCGAGAGGAGGCCTGCCGCCCGACGCGACGCTCTCGGCATCAGCGGCTCGTCCGAATCCAGACCGGGTTGGTGACCGCGAGAGGGGCGCCATTCGCGGCCACGATGTGGACGCGCAGGTAGCCGTTCGTGGAAGCGAAGCGCTCGAGGCGGAACTTCCCACCCGGAATGCCTCCGTCCGCGATCCGCTCCCCGTTCCAGAACACTTCCGCCTTCGCCAAGCGAAAGAGCGGCGCGTCCGGAGGCACCGCAACGTCGAGGACATACCCATCGCCGCGGGCCAGGACGAGGGTATCGCCCACGCGCGCCGCTTTCGACGCCGAGGTCACGCGGACATCGGGGGGCGCGGTCGCGGCATCGGCCATCACGATCACGCGCCCGGCGCGGATGGAATCAACAATGGCGCGGGTCGACAGCTCGTTCGCCCACGCGCGGACACTGGCGGCGCCGATGGGCGCATCGCCACGGTGCCAGTCACTGACTCCGATCGCGGTCACGCGGCGGCCCGCAGTGAGCAGCATGTCCCACAAGGCGACGGCCCTCACGATCTCCGCGGGCTCGCGGCCCGTGATTTCGATCGTGTTCACCGCGTCCGGCACCGGGTGAGTCCAGGAGCAGGCGACGCAGGCCGAGTACGGGTGATTGATGCCGACGAGAGCGCCGCGGGCCGCGGCCGCGCGGAAGAGGGTGTGAATCGCAGGATCACCGGGCGAGACGCGGAAGTCGACGAAGTCGCGCGCACCACCGAGGCCCCATACGTTGGCGTGACCGCCCGGCGTCGTGACCTCTTCACCGAGAATGGTGAGGAGGCCCGGGACGTCGATGGCCTCGCGCTGGGAGGCGGTGTTGTTGTGATCGGTGATGGCGAGGAAGTCGAGCCCCTCGGCGCGCGCCTTCTCGGCGAGGGCCTGCGCGGAGAGAGCGCCGTCGCTGTTGTGGGTGTGCGCGTGGAGGGCGCCCGAGTACCACGCGGGCCCGGTGCGGATCGGTTCCTTCGCGCGGGGCGGCAAGGCGGGCGCCGCGCCATTTGAAGGCGCGGAGGAGGTGCGAACCGTGACCTCGACATCGACGCCCGAAGCACCCACCTTGTAAAGACCAAGGCCGACGTTCCATCGACCGGCCTGGATCGGACCGGGCCAGTAGCCCGGCGTCGCATCCGTGGCGCTCACGAAGATGGTGCTTCGCTCGCCGCCCGTCCAGCCGCGGAAGGCCTTCGTGCCCAGTTCGAGAGAGCCGGGTTCAAGGAGACCGAGGTCCACGACGTTCTCACCGTTCGCGCGGTCGTATTTCAGTTCGATGTCGATGCGGGTCGTGCCGGCGGCTACGTCGAATGGGACCTGGACGTAGCGGTCGACCTGCTGCTGCTTTGGGGTGAAGTGGGCTTTGATGACGCGGGGGCCGTCTTCCGCAGCCGCAAAACGGTTGGGAGCTGTGACTGCGAGCAGCAGGCCGATACCGAGGATCAGGGGGTTGGTTCGTGCCCCAAGGCCAGGCTGGCGCGCTCGGGGGCCTTGCGGCCCCCTCCTGCTGAGAAACCCACGCAGGAACGGCCCATTTCGAGCACTTTTCGAGTCTGTCCCGGACCCCGGCTTTCGCCGGGGTGACGGAGGCCGCCCCCTGCAAGCACTTGGACCCAAATCTGGAGCGGGGCCGAGGGCAGTGGTCCCGGTTGACGCGCGGGCTCTGGCCGGGGCCGACGTTGCGCCCTGAGGCGGGGTTGGATCGTGCAGGACTACAGCGAACGAGGGCCCCCGATCCACAGCAAGGGGTTCGCATCGTGCCTCCGCATGCCGTTTCGCGGCGCGAACCCCGCAGCGCCCCCGACGTGGGCGCAATGTCGGCCTCGGCCCCTCGGAAGCGCGCGGCGCGCGCAACCCGGTAAGCCCCGCGGGCCACCAACACCAAGCCCCCGAGATCGCTTCCTCGCTCCGTCCTTCGCTGGGCTCGTCGCGATGACGACCCGGGTTTCTCTCGAACCTCACGTCCTCAGGACGTGATGGGCTCGCACTGGCGACCTTGCTCATATCTCGCTGCATCGCCTTCTTTGAACCCGTCAGGCCACGCCTTCATGGGCGGCGAGCATGTTGAGGACGAGGGCGGTCCAGGAGAAGGCATGGGCGCCGAATCCCTCGCCCGTGTAGGGGTCGTAGTACTCGCGGAAGCCTCCTTTCTCGATGAGTTCCGCCGACTTGTCCTCGATCGTGCGAGCGAGGTCGACGAACCCATGCCGCCTCAGACCTCGGGCGATGTACCAGTTGGTGTTGATCCACGATGGGCCGCGCCACAGCAGCTTCGAATCGAGTTCCGGGCGGCCGTCGGAAGGCGCCATGTACAAGGGCTCGTTCAGCGCCGTGGAGGGGACGGGGTACTTCGCGGCGTACTCCTTCGGGTCCGCGATGTGCTTCGCGAGCGCCTCGACCATCTCGCGCGGCAGATCGGGAAGGAGGATGGGCATGAGCGAGGTCACGGTGCTGACCTTCAGCAGCTCCTCGCGCTTCCCCGCGAGGTCGTAGAACAGCCCGGTCGCGCCGTCCCAGCACTTCTTCACGAGCGACGCGGTGGTCTTCGCGGCGCGTTCGCGCATGACCTTCGCCGCCTCGAGATCCCCCGCCTCCTCGTGAAGCTCGGCGAGCACACGCTCGTTCTCCGCGTAGATCGTGTTGACGAGCACGTCCTCCACCACGAACCGATCGGCCGCGAACATCTTGTCGTGATCGCGCTGCATCTCCGCGTACGGTCCCACCGCGCGCTGCCAGGCCGCGGTGAATTCGTCGCGGGTGGGGTTCGAAACGCCGAGGTACCGGTCGTACTTGGGAATGTGGTCGAGCCCCGACTCGTCGGGCTGGAGGATGGCGATGAGACCGTCGCGGTCGGGATCGCGCATGCGGTCGATCCAGTCGTAGTAGCGCCGCACCTTCGGCAGCAGTTCGTCGCGCACCGCGGCCCCGCCCTCGCCGCGCGAGATGGCGAAGAGCGCCTCCGCGAGCAGGGGCGGCTGGATGCAGTCGGACAGATAGGGCGTGCGGTACGCGATCGAGTATTCCTTGAGCATCTCCTCGAAGGCCTCGCGCTGCCAGAAGGTCACGTGCCCGACGAAACCGTCGTCGGGCTGGTTCTTCAGCAGGCTGCGGATCTCCGAACGCGCGCGGGCCATGTCGTACCGCGCGAGAACGATCGCGTGGAAGCAGGAATCCCAGAACCACTGGAAGGGATAGGTTCCGGTGGACGGGCACACGAAATCGTACTCATGGCCGCACCAGGGGGCCCGGCCTTTCTGGCGGTTTCGGTCATAGAGAGCCCTGACCCTTTCGGTCATGGCGTCATAGCGGGCGGAGTGGCTCATGAGGCGCAGATCATGTCACGAGGCGAGGGCCTTTGGCCTCAACCCCCGGGCGGCGTGCGCGGTCTAAGATCATGGGTCGGTTTCCGTTCTTCCTAGGAGCCCAGGAAACCGACCTCGAGACAGCCTCGATGCCCTGTGGACAAATCCATCCTTAACAGCTACTTAAGATCAGGATGTCACGATGTTCCAGGGCCTCTTCGGCTTCGCTGTCGTCTACCTTTGGGGAGTGAGCGCTTGAAACGGATTGTGACGCCTTGGTTCGCCGGTCTGGTCGCGGGTCTTTTCCTCGTCGGCCCCTCCACCTTCGCCCAGGCCCCCGGCCCGGCGCCCCTGAGCCTCCTGGGCCAGGTCGAATCGGTGGAGGCCTCTTCGCGGACGCTGAAGATGAAGGTCGAGGACGGCGCCAGCCTCACCATCGCCCTCGCTGAAAAGGGAACGGTGATGAAGGTGGCCCCGGGCGAGAAGTCGCTCCAGAACGCCGTGACCATCCCCTTCGACGGCATCGCGCCCGGTGATCGCGTGCTGGTCCGCGGCGGTGCGAGAACCGACAACCGGGTCGAGGGGGCGCTCCGTGTGGTGATCATGGCCCAGACCGATCTCGCGGCCCGCAACGAAAGCGAGCAGCGAGCCTGGCGCGAGCGGGGCATCGCGGGCACCCTCATCTCCGCGGACCCCGCGAACGGCCAGTTCATCCTGCAGACCGCGAATCGAACGATGGCCGCGGCCGGCGCGGCGACGGCGCCCGTCACCCTCGTGGTCGATGCGAAGAAAGCGACGCTTCACCGCTACTCGGACACGTCGGTCAAGTTCGACGACGCCAGGCCCGCGGGCATCGCCGACATGGCCGCGGCCGATCAGGTCCGCGTGCTGGGCACGAGGTCGGAGGACGGGAAGCAGGTCACGGCCGAGCGCGTGGTCTTCGGGTCCTTCAAGACCATGGCTCTCGCCATAGAGAAGATCGACGCCGCGTCGGGCACGATGAACGTGAAGGACCTCGAGTCGAACCACAAGTTCACCATCGCGCTCGCTCCCGGCGCCTCGATCCGCAGGATCCCCGCGGAGATGGCCGCGATGTTCGGCGGCGCCGGAAGGCCGGGAGCCATGGGCGGTGGCATGGGCGGCGGTATGAGCGCCCCCGCCGGAGGCCGGCCGGAAGGAGCGCGGGGACAAAACCCAGGCGCCGCCCCCGCCATGGGAATGGGTGGCCGCGGTCCGGGAGGCGGCGGCCGCGGGGGTCGCGGGATGGAGGACATCGTGGAACGGATGCCCGCCATCACCCTGGCCGACCTCAAGAAAGACGACTGGGTTGGCGCCGTCGTCGGCCGGATCGACCCGTCCGGCAAGGCGGTCGCCTTCAACATGCTCGCGGGAATCGAGGCCTTCGCCTCGCGCGCGAATCGCAGCGGCGGGGTCGACGTGGGCATGCCCGCGGGCCTCCTCGACGGCGCCCTGGGCGTGCCCTGATAACGATTCAAACCGCGCCCATCAAGAACCTCCCACAGAACTCTCACTCACAAAGAAGATCGGCACCACTTTCATGACCCCCTCGATGTCGTTTCCGCGCCTCAGGCTCCGCGCCCTTGGTCTCCTCGCCGCCCTGTCGCTTGCCCTCCTCCCCGCCGGCCGCGCCCTCGCCGAAGCGGCGGATGTGGTGATGGAAGGCAAGGTCACGGACCAGACGGGAGCGGTGGTCTCCGGGGTCAAGGTGATTCTCATCGGCACCACCACGAGGCAGGTCACGTCCGACAAGGAAGGGCGCTACCGCCTGTCGATGCCCGAGGGCACCTACGTCCTCACCGCGGAGAAGACGGGCTTCATGTCGTTCGCCGCCGCCAACATCGAAATGAAGGCAGGGGCGCCGATGACTCAGGACATTCAGCTGGAAGTGGCGCGCTCGGAGGCCGTGACCGTCGAAGAGAATGCGACCACGCTGAGTCTCGGCGCGTCCGAGAACGCGGGCGCCATCGTTCTCAAGGAGCAGGATATCGAGGCGCTCCCCGACGACCCCGATGAACTCGCCTCCTATCTCCAGGCGCTGGCCGGCAACTCGGGCGGTCCGAACGGAGGACAGATCTACATCGACGGCTTCACCGGGGGCCGTATCCCGAGCAAGGCCTCCATCCGGGAGATCCGTATGAACTCGAACCCGTTCTCTTCCGAGTTCGACCGCATGGGCTTTGGCCGCATCGAGATCATCACCCGCCCGGGGACCGACCGCTACCGGGGCGGGCTGTCGCTGCGCTACAACAACGACAAGCTCAACACCCGGAACCCCTACGCCGACAACAAGCCGCCCTACTCGCGCGAGGACTACAGCTTCGAGATCGCGGGGCCGATCGCGAAGGGCAAAGCCTCCTTCTCGTTCGACTCCGACTATCGCAGCTCGGACAACAACCAGACCGTCAACGCCACCGTGCTTGATGCGAACCTCGTGCCGACCCCCTTCGCGGTGACCCTCGTCCGTCCGCAGAGCCGGCTGAGCTACTCGCCCCGCATCGACTGGCAGATCAACGACAAGCAGTCCCTGACCGTTCGCTATTCCCACTCGGAGAACGAGGCCACAGGCAACGGCATCGGCGACTACGACCTGCCTTCGCGGGGATACGATTCGAGCAGCTTCGACAACAACGGCGATCTCACCCTCAACAGCATCCTGGGCAAGGCGGTCAACGAAGTGCGGTTGCGCTACGGTTCGACCGGCCGCGACCAGGTCTCCCAGGATCCCTCGCCCGCGCTCAACGTTCAGCAGGCCTTCTCGGGCGGCGGCGCGGCCGTCGGTTCGGTGACCGACGGCTCGCGTTTCGAACTCTCAAACGTGGTGTCGTGGGCCACCAAGAAGCATGCCTTCCGCAGCGGCTTCCGTATCCGCCGCACCACCACCGATGAGCTTTCGCGCAACAACTTCGCGGGTGTCGTGACCTTCGCAGGCGGCGTCGGCCCCGCGCTCGACGCGAACTTCAACCCCATCCTTGGGGCGGATGGCAATCCGATCCTCGGGCCGGTGGACAGCATCGAGCGGTATCGCCGGACTCTCGGGCTGCAGGCGCGGGGATTCTCGCCTTCGCAGATCCGGCTCCTCGGCGGCGGCCCTTCGCAGTACACGGTGGCGGGCGGGAATCCGGGCGCCAACGTGGCCCAGACCGACGCCGGCGTCTTCTTCAATGACGACTGGAAGAAGTCGGATCGGCTGGTCCTCGGGCTCGGCCTTCGCGCGGAAACCCAGAACAACCTGGCTTCCCGGATCGACCTCGCGCCCCGAGTGTCCTTCGCGTATTCGCTCAAGATGAACAAGGACGGACGGACCCCGAAGACGGTCACCCGCGGCGGCTTCGGCGTGTTCTACGAGCGCGTCAACGACAGCCTGACCCTGGACGCGAATCGTTACCTGAACGGCGGACGCCTTCAGTACGTGGTGACGGACCCCGCGGTCCTCGACACCATCAGGGTCGCGAACGGATCGGTGACGAGCGCGCCCACCGCGGAAATACTGAATCGCTTCTCGCAGCCGCAGAACACGAGGGTCGTCGACGAGGACGCGAGAGCGCCCCGCTCCATCCAGGGCTCGCTCTCGATGGAGCAGCAGATGGGCCGTTTCACCGGCTCGCTCGCCTTCATCGGCTCACGCGGCGACCATCAGCTCCGATCGCGGAACATCAACGCGGTGCGCGCCGACGGCACGCGGCCTCTCGACATCCCGGGCGCCGTGTACTCCTACGAGACCACGGGGCGAAACAAGCAGTTCCAGATGGTGGCGGGTCTGTCCACGCGTCCCGGCCAGAAGAACTCGTTCTTCGTTCGCTATTTCCTCGGATGGGCGAAGGGCGACACCGACGGCGCCGGCACGTTTCCAGGCGTCCCCAACGACATCGAAGCCGACTACGGCCGGGCCTCGGGCGACGTCCGTCATCGCCTCATGGCGGGCGGCAACATCGTGGCTCCCTGGGACATCCGGATCGGTCCCATGCTGATCATGTCGACCGGCCGGCCCTACAACATCACCACGGGACGGGACACCAACCTGGACACCGTCTTCACCGACCGGCCGAGCTTCGGCGCCGCGGGCCAGGTCGGCGTGGTGGAAACCGAGTACGGTTACCTCAACACCTCCGGCGTGGGCGAGATCATTCCCAGAAACTACGGTCAGGGCCCGGGCTTCGCGAGTCTCTCGGTGCGCATCTCCAAGACAATTCTCTTCAAGAAGGCCCGGACGGCGGCGCCGCCCACGGGCGGAGCCCCGGGCGGGGGACCTGGTGGAGCCGGGCCTGGCGGAGGAGGCCCCCCCATGGGAATGGGCGGCGGCGGCGGTGATCACGGCGGCGGCGGCGGCATGATGGGCGGCCGCGGCATGGGCGGCGGCGGCGGGCCCGGACTCACCCTGACCATCAACATCTCCAACCTCACGAATCGCAAGAACGAGGGCACGCCGGTCGGCAATCTCACGTCGACCGACTTCGGAAAGTCGAAGAACCTGGCCGGCTTCTTCATGGGCTTCGGGCCGGGCGGCGGCGGGGGCGGCGGCGAGGCTGGCAACCGGCGGATCGAGCTTCAGGCCCGGATCAACTTCTAGGCCGCCAGTCGTCCGTTCGCGAGGACCCGGGCCACCGGGTTCTCGCCCACGCGCACGAGGTCGAGAAGCCGGTCGCTCCTGAGAATGAGCAGATCGGCGCGCTTCCCGACCTCGATGCTCCCGACCTCGTTCTCGAGGCCGAGGCTCATGGCCCCGCCGATGGTGGCGGCGGAGAGGGCTTCCTCGACGGACAGGCCCATGCCGAAGCACGCCAGGGTCATGGCGAAGGGTATCGACGCGGAAAGTCCGCCGCCCGGGTTCGTATCCGACCCGAGAGCGATGCTCACCCCGGCATCGATCATCTTCCGGGCGGGAGCGAACCGGCCGAGCTTCAGGAAGAAAGACGCGGCGGGCATCAGGGTGGCGACGACTCCTGCGCGGGCCATGGCTGCGATTCCCTCGTCGGACACCTGGATGAGGTGATCGGCGGAGCGAGCGCCGAGCTCGGCGGCGAGCGCCGCGCCCCCCTGATCGGAGAACTCGTCGGCGTGGATGCGAAGCGCCAGGCCCGCCGCGGCGGCCGCGCCCAGAATGCGGCGGCTCTCTTCCGCCGTGAAGACACCGCGCTCACAGAACACGTCGGCGAACTCGGCGAGGCGGAGGCGGGCGATCTCGGGAATCGCCACCGTCACCATCTCGGCGATATAGCCCTCTCGATCCGCTCTCCGATCGAGCGGGATCTCGTGGGCGCCGAGGTAGGTGCGCACCACGCGCGCCGGGTGCGAAGCCGCGGCGGCCGTGATCGCTTCGAGCGAGGCCTTCTCGGCGGCGAGGGACAGGCCGTAGCCGCTCTTCACCTCGACGGAGGTCGTGCCAAGACCGAGCGCCCGGTCGAGCCGGCCGCGCACGAGCAGAGTGAGGTCCTCCCGCGAAACCGCGCGGGTGGCGGTGACCGTCCTGACGATGCCGCCGCCCTGCGACGCGATCTCTTCGTAGCTCGCTCCGGCGAGCCGGGCGCGGATCTCGTCGTCGCGATCTCCAGCGTAGGCCAGATGGGTGTGCGCGTCGACGAAGCCGGGGATGACCGCGGCTCCGCCCGCGTCGATCTCGATGACGTTGGCGGTGGTGCGCACGCTCGCGCCAAGATCCGCGTCTGGACCCACGAACACGATGCGTCCCGCCCGCATGGCCACTGCGGCGTCCCGGATGGCGCCGAGGTCGCGCAAAGCCGCGCCCAGCCTGGGCCGGGGGCCCCTCAAAGTCGCGAGGAGGCCGGCATGTCGGACGAGAGTGTCGGCTTCGGGAAGTGGCTGGCTCATGGAATCTTCGAACGACCCGGATCTTCGCAGGATTCGAGCCGCTCGGGTGACCTCCGGCCGGCGCCTTCCGGTACCATCGAGGGCGAATGAGACGCCCCTTCCTCGATCGACCCGTGGCCCTCCTCGGCCAGTACCTGCCCATGGCTTCGCTCGCCCTGATCGTCTTCACGGTAGTCGGCAGCGCCCTGCTGTCCCTGACCACGAGGCTGGGCGTTTCATCGATCAGCGCGGCGCTCCTCTCCCCATCGCTCGTGCTCGGCGGCCAGTTGTGGCGGCTGCTCTCCTGGGGTTTCTTCGAACTCGACGGGCAGAACCTGGTGTTCGGGGCCTTGATGCTCGGCTTCTTCGGTCGGGACCTGGCCGCCTCCTGGGGCGGGATGCGGTATCTCCTGGTGTGCGCGGGCGTCGTGTTCTTCGCGGGAAGCCTCACCGCGCTCCTGGGGCTTGTCTGGGGCGACGTGGCCCGCAGCCGTTACCTTTCGGTCTGGCCGCTCGCGGATGCGCTGACCGTCGCGTGGTCGCTCCTGTTCCCGAACCGCACCATCCTCTTCATGTTCGTGCTGCCCGCGGCCGGGCGCAACCTGCTCTACGCGACCCTTGGAATCACCGGATTGTTCGCAGTCATGTATGGGTTCTCGAACTTCGCGCCTCACTTTCTGGCCATGGGCGTCATGTACGCCTACGTGCGCGGCGGCGCGGCGCTCGCCGCGCAGATGAAGCTCAACCGCCTGCTCTCGCCGAAGCGCGGCAATCCCGGCCTCAAGGTCGTCGAGGGCGGCTGGAACAAGGGCGCGGGAAAAGGCCCGAACGACTCCCGCTGGGTGCACTGAAGCCCCGGGGCCGCGCGGGCTCCCTCAGGCGGGCTTCGCGGGTCGCTCCCCGAAGATCGCCGTGCCTACCCGGACGATGGTCGCTCCCTCCTCGATGGCCGCCTCGAAGTCGTGGCTCATACCCATCGACAGCTCTCCTCGCGCGAGGAGGCCGCGCGTCATCGCCTGATCCCTCAGCTCGCGGAGGCGTTTGAAGTAGGGCCGCACGTCCTCGGGATTTTCGAGGAAAGGCGGGATCGCCATCAGGCCGTCGACGCTGATCCCGGCGACCGCGCGCAGCGCCTCGAGCGCGACGGGCAGTTCCGCGTCGGGAACTCCCGACTTGGTCGCCTCCCCGGCAAGGTCCACCTGGACGAGGACGGGCATCACGATTCCCATCTCGGCCGCCACCCGGCCGACCTTCGTCCCCAGATCCTTCGTGTCGATCGACTGAATGCGCGAGACCGAGGCCACGGCTTTCCGGACCTTGTTCGACTGAAGCGCGCCGATGAGTTCGAGGCGGAGGGGGTCGGCGGCCCGCAGGAGGGTCTCGAGCCCGTGCTTTTTCTCTTCGGCCTCCTGCACGCGGTTCTCCCCGAAGTGGCGCTGGCCGCAGGCGTACGCCTGCTCGATGGCCGAGGCGGGGTGGAACTTGCTCACCGCCACCAGGGTGACGGAAAGCGGATCGCGGCCCGCACGCCCGGCCGCCGCCGCGATGCGTCCGCGGACGGCGTCGAGGCGGGCCGCGATGTCCAAGGTTCGAAGGGGTTCCCTACTTCTTCTTGAGGGCGGCGAGCAGACCCTCGGCGGTGGCCTTGTTCTGATCGTTCTTCGGCCCGAGGCTCAGATACTTCTCGAGGCGCGTCACGCATTCTTCGGTGCGGCCGGAACTGAGAGCGCCGGTCGCTAGGTAGTACTGCGCCTCCGCGTTCGTCGGTTCGGCGGCCTCGACCTTGAGGAAGGCCTCGGCGGCTTCCTGGGTCTTGCCGCTGTTCAGCAGGGCGAGGCCGAGGTTGAAGAGTTGCTTGGGGTCGTTGGCGCTGGCCCCCGACTGCATCACCTCGATCGCCTTCTCCTTCTGCCCCTGGCTCGAGTAGATGTTGGAAAGGAGAACGCGCGCGTCGCTGTAGTCGGCCCGGACCTCGAGCGCCCGCTTGAGGGTGGCTTCGGCGGCCTCGTATTCCTTCTTCTGGTATTGAGCGAACCCTTTGTTGTAGTGCGCTTCGGCCAGCGAGGGGTTCTTGACGATCATCGCGTCGAACGCGGCGATGGCTCCGTCGAAGTCCTGGGCCTGCAGCTTCGCCACGGCTTCCGCGAAGGTCTTCTGGATATCCTCAGCACCCGCGGCGGCCGCCGCCTTCCCCGAGACGAGCTTGGTGTCGGGAAGGACGGTGGCCTCCCCGAGCGTGATCCGCATGGGCGCGGCGAAGACCTGGAACCCTTCCTTGGTGAAGGTGAACTTCCAGTTGCCCGGCCGGAGCCCGATCTGCATGAACTCACCCTTCTTGTTGGTCTTGGTGTCGAAGGCCAGGTTCATGCCGCCCTGGAACTCCATCTTGACCGCAACCCCTTCGAGCGGCTTCCCCGCGTCGTCGAGGATCTTGCCCCGAACCCCGCCGGTCTGGGCGGAGGCCATCGAGGCGGAAATGAGCAGGGCCGCGAAGGCCATCAGTATGCGTTTCATGAGGTTCTCCTGTTCGATTGTCTGGACGCCAGGCGCATTCTAGTCGTTCGCACGGTACCGAATCGGGTCGCGGGCTCCCGCCTTCTCGAAGGCGGCCAGGCGGAGGCGGCAGCTCTCGCAGGCGCCGCAGGCCTCCTTGTTGGCCTCGTAGCAGGACCAGGTGAGCTCGAATGGGACGGACAAGGCCAGGCCGCGCTGGATGATCTCCGCCTTGCTCATCGAAATGACCGGTGTTTCGATGGAGATGCGGGTGTCCGCGCGGGTGCCGAGCCGGATGGCCTCCGCGAAGGCATGGAAGAACGCGGGCCTGCAATCGGGGTACCCTGAGGAATCCGCCTCGACCGCTCCCACGAAAATGGCGGCCGCTCCGATCACCTCGGCCCAGCTGGTGGACGCGGCGAGAAGATGGGCATTGCGGAAGGGCACGTACGATGTGGGCACGACCCCCTCCTCGGGCTCGCCATGGCGCACGGCGATGGACGGATCGGTGAGGCTGCTGCCCCCGATCTGCCGCAGCGACGTGAAATCGACCACCAGGCGCCGGCCGGCCGCGATGCCGAAGTGATCGGCGAGGGCTTCGAAGCTCGAGAGCTCGCGCGACTCCGTCCTCTGCCCGTAGTTCGCGTGGAGCAGAGCGAGATCGTGAGACAGGGCGGCCATGGCGGCCGTGACCGCGGAGTCCATGCCGCCCGAGAGGCAGACCACGGCGAGGGGCCGGGACGAGCGCGGTGAAGTCACGGGTGGATCAGAAGCCTCCCCACCGCTGAATTATCGCGCTCGAACCGGGGTCTTGCCCAGTTGAAATAGGGAACGGAAAGAGCGGAAAGGGCGGTCGCGGTGCCGAAGGCGACGCCGAAGCCGAAGCGATGGACCAGGACGCCGGAGAGGATCGAACCGGTTCCGATTCCCACGTCGAAGGCGGCGAGGATCCCCCCGAAAGCACCCCCCCGTCCGCGCTCGTCCACCCGCCCCGTGATGTAGGCGGTGAAGGCGGGATGGCAGTTCCCGTAAGCGAGGCCGAAGATCATGGCGGAAGCCACCATCATCCACTTGGTGTGAGCGAAGGAGAGCAGCGCGAGTCCCACGGGAATCATGGCCACGAACCAGCGGAACATCCGGACGTGCCCCAGCCGGTCGAGAAACGGCGAGAGCACGGGCCTCGACAGAAAGGTGGTGAAGGCCATGGTGGTGAGGAAGATCTCGCGCGGGGCGATCCCACGGGCATCGGCGGCGAGCGCGGCAAACGACGTGACGGCCCCAAAAGCGAACGAGTAGAGGAAGAGCGCGAGGGAGATCCGGAGCACGCTGAAGTTGAGCGACGCCTTCAACTCACCCGCGGTGGGCCAGCCCGGTGCGCCCACGTGGCTCTCGTGAATCGACCACGCGATCAGCCCCATGACTACGTTCATGGCGGCCACCGACAGGCACAAGGCAGCCCAGCCGAGCTTGTAGATGGCGAACCCGGCGGTGGGCGCGACGGTGACGGCCAGGAGAGAGGCCATTCCCCAGTAGCCGAGCCCCTCGGCCCGGCGGGTCGCGGGGATGACGCTCGTGATGTGGGCCGAAGAGGCGAGCAGGAGGCCCGACCAGAAGACGCCGTGCAGCGTCACGAAGACGAGGCGCGGCACCGTGGGCAGCACCCCGTAGAGCAGAACGCAGGCGGTGATGGCCACCGCGCAGATGATGAGCTGCTTCCGGCGCCCGATGTGATCGGAAAGGGCGCCCGTGAAAAGGGCGGAAAGCCCCGACGAGTAGGTCAGGAGTCCCATGAACAGCCCGGCTTCGGTTTCCGTGCCGCCCTCGGCAAGCACCTGAAAGGGAACCACGGGCAGGAGCATGAAGAGGGACACGAACACCGTGAACGAGAACAGCCACATGGTGATGAACGGCCCGGTGAAGAGCGGCTCTTTGGAGGGTGCGGGGTTCATCGAAGGAACCGCGGAGTCTATGCCAGCCCCTGCGACTAGTCGAAGATGTTCTGCAGGGCTTCGTCGAGCGTGCGGACGGCGTGGACCTTGAGCGACGGCGGGAAGTCTGCGGGCGAGATGGCCCCGCCCGCCGCGGGGATGACACAGCGCTCGAAGCCCATCTGCGCGATCTCACGCAGCCTCAAGGCGGCCTGGCCCGCGGACCGCAGCTCCCCGCCGAGGCCGATCTCGCCAAACACCGCGGTCTTTTCCGGCACGGGCTTGTTGGTGAACGAAGAGATGACGGCGGCCGCGATGCCAAGGTCGACCGCGGGCTCTTCCACCTCGAGCCCGCCCACCACGCTCACGTGAACGTCCTGATCCGCGAGCGGATAGCCCGCTCGCTTTTCCAGAACCGCGAGGAGCAGCGAGGTGCGATCGCGGTCGAGGCCCAGGGCCATGCGCCTCGGGCTGCCGAAGGAAGCGCTGGTCACGAGCGCCTGCACTTCCACGAGCATGGTGCGCGTGCCTTCGACCGTCGCCACCACTGCGGAGCCCGGGGACCCGGGCAGCCGCTCGGATAGAAAGAGCGCGGACGGGTTCGAGACAGGGATCAGGCCCGCCCCCGTCATCTCGAACACCCCGAGTTCGCTGATCGAGCCGAAGCGGTTCTTCACCGCGCGGACCACGCGATGGTGGTGGTTCTTCTGGCCTTCGAAGTAGAGGACGGTGTCCACAATGTGCTCGAGCGACTTCGGGCCGGCGAGCGACCCGTCCTTCGTCACATGGCCGATGATGAACGTGGTGATGCCGCGGGCCTTGGCCAGGAACAGCAGCTGGGTCGCCACCTCGCGGACCTGCGAGATCGACCCGGGCGCGGAGGCGAACTTGGAGGAGTAGATCGTCTGGACGGAGTCGATGACGAGGGATGAGGGTTTCATCACATCGACCTGCTCGAGGATGTTCTCGAGCGAAGTCTCCGACATGAGGAAGAGCGCGCCGCCCCCGAGGCCCAGGCGATCGCCGCGAAGCTTGATCTGACGTTCGGACTCCTCGCCCGACACGTACAACACGGCGCCGCCGGTCCGGGCGAGGAGCTGAGCCACCTGCAGGAGCAGCGTGCTCTTGCCGATGCCCGGCTCGCCGCCGATGAGGACGAGCGACCCGGGCACGACACCCCCGCCGAGAACGCGATCGAACTCGCCGATGCCCGAGGGAAAGCGGGGCGCGTCGCCGGCGTCGACCGCTTCGTAAGGCTTGGGCCTGGCCAGGGTCTCGGAAAGAGTGCGCTGCTGTTTGGCGGCCTTGGCGCTCTGGATTTCCTCGCGCTCTTCGACGAAGGTGTTCCAGTCGCCGCACTCGGGGCAGCGCCCAAGCCACTTCGAGCTCTGGAAGCCGCAGGCCTGGCACGCGAAGACGGATCGGAATTTGGTCATTTGAAAGTCACACCATGCGGTCGATGAACTGCGTCGGACTGAGGATTTCGATCCCGTGCGGAGCGACCTGCCGGAAATGGGAGGGGTTGCTCGTCACCAGGAGGGCGCAGCCGGCACGGCGGGCGATGTCGGCCAGATGAGCGTCGTAGACGAGCCCGCCGCGGGCCTCCGACCCGCGGAGCCGCTTCAGCCAGGAGATCGAATCCTCGACCGGAAGGCCTTCGACCCGGACCCGGTCGAAGACATGCTCGGTCAGAAGGCTGATGGCGTCCTCCGCGGAGAGACGATATTCGGGAGGGAGGCGCGTCGTCACCGAGAAGAACTCGAGACAGCAGTGCCAGGCGGTCACGCACGAGCGCAGCCGCCGCGACCCGAGGGCCTCGAGGATGGAGCGGCACGGGGAATCGGGGGAAACGTCGAGGAGACCCGACACGAAGACGTTGGTGTCGAGAAAGACCTTCTTCACAGGGGCCAGCGGTCTCTCTCCTCGCGGATCAGCTTGTCGACGTCGAGCTTCGGCGGGTTCTTCGTCTGCGCCCGCACGACGGTAACGCCCCCGAGCTTCACGAGCTTCGGAGGCGGAACCGGCCGGGAGATGGTGATGTCGCCGCTCTCGCTCAAGCGCACGTCGATCTCGACGCCCGGAGTCAGGCCGGCCCTCTCCCGGATCGTCGCGGGAATGACCACCCGGCCCGCCTTGTCGACGGTCGTCTTCATGGCATGAGTCTACCATTTGTATGGCATGTGAATGGTTTATCGGAAGCTCCGCACGGGAATTTCCGGCAGAGCTTCTTCCGGCTCTTCGTTGATGAGGCTCACATTCATGGCCCGTACGGTGGTTCCCTCTTTCGACTGAAGAACGCCGTCGACGCGGAGAAGCGGGGCGTCGGTGAGCAGCTTCCGGAAGCGATCGAACTGATCGGGGCGGACGATAACGTTGACGAGGCCGGTTTCGTCTTCGAGGGTGAGGAAGAGGAAGCCCTTGGCCGTGCCCGGGCGCTGCCGGCAGATGACGGCGCCCGCCACCCGGACGAAGTCGCCGTCACGGCGGTGGGGAAGATCGACGGCGCGGAGGACGGCGGCCTGCTTCAGCATGTCGCGGAAGCGGGCGACCGGATGCGGGCCGATGGTGAGGTCGGTCCCCATGATGTCGGCGCGCAGGCGGTCGAGAGTGGACATGGGAGGGAGGGGGGAGATGGCTTCGCCCGGTCGCAATGACGATGTGTCGAACAACGGCCCGGGCGACCGACCCAGCGCCGCGACTTGCCACAAGGCGTCTCTGCGGGTGCGGTCGAAGGGGGCGAGGGCTCCGATGGAGGCCAGCCGTTCCAACTCGTCGGCGTGGAGTTTCGTGCGGCGGGCGAAGTCCTCGATGGAGGCGAACGGGCGGCGCGCGCGCTCCTCGACGATCAGCGCGGCGGCCGGCGCCCGGAGACTCGTGACGTAGTTCAAGCCCACCCGAACGGGGCCGCCTTCCAGCGTGCAGACGACTTCGCTCTTCGTCACGTCCACGGGCAGGAACTTCACCCCGTGCCGCTGCGCGTCCTTCACCAGGGTCATCGGGTGATAGAAGCCCATGGGCTGGTTGTTCAGAAGCGCGCAGACGAAGGCGGCGTGATGGTGGGCGCGGAGATACGCGCTCGCGTAAGCGATGAGCGCGAAGCTCGCCGCGTGCGACTCCGGGAAGCCGTACAGCGCGAAGGACGCGATCGACTTCACGATCTGATCCTGCACCGCGCCCTCGATGCCGTTCCTCCCCATCCCCGTCCGCAGCTTGGCCTCGATCTCGGCCATGCGCTTCTCGGACCGCTTGAAGCCCATGGCGCGCCGGAGTTCCTCAGCCTCGCCGCCGGTGAAACCGGCGACGGTCATGGCCATGCGCAGCAACTGCTCCTGGAACAAAGGCACGCCGAGGGTCCGCTTCAGGATGGGCTCGAGGGAGGGATGCGGATACTCGACCGGCTTCCTCCCCGCGCGCCGATCGAGATAGGGATGAACCATCTGCCCCACGATGGGGCCGGGGCGGATGATCGCCACTTCGACCACGAGATCGTAGAAATGATCGGGCTTCATCCGCGGCAATGTCGCCATCTGCGCGCGGCTCTCGATCTGAAAAACACCCACGGTGTCGGCGGCGCATATCTGCGCGTAGGTCTTGGGATCGTTTGCCGGCAGGTGCGCGATGTCGATCTCGACGCCCGTGCTCGAAAGAATGGAGATGGTGTCCTGGAGCGCCGCCATCATGCCGAGGCCGAGGAGGTCGACCTTGATGATGCCGAGGTCGGCGCAGTCCTCCTTGTCCCACTGCACGATGGTGCGCCCCGGCATCGACGCGGGCTGGAGCGGCACCACTTCATCGAGGCGGCCCTGGGCCACGATCATCCCGCCCGAGTGCTGGCCGAGATGGCGGGGCAGGTCCTGAATGTCGTGGAAGAGACGCGCAAAGACTTTCAGCCGGAGGTCCGAGCGGTCGACGCCCGCGCGTTCGAGGCGCGCGTCGAAGGTGTCTTTCGTGTCGTGCCATTCGAAACGCCGCATCTGCCGGGACACGTTGTCGACCACATCGTCGGGCAGTTCGAGCACCTTGCCGATCTCGCGCGACGCGCTCTTCTCGCGATAGGTGATGACGTTCGCGGTCATGGCTGCGCCGTGCGGGCCGTACTTCTTGTAGACGTGCTGAATGACCTTCTCGCGCCGATCGCCCGAAGGCAGATCGATGTCGATGTCCGGCCACTCGCCGCGCTCTTCGGAAAGGAAGCGCTCGAACAGCAACTCCATGCCCACCGGATCGACCGCGGTGATGCCGAGGCTGTAGCAGACCGCGCTGTTCGCGGCCGAACCGCGGCCCTGAGCAAGGATGCCTTCCGCCTTGCAGAACTGCATGAGGTCCCACACGATGAGGAAGTAGCCGGCGAGGCCGAGCTTGGCGATGACGCCGAGCTCCTTCTCGATCTGCGCGCGGGCCTTGTCGTGATACGGCCGATAACGGTTCCTCGCTCCCGCCTCGGTGATGGCGCGGAGGAATGAATCGTTCGTCTCCCCCGGAGGCAGCGGGTAATCGGGAAAGCGATAGCCGAGATCGCTCAGGGTGAAGCGCAATCGATCGGACAGGGCCTCGGTGTTGCGAAGGACGTCGGGCCGGTCGGCGAAGAGCGCGGCCATGTCGGTCGGGCGCTTGAGATGACGCTCGGCGTTCTCCGAAAGCAGGCGTCCCGCGCGCGACAGAGTGGTGTGATTCCGGAGGCAGGTGAAGACATCGACCAGACGCCGCCCCTGCGGCTTCGCATGAAGAACGCCGTTCGTGGCTATGGCGCGCAGGCCGCGCGACTCGGCCAGGTCGAAGAGGCCGAACGCATGCCCATGGCTCTCCCGGGTGAGATGCCGCTGCACTTCGACGAAAGTCCGGTACCTGCCGAAGAGCGGGATCAGCGCATCCAGGACAGAAGCCTCGGAGGCCAGAGCCACCAGGCCCTTCAGAAGCTCGGGCTCTTCGAAACCACGGCCGGCCAGAGGACCAGGGGCGCTCCACTCGTTCACCCCGCCCCTGGCGCGCGCGGTGAGGAGGCGGCTGAGGTTGCGATAACCCTCCCGGTTCTCTACGAGCAGCGTCACGAGTGAGTCACCCGGCAGCGAGACCTCGGCGCCCACGATGGGTCGGAGGCCCGCCTTCTTCGCGGCCTGGAAGAACCGTGGAGCCCCGGCCAGGCCGTCCCGATCGGCGAGACCCACGGCTTCGTGTCCCGTCCGGACGGCCTGAGCCACCAGATCCTCGGGGCTCGAAGACCCTCTCAGGAATGAGAAAGCGGACGATGCATGGAGCTCGCAATACATTCGTCTTATTTTCGCCTTACTGGTGACAGCCGGGGTCCGTCACGCGAGAAATCAACGACAAGAAATCCTGCGCCGCTTCGGTTGACAGATGCTTCGACCGCCTTGCTACACTCCTTTCTCCTTCTCACCCGAGAGAGTCTCCCGACAGATAGCCAAAGTGATGAGTGTCTTCAAAAAGGTCGTCGGTCGCGTTCGAGACTTTTTTCTCGAGCCTGACCCAAAGACACCCCTGGAAAAGCCCGTCCCGGCGAGCCTCCCCCCAGCCCCCAAGCCAGCCTCCCGGACCGTCGAAAAGCCCGACGCCTTCGAGTGGGAGCCCCCCGAAAAATGGCGCGCCACGAGCACGCCTTCCTCGGAGCCGTCGCCACCCCTCGTTCCCTGGTCGGAGGGGGAGAATCCGCCTCCGGGGCGGCCGCCTTCATTCTCAGCCAGAAACTTCTCCACCGAGGAGCTGCAGAGAAGCAGCGTCCTCGACATCGTGGAAGCCGCGGGAAGGGTGCCGACCCGCCCGATTCCTCCTCCCCTCCCCGTGGCGACCGATTCCTCGGAGCCGGGCGGACTCCCGGCGGACCTCCTAGAGGAGCTCGCGAAGGGCGCCGCGGTTCCGCCGGTCCCGAACGTCGTGCGCGCGGCCACCCTGGAGATCGCCCCTCTCATGGTGGAGGAGATACCTCGCCCTCCAGCCGGCTTCGCGACCGCGGAGAACCTCGGCTTCGCCTCGATGCTTCGAGAGGCGGCTCTGCGCGTCGATGCGCGCGAAGCTGACCCGGGACCGGCAAAGACCCTGGAACCCCCGGACCGGACGTACGCGCTCGAAACTCCCTCCTGGACCCTCGGCGCGCGGAGCCTCGCCGGAATCGAGGCGGTTCCTCCGCCCTTCGCGCTCGATCGCAACCCGGCGACCATCCTGCCCCCGGGCAGCCGGCCGGAAACCTCAACCGCGAGCGTGGGACGGCCCCTGGTCGACGACCCGACCCGCACCGGCGAGATAGACAGACCGAGCTTCCTTCTCAGGCCCGAACCCGCGGCCGTCGAGCCCGAACGCGAACCGGTAGGCGTGAACACCGGCGAGATTTCCCGGAAACTCCTTCCTCCCGAACCTCTCGAGATGCCGACGTCGGAAACTCCGCGCCCGCTTCTGTCGGAGATGGCGGCCCAGAACGAACCCCGCCCCGTAAAGACGCCCTCCGCGGATACGAACCAACCCACCGGGCCCTTCTCGGCCCTGCTCGCTCGCGTTCCCGGCCCCGACGAGCTCCCCGAACATCCTCAAACCCCGAAACCCATACCCGCAACCCCCGAGGCTCCATTGACCGAACACCTCCCCACCGTGATGGAGGCGCCCCCGCTTCCGAGCCTCCCGCCCATCTCGCTCGACCCCACCGTGGTCCGCGAGATCTACCGGATCATGTATATGTCGCGGCGCATCGACGACAAGGAGATCGCCCTCAAGCGGCAGAACAAGATCTTTTTCCAGATCAGCGGTGCGGGTCACGAGGCCATCCTGGTCGCGGCAGGCATGGCCCTGCGGCCCGGCTACGACTGGTTCTATCCCTACTACCGCGATCGCGCGCTCATGCTCACTCTCGGCATGACCCCCACGGAGATGCTCATGGGGTCGGTCGGAGCCAAGGACGACCCGAACTCGGGCGGACGCCAGATGCCTTCCCACTGGGGCCACAAGGGCCTGAACGTGGTGAGCCAGTCTTCGCCCGTGGGCACCCAGTTCCTTCAGGCCGTGGGCTGCGCCGAAGCGGGCCTGTTCATGCAGAAGACGGGAGCCCTGCCCGCGTTCAAGCATGACGAAGTCGTCTTCGTCAGCACCGGAGACGGCACCACCTCCGAAGGCGAATTCTGGGAGAGCCTCAACACCGCCTGCAACCTGAAACTCCCGGTGGTCTATCTCGTGGAGGACAACGGCTACGCGATCTCGGTGCCGATCGAGGTGCAGACCGCGGGCGGGAGCATCAGCAAGCTCGTGCGGTCGTTCCCGGATCTCCTCGTGCTCGAAGTCGACGGCTGCGATCCCATCGCGAGTCTCCAGACCATGGGCGAAGCGGTTCGCTATTGCCGCATGCGCAAGGGCCCGGCCCTGGTTCACGCCAAGGTCATCCGTCCTTACTCCCATTCCCTGTCCGACGACGAGACGCTGTACCGCCCGGCCGCCGAGCGCGACGCCGAGGTCGAGCGCGATCCGTTGAACTCCTTCCGCAAGCGCGTGATCGCCGCGGATCTGCTGACCGAAGGCGAGCTCGCCGCGGTCCGGGAGGAAGCCGACCGCGAGATCGAGGAAGCCACCGACCGCGCGATCGCCGCCCCCACGCCCCCCGCGGAGAGCGCCTTGTGGTGGGTCTACTCATCGATCGATCCCACTTCGCGCGAGTTCGACTCGCCGCCCGAGTACGGGGCCGCCCCGAATCCGAACAAGACCATGGTCGATCTCCTGAACTCGGCCTACGTCGACGAGATGGCGCGCGACCCGAGGATCGTGGTCTTCGGCGAAGACGTGGCCGACTGCTCGCGCGAGGACAACCTCGACAAGGTCAAGGGCAAGGGCGGCGTTTTCAAGGTCACCCACAACCTTCAGCGCAAGTACGGGTCGGAGCGGGTCTTCAACTCCCCCCTCGCCGAAGCCAATATCGTCGGCCGCGCCATCGGCATGGCCACCCGCGGCCTCAAGCCCGTGGTGGAGATCCAGTTCTTCGATTACATCTGGCCTGCCTATCAACAGCTTCGCAACGAGCTGGCACTCATGCGCTGGCGCTCGTCGGGGAACTTCAAGTCCCCGGTGGTCGTGCGCGTGACCTACGGCGGCTACCTGCAGGGCGGCGCCGTGTATCACTCGCAGTGCGGCGAGGTGCTCTTTACCCACATCCCGGGGCTCCGCGTGGTCATCCCGAGCAACGCGGAGGACGCGAACGGCCTCCTGCGCACCGCCATCCGGTGCGATGACCCCGTGATCTTCCTCGAACACAAGCACCTCTACCGGCAGACCTACAACAAGGGCTCTTACCCGGGGCCGAATCACATGATTCCGTTCGGCAAGGCCCGGGTAGTGCGCGAAGGCACGAATGCGACCATCGTGACTTTCGGGGCGCTCGTCCAGCGCTCGGTGGCAGCGGCGCGGGACCTCGAGGAGGAAGGCGTGTCGATCGAGATCCTCGATCTGCGCACCCTCAATCCCTACGACATGGAGTCGATCCGCAAGAGCGTCATGAAGACGGGCCGCGTGCTCGTGGCCCACGAGGATCAGATCTCGTTCGGCTACGGGGCGGAGATCGCCGCGAAGATCGCGGACGAACTGTTCTCGTATCTCGACGCCCCGGTGAAGAGGCTCGGAGCCCTCGATTGCTTCGTGGGCTATCACCCCACTCTCGAGAACGCGACCCTGCCCCAGGTCGCCAACATCAAGGACGCGGTCCGTCGCCTCGTCGAGTTCTGATGACCGCCGCGCGGAGGGGCTTCCTCGCCGCGGGCGTCGCCCTCCTGGCCATCGGGGCGGCCCGAATCCCCCGCGTGTCCGCGGAAGGACAGGGACCGACTTCCTTCGCGCTCGTCCTCGGCACCGCTCAGGACGGAGGCCTGCCGCAACTGGGTGGGAACGCGGATCAGGACCTCGCGGCCCGGCAGGATCCGAAGCGGCGACGGCTGGTCACCTCCCTGCTCGTGGTCGATCCTGGATCGGAAGAACGGTTCCTCATCGACGCCACCCCGGATATTCGGGAGCAGGCTGAAATCGCGGATCGCGTCGCTCCCCAGGCCGCGAAGGCAGCCGGGCGGCCGCCGCTCTTTCAAGCCATAGCCCTCACCCATGCCCACATCGGACACTACGCGGGGCTCATGCACCTGGGCCGCGAGGCCTACGGCGCTTCGGGCCAGCGCGTGCTCGCTTCGGACCGCATGGCCCGGTTCCTGGAGACGAACGGCCCGTGGGACCTGCTGGTGAAGCTCAACCACATCGCGATCGAAAGGTTCACGGCGGACAGGCCCGTGGCGTTGAACACGCGACTCTCCATCACGCCGATCGCCGTGCCGCACCGGGATGAATACAGCGACACCTATGGCTTCGTCGTCCGCGGGCCGACGCGCTCCCTTCTCTGGCTTCCCGACATCGACAAGTGGGAGAAATGGGACCGCCGGATCGAAGACGTGATCGCGGGCGTCGATGTCGCCTACGTAGACGGCACGTTCTTCGACGCTACCGAACTACCGGGGCGTGCGATGTCCGAAGTGCCGCACCCGTTCATCGCCGAGTCGCTCGCCCGCTTCGCCTCGCTCCCGGAAAAGCAGCGGCGGAAGATCGTCTTCGTTCATCTGAACCACACGAATCCCGCGGCCACTCCCGGCTCGAAGGCCGAACAGGAGATCGTGAAGGCGGGGATGCGTGTGGCCAGTGAAGGCGAGCGCCAGCCGCTGTAGCCGCGCGGTTCGCAAGCTCGCAGTCTCTTGATTGCATGTCCGTGGACAGCTTCTCGATGCGGCACTTGGACCCAGAGAGCCGGGCAGGCACACGATTCCGTCGTTCCGGCATTCCAGTGCCGAGGCAGCGCGAAGCCCCCCCGAAGGTGGGACGAGGCGTGGCCCGAGGACTTCCGGCAATTTAGGCGCACGAAAATGCCACGCTTCACGATGACTCATCACTTGGGGCCGGTCGTGCTTCTGGCGGCCCTCGTCCTCACTGCCGTGACCGCGACTCGCGGCGCCGCGCAGCGGTTGCCGCTTCCCGATGGGGCCCGCACGCACTGGCTGGTCAAGCAGCCGCAGGAAATCGTCGGTTATCTGGTGTTCGACCCCGCAACCGTCGCGGAGCGCCTGCCCTCGACGCTCCGATTCATCTCCGTCGGTGAGCTGGCCAGGGGCGGCGTGTCGTGGGCCGCTCAGTACCTGGCTGGCGCCCCGTCGCGAGACGCATGGGGCGTCTCGTTTGTCGAGATTGTGCGCGCAAACACGTTCACGATTGATGGCCGCGCACCCCGTTGGCCGTCCCACGGCGCTGCGGCCCTTTGGTTCGCGCGCGTTGCACCAGCGGACTCCACGGAAGATCTGGGCCCCGGAGTGCCCTGGCTCGTGCTGGACTTGTGGGTTCCCGACTCCTCGTACGCCGCCGAGATGCGCCGCCTCGGACACTATGCAACCTACGGGAATGTGAAGCTGCTCGAGGACGCTCACGGCGCCTGGCATGGCTCCCTGCTCGCCGAAGGCTTGCGCGTCGCCGCGGCCTGCACACCGTCCGGGGCTGAGTCGGGCGGACCGGCATCCAGAGGAATGCAGGCGCTGTTCCCGCCCGCGCGGTCTGGGGTTTCCGGCGTCGTGCGCATCAGCTTCGCGGGCCACCGCGAGCGTACGTGCGCCGAACCCGAGTCGTGGACCTTGAGCGGCACGCACCCGCTTGCGCTCGCCGAGCAGGTGGGGTCGTCGAGCTTCGAGTTCGGCTACGAGCTCGAGGGCGGCGCCTACCCCCGGTAGCCTCCGGCGTGGCCGGGTTCAGACATCACCAGGCGTTTGTCCGCGCTCGCCCGCCCGATCGTCGCGGGCGGTTTCTCAAGGCGGCACTCCAGGCTGCGCGCTCCGCGGCGCGGCCAGCCCATCTCAGTGCTCGGCCCCGCGGCCCGCCACTCCCAAGCCCGAGATCGCTTCGTCGCCTGCCTTTTCGCCGAGCTCCTCGCCATACCGACCCGGGGTTCACCCCACGTCCACAGGCGTGACCGACTCGCAGAGACGGCGCAAGACTGACGGGGTCAGTCGGCCTTCCTCAATGAGAAGGTGAAGCGGGTGGGGCCTCCGGCGGGCGCCACCAGAGCGAAGGGGGCATCGTGATGAACGAGGATCTCCCGGACCAGGGTGAGGCCGAGGCCTCTCCCGTCGGCCTTGCTCGAGAAGAACGGTGTGAACAGGCGGGCTTGCACATCCTCGGGAATCCCTTCCGAGCTGTTCTCGACCACGACATCGACGCCGTCCTTCCCTGGCGTCGCGCTCACTCGAACCCTCCCTCCCGCGCCAGTGGCTTCAATCGCATTCTTCGCGATGTTCAGGAAGGCCTGCTCGATCTGGGCGCGATCTGCGCTGACGAGCGGCAGGGGATCGCCGATCTCCAGGGCCCATTCCACTCCCGCCTTCTCCGCGGAGGCGCGCAGGAGCAGCGACGCACCGCGCAGCACCGAGGCCAGATCGCACGGCTGGAGACGCGGCTCGGGAAGGCGCACGACTTCGGCCAGGTCGCGGACAAAGCCGTTGAGGGTGGACAGGCGGGCGAGGCACACACTGACCGCGTCCTCGAAGTCGGGGCGGTCGCCGACCGGGAGATGCCGCGAGTAGGCAAGGCTCGACTGAAGCAGCGAACTCGAGGCCGCAACCGAATTCCCCACTTCGTGCGCAACCATGCGGATGAGCTTCTCGTAGGCCGCCTTCTCCGCCGCCCGCACTTCTTCGGTCATCTCCTCGAGGAGGAGAAACCGCCGCTCATGGCCGCGATCGGTGAACCGGCTGGAAACGATTCTGATCTTGCCGCCCGCGCCCGTGGTGTGGACCCGGGAGGCGCCGGCCGCGGCCGCGGCCAGGTCGGCGCCGAGCGGGCCGCTCAGTTCCGCGAGCGCGAGGCCGGGCGCGGCCTCCGGGGAGAGGCCGAGACTCCGCGCGGCCGCGGGGTTCACCAGGTCGATGCGGCCGTCGAAATCGAGCACGATCACCCCCGACGGCGACGCGTCCAGGACCTGGCTCAGAAAATGGTGCTGCTCCCGCAGCTTCGTGCGCTCGTCGCGCAGCGCGTCGGCAAGACGGTTGTAGATCGACACCAGGCGGTCGAGCTCGGGCCTTCCGGTTTCCTTGAAGCGCGTGGTGAACTCCTGCTCGTCGAGGAAGCGCGCGCCTTCGGCCAGCAGGTCCAGGCTTTCGAACAGGCCCCGGACCAGGCGGAATCCCAGGAGGATCGAGGCCACGAAGAACACCTCGACGGCAAGCAGCCAGAGGCGATTGGTGACCACCAGGGGTACGACCAGCGCGGCGATCGCGGCGTGGAGAACCGCGACGTAGACGAGGAAGCGGTTCCTTAGACTCACGTTCCCTCCGCGGTCAGACCGTGATGCCGTGCTTCTCGATACGCCGATAGAGGGCGGGGCGGCTCATGCCCAGAGATTCCGCCACGCGGGTGAGGTTGCCGGCGTGATGCCGCAGGGACTTCACGATCATCGCGCGCTCGATCTGATCGAGGGTCATACTGCCCACCGGTGGCAGGGGATCGCGCGCCGTCCCCGGTGCTTCCATCGCGGCCACCTCGCGGAAATCCGCGGCGGTGAGGCTCGCTTTCGGCGCCACGAGGACCGCGCGCTCGATGGTATGCCTGAGTTCGCGGATGTTCCCCGGCCACTCCTGGGCCTTGAGATGGTCGAGGGCGCCCGCGCTCAGTTCCAGTCCCTCGCGGCCATGCGCGGCCATCACCGCGTGCAGAAACTGGCGGGCGAGAAGCGGAATATCGCCGCGGCGGTCGCGCAGGGGCGGCAGGTGGATGGCGATGAGATTCAGGCGATAGAGCAGATCCTCGCGGAAGGCGCCGCTTTCCACGGCGTCGCGCAGGTTCCGGTTGGTAGCCGCGACCACGCGGACGTCGACGCTCCGGGTCTGGCTCGATCCGAGGATCTCGAAGGTCCGGTCCTGGAGGACGCGGAGCATCTTCACCTGAGAGGCGGGATCGAGTTCGCCCACTTCGTCGAGGAAGATGGTGCCTCCGTGCGCGAGGGTGAAGCGGCCCGTCCGATCCGTCCGCGCGTCCGTGAAGGCACCCTTCACGTGGCCGAACATCTCGCTTTCGAAGAGTCCCGCGGGTATTCCCCCGAGATTCACCTTCACGAAGGGCCCGGCGCGCCGCCGGGAGTTGCGGTGGATGGCTTCCGCGACGAGCTCCTTCCCGGTTCCGCTCTCGCCCGTGATGAGAACCGACGCGTCGGTCGACGCCACCCGGCCGACGATCTGCAACACCCGCAGAAGGCCCGGGTCCTCGCCCACGAGGCCCGCGAAGTCGAAGTCGTCATCGAGCTGTTCGCGAGTCGCGGCGGGCGCGTCCGGCCCGGGGGCCCGGGCGAGACCGAGCGCCGTCTCCACCGACTGCACCACCTGGGTGTTCGTCCAGGGCTTGGTGATGAAATCGCCGGCCCCCAGCCGCATGCCTTCGACGGCGAGGGGAATCGAGCCCCACGCCGTCATCAGGATGACGGGAGTGTCGGGATGCGCAGAGCGGATCTCCTTGAGAAGGGCGAGGCCCTCGGCGCCGCTCGTCTCCCGGCTGAAGTTCATGTCCTGCAGCACCAGGTCGCAGGGGTTCGCCTTCAACCAGGCCACGGCCTCCCCCCGATTCGACACGGCGTGCCACGCATGCCCCGCCTGCTTCAGGAGCAGGCCCAGGGACGCATGGACCGACGCATCGTCATCGACGATCAGAATCATTCGTAGCGAAGAGCCTCGGCCGGATGGACGGTGGTGGCAAGACGCGCCGGGTGCAGGCCGCACACCAGGGCGAGTCCATAGAGCGCCACAATGGTAAGGGAAAGACCGGCGAAGAAGACACTCCGCGGCACCGGGCCCAGCAGATCGAGGAACGGGAACTGGAGCACCACCACGATGCCGCCGATCATGGCGATGGTCGCCATGACCATCAGCTCCCCGATCACCTGCCGCCTCACGTCGTCTCCGGAGGCGCCCATCGCCCGGCGAACCCCGATCTCGCGGATCCTGGTGGTGACGCTCTGCCACAGAACGCCGGAGAGCCCGAGGGCCACCATGAGCACGAGGAAGAGGGCCACCAGGGCGGAGACGCCGATGGGGGCCAGGAAGAGGCGCCGGTTGAACTCGGCGCCCATCACCATGGGCTCGATCTTGAAGGACCAGTCGGGGGCCGCGGCCTGGAGGGCGCTCGCGAGCCGTGCTTCGACCGAGGCATCGGTTCCCGGCTTCATGCGCAGGGCCATGCTGCCGATTCGTCTCATCTGGCGAGCGGAGAAAACCATGCGGGTCAGCACGTACGACTCCTCCGTCTCCATTTCCCCTTCCTGCTTGAACGCGCGCATCACCCCGACCACCCGGCGCTCGACGTCCGCGGGGCCGTTCGGGCTCGTATCCCCGGTGATGCTCTGGCCGATCGGGTCCTCGTCGCCGAAGGCTCGCTTCGCCAGGGCCTCCGTGATCACCACCGCCTCGTAGCCCCCGCCATCGTCCTCGGGCCCGAACCAGCGGCCGCGCGTGATCTCGATCCCCATGACGTCCTTGTACTCGTCGGTGCAGCGCGCCATCGAGTAGCGCAGTTCGCGCTTGCGGAACCCGAAGGCGCGCTCTTCGTTCGAGTGAGAGAAGGGCAGCGGGCTCGCCCAGGCCGCGGCCTCGACCGCGGGATCGGCCTTGACCACGGCGAGGAGCGCCCTTTGCCGGCTCTCGTGCGGGTTGTCGGCTGCGGGGGCGGGAGCGGCCGCCGCCGCCCCGG
>JAIBCN010000186.1 GCA_019694155.1 Vicinamibacteria bacterium | reverse complement strand
ATGGCCGGGGACGAGCGCTCGCGCCGTCGCGTGGGTGAAGACCACCGGCTTCTTCGCGGCGTCGAGGGCGTCGAGCGTCGTCTGGTCGCCGCAATGCGAGACATCGACGGCCATTCCCACGGTCTGCATGCGTTCCAGGATGGAGAGGCCGAAGACGGAGAGGCCGCCGTCACGCTGCTCCAGGAAGCCGCTGCCGATCCGGTTGTTGAAGTTGTAGGTGAGCTGCGAGAGCCTCTGGCCGAGGCCGAAGAACGTGGCGACATCGTCGGGGTTGCGGAAGTGCGTCGAATCCTGGAAGGAGAGAAGGATGCCGAACTTCCCGGACGATCGGGCTCGCGCGAAGTCCGACGCGTCGTCGATGCGCGTGAACCAGTCCGGGTAGGCGGCGAGAAAGCCGTTCCAGTCCGCGAAGAACCGGATGGCCTCTTCGTAGCTTCCGGCCCCGTGTCCGAGGGCCGCCGCGTGGAGTCCAGACCCGCGGTACACCGCCCAGTCGTCTTTCCCGAAGCTCCCTGGTTCCCTGAGCCATCGCTCGCTTCGGGGCGGTTTCTCCGCGTAGTCCGGAAAGCGGAACTGGTTCAGCAGGTCCACGACGGTGGATTCCTGCATCAGCGAAATGGCCCTCGCGGAGTACGCCGCGGGGGATTGCGCGAAGACGCGATAGCGGGCGGCGAGAAGGGCGGGTGCGGCGACTGCCGTGACCCCGGCGCGAGACATCGCGCGCAAGGCCTGCCTCCGTGTGACGGTCATGGTCAGCGTCCTCCCGCGATCTGGGCCTGATGGACGAGCCGCCCGTCCTTGATCACCACGCGGATGCGCCGCGTGTTCCTGATGTCGGCCGCCGGATCGGCGTCCGTGAGCACGATGTCGGCGGCCTGGCCGGCCGCGAGCGTGCCCCGCGAGCCGTCGATGCCGAGGCCCCGGGCCGCCCCCGAAGTCGCGGAAACGAGCGCCTCCATGGGCGTCAGGCCGGCGGCGACCTCGGCTTCCAGTTCCCGGTGGAGCATCGGCCAGGCGTCGCCGCCCTGGATCATGGAGTCGGTGCCGGCCGAAAGGATCACGCCCATGGCCTGCGCCCGCCGAGTGACCGCGTTCATCCACGGCGTCCGCACCGGGGCGAGGTCGTCCTTCGCGGGCCCCTCGGCGAAGATCCACAGGGTCGGATTGAGGGCGACACCCCTGTCCTTCATCGATTGCAGCAGCCGCGTCATCACTTCGCCGTCCGGGGGCACGCCGGCGAAATCGCCCCGCGCCCGTTTCGGGAAATCGTCGCTCGGCGCGCTGCCCTCCCAGACGAGGTAAGGCGTGTGGGCCAGCAGCTTCACGCCGGCCGCGATGAGATCACTCGGCTTCGCGGGGAATGTGGTCGCGTGCGCCACGAGCCGGATGTTTTGCCGGGCCGCCTCCGTCCCCACGCGCGCCACCGTCGCCGCGTCGAGAGCGGCGTAGAGCTTGATGGCGTGGGCCCCCGCGCCCTTCGCCTCCGCGATCGCGCGCACCAGATCGGTGTCGGCGGTGACCTCGCGGTTCCAGGGAGCCTCTCCGGGCCGGTAGCCCCGCGACGAGGCGATGACCCGCGGGTCGGTGAAGAAGGCGGGCCCGGCCATGAGCGAGGCGTACTCGATCGCGGGTGAGTCGATCTCACCCGTGAGCGCGGCGCGGGAGAGGTGGCTGGTGTCACGGACATCGCCCGCCATGTCGAACACCGTGGTGACGCCGCCTCGCACGACGCGCGCGAGTTGTTCGGTGCGCTGGGCCCAGGGCATGCCGGAGAGGTGAACGTGAGCGTCGATGAGGCCGGGGATCGCGAAGAGTCCTTCGCCGTTCACCACGAGATCGGCGGGCGGCTCGGCGCCCGCGGCCACGATGGCCGCGATCCTGGACTCCCGCACCACGATGCTGATGCCCGGTCGGGCCGGAGTTCCCGTGCCGTCGATGAGGGAGACGCCGCGGATCACCATCGCGGCGCGCGGGGCGGCCACGGGCGGCGGTTGAACCGCGCCAAGAGCGAGCAGGGACAGGGTCAGGGCGACTCTCACGGTGCTCCGGATCTTAGTCGCGGCTGCTTGGAGGAAGGCGTCTCGCCGGACGGCGGAACGAACTGGGCCATCACGGACCGCCCGATTCGAAAGCCGAGCAGAACGTCGAGGACCCGTCGGGAGACCACGAGGACGCCGGCGGGCGTCAGGGCCATGTCGTCCCGGCCGCATTTCCCATCGACCCGTACCGCCCAGAACACCGGCAGCCGCTTCCCCGGGGTGTGCCGCCGAAAGAAGGGAGAGGCCCGGATTCTCGCTCGCGAGAACGAAAAACCGGAGGGGCGGTCAAGGGACAGGAGGGGCAGACGATCTCCCCCTGGGCGTCCGGGGCGAGGGCGCCCGAGGCTTCGGGCTCGAGAGTGAGGAAGCTCAACGGCGAGACCCTAAAGGGGCCGGTCAGGCCAGGCGCAGCTCGATCTTGATCTCCTGGATGCGGCCCTGGATCTCGCCCCGGTCCATGTCGCGGTACTTCTGGGGCAGCAGCTCGCGGCTCGTCGATTCGAGAACGGCGCAGAGGATCTGCATCTCCCGCTCGCGCGAGTTGTTGGGAGGAATGAAGTCGGCGAACACCTTGGTGAGGTGAAGGTGCGACACCTCCGACACGCCTTCCGCCTCGGCCTCGAGGGTCGCGCGCACGAGGACGGCCTCGAGGTCCGAACCCGAGAGGCCCATGAGGGCCTTCTCGTTCGCCACCTTGGACACGTCCGCGACCGAGGTCCGGATCCCGAGCTTCTTCAGCATCACGCGGTAGATCTCGTCGTACTCGGTCGGCGATTCGGGATAGAAGAGGGGGACGTGTTCCTCGGCGCGGCCCTGGCGCTTCAAGTCGATGGGCAGCAGGTCGGGGCGGCAGGTGATGAGGAACCAGAGGATCTTCCCGCGATTCCGGGTGTCGCCCATGAATGCGGCGATCTGCGCGAACACGCGGTTCTGCGTGCCGGAATCTCCGCTTGCGTCGCGGTTGCCGAGCGCGGCATCCGCCTCGTCGATGATGACGCCCACCGGTGTGAGCGAGGCCAGGATCTTGAGAATGCGTTCGAGGTTCGCCTCGGTGGAGCCGACCCACATCGACCGGAAGTTCTTGAGCTTGACGCAGGGAAAGCCGATCTCGTTCGAGAAGCACTCGACCAGGAAGGTCTTGGCGCTCCCCACCGGGCCGCAGATGAGATACCCCATGGGCACCGCCGCGGGGTTGCCTCGCGAGATCGCGCGCGCGGCGCGGCGCAGACGCTCTTTCACCGCGGGCATGCCCGCCACCATCGAGAGGTCGTATTTCGGCTCGACGTATTCGAGGAGCCCGAGCCCTTCGGTCTCGATGACTTCCTTCTTGATCCTCCGCACCTCGTCGCGGGTGATCTTCGCGGCCCCCGCGTCGGCCCCGTCGAGGATCTGCCCGAGCTGGACGCGGGTCATGCCCGCGGTGAGTTCGGCGAGACGCGCGGGCTCGAGCTCGCTCATCTTCGCGTACCACTCCGCGGGCCGCACCGCCTCGAGGTACTCGATGCGCCCGCGCTGGTCGGGACGCACGATCTCCACCTCGCGGGCGGCGTTCGCGCGCAGGAGCTTGGGATCGATCTCGGCCAGGGTCTCCGTGACCAGCACGACCACGATGTTCTTCGCGAGCAGGGTCGGGTCCTGCGACCACTTGCGCAGGTAGACGAGAACCGCCCGGTCCTCGGGCGTCCGGTAGGAGGCGTCGCCCGCGGGCACCACGGTGTCGGCGAAGGGGAGCATCATGACCACCGGCCGTGGCGGGGTCGCCATCGCGCACTGGCGGAAGTACGAGTCGAGCAGGGCGAAGGCGTTCCCGGGGTCGCGAGGGAGGGACTGCGCGTAGGTGGTGCCGTGCACCGCGTCGTAGCTCTTGAGCTTTTCCTGGAAGTGGCCCCGCGCCTCCGGCGAAGAGAAACCAAGACCCTCGGCGCGGTTGTAGGTGATGAGCGCGGGCCAGCCGGCGAACAGCTCCTGCTGGAGGAACGACTCGAGGGAAAGGAAGCGGAGGCCCGAGGACGAGCGCACCGGCACCAGGTCGGCGACGGTGCCGTGGATCAGGAAGGTGTTCGCCTGTTTCGCGCGCACCGCGCGCACGAGCTCGGCCGCCCAGCCGGGCAGGGTGTCTATGAAGGAATTGGCGGGAACCGTGCTGCTCATCGGGAACGCTCTCC
Organism: Vicinamibacteria bacterium; assembly: GCA_019694155.1. Classification (GTDB taxonomy): domain Bacteria; phylum Acidobacteriota; class Vicinamibacteria; order Fen-336; family JAGNNV01; genus JAGNNV01. Next base: position 28,726 of record JAIBCN010000186.1, on the reverse strand, counting down.
TCGTCTCGGGGGCCTGAACGAATCCGTCGGCTGGGGCCGGTTCGGCTGGGCGTTTCGATTGACTCTCTGGCCCATCACCGGCTGAAGCTCGTCCGGCGTATCCACCAGCGCCTTGCCGACTTCGTCCGAGACCGACGGCACTCCGGCGAGTTCGGGCATCGAGCCGAGGAGCTGCTCCATCTCCTGCACGCTCGCGGCGTCCTGATCGGCCTGCGAGAGCAGATCGTCCATCTCCTGGGAGAAGGCCTGGGCGTCGGTGGCGGCGAGCGACTTCTGGAGCAGGAGCTGGAAGAGAGACTCGAGGGAATCGAGCTCGGCGAGGAGCGCTTCGCGATTCGCGATGTTGCGATCCACCGCCGCGAGGAGCTTCTCCTTGATCTCGAGGTTCTGCTTCCAGGCCTCGGCGACCCGCGGCGCGACGCCCGGCGCCTCGATGGCCGCCTTGAGCTTCTCGACCTCGGACTTGACTTTGTCGGAGTCGAAGGCGCGGATCATCGAGTCGTACTTCCGCACCAGCCACAGCCGTCGCAGGCAGGTGGCGAGGATGGCTTCGAACTTGTCGTTGTACTCCGCGAGGATGCTCTGGCTCGCGGTGGTGAGGCCCTGGTAGTTGCCCTGGATCTGGCGGCACAGCTTCTTGAGGCCGTCGTACCGGAGCTTCTGGTCGGGATGGAGCTGGTCGTACCGTTCGTTCTGGGAAAGGCTCTCGCTTTGCCGCGCCGCGTACTTCTTCTCGATCTCCAGACGCCGCTTGAGCCGCTCGAACATGAACGGCATCACCACGAACTCGCCCCCCAGCAGCACGAGGAAGGGAAGAGGGGAAATGGTGGCGACGGCGAGCGCGGAGGCGGCCGCCACCAGGATCACCTGGTATTGGTTCGCGATGGCTCGCTTGAGTACGGGGTACTTCTCGAGCAAGGAGCTTTACGAACCTGCCTGCGGTGTTTTCTGCGGCTGGCCGGGAGCCGCTTCGGGGAAGGGTGCGGCGACCGCGACGGCGTCCGGCTTCTTGAGACCCATCTCCACTTCGAACTCGGAGAGGATGCCCTGGGCCTGGATGGACCGCGCCTTGCGCTCCATCTTGATCCGATCGACATTGAGCCCGCCCGTCGCGATCTCCACCGAGGCCTTGCTCTCCGCGACCTTCTGCTTGATCTCATCGAGGTACTTCTCGGTGGTTGCCGCGGTGCCGTAGGTGTCGAGTTCGGCGAGAGCGTTCGCCGCGCCGCGCATGACCTCGGCCTTCTTCGATTCGTGGATGGCGAGACGCGCCTGCTCGATCTTGCCCTTGAGCTTGGCCTTGATGTCGTCCACCGTGAGATTCGCGTTCTCGAACGCGTTGGACGCGGCCATCAGCTGTTCCCGGGTCGCGGTCAGTTGTTCACGAATCTGCTGCAACGTGGACGCGTCGTCCTCCGCGATCCGCCGCGCCTCCGGGCTGCCTTCCTTGAGAGCGGCCTGGATGGAGGCGATGATCTGCTTCTCCTTCCGCTCGAGCTCATCCTTCTCCTGTTCGAGCCGGATCACGGTGGCGCGGGTGGTGACGAGGATCTGGTTCAGCTTGGGAAGGGTGTTGCGCATCTCCTCGATGGACTCCTGGAGCATGACCTCCGGGTCCTCGCCGAACGAGATGAAGAAACCGATCCACGACTTGATCATTCTGCCGAGCCGACCGAACATGGTGAGTCTCCTTGGTGTCGCTGCTTAGAGCGTCTCTTGAGGGCGGTCCTACGCGTTCTTGGTCTCGTGGGTCGCGTTTCCCACCGAAACCGGGTTCTTCTCGACGAACGGGCCCACGGCCTCGAAGAGCTTGTTCTCCTCGATGCGCTTGCGCGCCTGCCAGGTCGCAAAGCGCTCCTGCTCCTTCCCCATGGCCTCGAGGTTCGCCTGCATCTTCTCCTTGTTCTTGCGGGCCAGTTCGTCGATGGCGGCCTGGAGCGCGGCGTTCTCCTTCTCGCGGTCGGCGTTTCGGGCCTCGAGCTTCTGGCGCAGGAAGGCCTCGAAGCCGTCGAGAGCGTTGTCCCGCGCGAGCGCGTCCTGGATCACGTCCTCGATCGGCACCGGCCCCGAGGGATTCATGCGCAGGAAAGCCGAGAGGGCGCCCGCCTTGGCCTTGGTGTCGAGCGCGGCGAAGTCGGGGGAGGAGAGGATCTCGAGGACCTTGTAAGCCGTGAATCCGTGGGCCGGGTCCTTGATCCCGGAGGCCTTGTAAATGGCGGGGAAGTCGGGCACTTCCTCGGTTCCCGGCAGCGATTGTTCGTCGATCCGCGCGGGCGGGACGCGCTGGATGATGTCCTTCATCGGAGGCGGGGGAGTTGGCGAGACTCCGGCCTTTCGGACCGCCGTGGACGAGGGTACGGCCCGAATGGCGGCGACCGAGGGCTCGGGCGCGGGCTCGTCGGATTCGACGAGCTTCATCTTTTCCAGAATGCCTTTGAGACCCATGAAAGAAGCGTAGGCGCGAGGGCGGCCCTGAGTCAAGGAGACGCGCGTGCCGCCTTCCATTCCTCCATCTCTTCGAGCGAGTTTGGCCAGTCGTCGCGGAGCAGCCTCGACAGACCCCGGTCGGCGAGCAGTTTGCCTCCGGTCTGGCAGGTGGGGCAGTAGTTGCACTCGTTGTCCGCGTACTTGATTTTCTGGACGGCCGTGCCGCAGACCGGGCAGGGCTCTTTCGCCTTTCCGTGGACCGCCATATCGGGATGGAAAGCCGTCACCTTCTCGGGGAAGCGGGCCCCCCACTGGGTTCGGAGCCGGTCGCACCATTCGATCAGTGTCGCCTGAGTGGCCTGATGCAGACGCTCTACCTGGTCGTCCGTCAGGCGCTGCGTCCAGATCAGGGGAGACAGGCCCGCGCGATGCAGGATCTCATCCGAGTAGGCGTTCCCGATTCCCGCGAAGAGCCTGGGATCGGTGAGGGAGCGCTTCACGGTGTGGTTTTCGACGCGCAGCCGCGCGGTGAAGTCCGCCAGCGACACCCCCAGGGGTTCGATGCCGCCGGGGTCGTGTGCGCGCACCGCCTCGCGGCCCCGGACCACAAACAGCGAGGCGCGCTTTTTCGTCGAGGCCTCGGTGAGGAAGAGCGAGCCGTGGTCGAAGTCGAGAGCCAGATGATCGACCCGTCGCGAAATGGAGGCGCCTCTCTTCTTCCAGTGGAAGCGGCCGGCGATCATGAGGTGGATGACGAGGAAGAGGTCGCCCTCGACGCCGATCACGATCCGCTTGGCGATCCGCTCGACCGACGCCACGCGCTTGCCGGCGGCCGTGGCGAGAGGCGGGTCCCAGGTCCGGACCAGGAACGGCGTCGCCTGCCGGATCGCCTCGATCACGCGGCCGCCGATGAATCGATCGAGCGCTTCGACGTAGGCGGTGAGGTCGGGAAGCTCGGGCATGGACGCAGATTATCGGCTCCCCGCGTACACTGGGGTGGAAAGAACATGCCCACGATCGGCGCGATGACGGTGGCCACTCTGGCCAGTTACCTGGTCGGCGATCTGATTTCCGGTTTCGCGAGCCTGCCCGTGCAGATGGTCGCGGGAGCATTCGCCTTTTACGCGGTCTATTTCCCGGTGCGGAGATGGCTCGTGGAGTTGCGCGGAACCTGAGGCGGGGAATGACCGCACTCGCGTCGTTTCTGGCCGTCCTCTACGCGGTTCTGCTGCCCATCGGCCGCTCCGGACTTCCCCTGAATGCCCAGTGGGGGGACCTGCTGCTCGTGCCCCTTGCGATCGCGGTCGCGATGGCGACAAAGGGTGGGACGCGGCGCTGGCTGAGCGGAGAAGACTGGCCTCTTGCGCTGTACCTGCTCGCGACGCTCACCGCCGCTGCCGTGTCTGTCGAGCCGGCTGCGGGCTTCAAGCACCTCGCAAAGCAGCTTTCGGTCGCCCTTGCCTTCCTCGTCTTCCGCCGGGCCGCGCCAGATGCCGAGCTCACCCGCAGGGTCCAGATCGCTTTCGCAGCCGCAATGGCGGCTGTTGTCGTAGCGGCGATGGCCGTGGTCCTTCTACGTTTTCCCGCCGCCCTGTCGCCCTCCTCCTTCGGCGAGGCCCAGGTCCTGCCGTTGTTCGGCCGCGTGAGGCGTTTGCGGGGGCTCTTCGAGGCGCCCGAGATGCTGGGCAACGCCCTCCTCCTCGCTTTCGTTCTGACCCTTGGCCTCCGGGAGGCGGCGGATGGGAAGCCAAAGAGGGGATGGACGGCGCTCGCCATCTTGCTGGCGGCGGGGGAATTCTTCACCTACTCGCACAGCGTGGCGGGATTTGGTGCGGCGGCAGCAATGTTCCTGCAGCCGCGCCTTCCCTCCCGCGGGGCGCGGATCCTGACCGCTCTGGGAGCCCTCGCAGTCGTCTTCGTGGTCAACGCCGCCTCCGTCATCGACCCGCGTCCGCCCGCCCGAGGCACTCATTACGAAGCGGGAGATGTCGCGTTCGAGGCCTTCGGGCTGAGGGTGGAAGGACGGCTCATGAGCTACGCGGCCCTCAAGAAGGTCGCCTGGTCCGGCTTCCTCGAGCATCCTCTCCTGGGCGTTGGGCCCGGCCGTTTCCCGGAAGAGACCCAACGCGCCTATCGCGAGGGGCACCTTCCCGCCCGCTATCGGAGCGTGCCCCCACACTGCGACCTCCTGGGACGTCTGGCCGAGTCGGGCGCCCTCGGCGCCGCCTCCCTCGTCGGGTTGTGGGCAGCCTGGATTCGCAGTCTGCGGGCGGGCCTGTGGGCGGGGACGCCTCTGCAGCGGGCCGCAGCGGCCGCGGTATCTGGACTCCTGGTGAACAGCGTGAACGCGGACGTCATGAACTTCCGCTTCCTCTGGCTGGCTGTCGCCTGGATGAGTGCGGTCCCGGGGCACCCCCCCGGGGAGGCCCGGCCCGAAGCGTTGCCCTAGCCCGCTACCAGCCTTAGCCGGCTCTTCCGTCGGCGCGGCAGGCGCACCGAGATGCCCTCCGGGGCCTGGCCGGCGAGCCGAGCGAGTTCGAGGGCGGGTCGCGCGGTTCCGATGAGGTAGCCCTGAACGTGGTGGCACCCGGCGGCGGCCAGGAACCGAAGCTGACGCGGATCCTCGACGCCCTCGGCCGTGACCTGCAGGCCGCGCGCCCTGCCCAGGGCGATGACCGCTCGCAGCAGGAAGCGGTCCTTGGCATCCGAGACGAGATCGCGCACGAAACACTTGTCGATCTTCAGTCGATCGACCGGGAGTTCCTTCAGATACCCGAGTGCGGAGTGACCGGTGCCGAAGTCGTCCAGGGCCACGGAGACGCCCATCTCGCGCAGGCGCTCCAGGACACCGCGCGTCTGGCCGATGTCATACATGGCCGCGGTCTCCGTGACTTCGATCTCCAGGGCCTTTGCAGGCAGGCCGGTCTCGCGAAGCGCTCTCCGAACATCGTCGACGATCTGAGGGTCCGCGAGCTGCTGAGCCGAGAGGTTCACCGCCACCGTGAAATCCGCGCTCGTGAGGGCCCTCGCTTCCTGCGCATCCTGGCAGGCGCGCCGCAACACGAAGCGGCCGATCGGCACCACCAGGCCCGTGGACTCCGCGAGGTCGATGAAGGCCGCGGCCGCGAGCAGACCCTCGCTCGGATGCAGCCAGCGCACCAGCGCTTCGAAGCCGTCGATCCGCCCGGTGGTCAGGGACAGGCGCGGCTGGTAGTACACCCAGAGTTCGTTGAGTGAAAGCGCGCGCCGGAGGCGCATCTCCATGGAGAGTTCACGCCGCGAGCGCCCGGTCATGTCCGCGTTGTAGAGCCTGGGCTGCCCCGGGGAGCGTTCCTTGGTCCGATACGCGGCGGCGTGGGCGTGATCGAGAAGGGTCGCGGCGTCCCCCGCGTCCTTGGGAAAGAGGCTCACTCCCGCGGTCGCGCTGATGAGCACCTCCTGTCCGTTCACATACATGGGCGCGGCGAGGGACGACGAAAGCTCGCCCGCGAGCCGGAGCGCTTCGGTCGAGTCGGAAACGCCCGGCCACACCGCCACGAATTCATCTCCACCCACCCGGGCGGCGAGGGCGCCCTGGGGAAGCGTCCGGCGCATACGGTCCGCGACTTCGAGCAGGACCGCATCTCCGGCCCCGTGGCCCATGGACTCGTTGAGGGTGCGGAACCGGTCGAGGTCGAGGAAGGCGAGGGCCAGGCCTTCGCCCTGGAGCCTGGCTCGAGCCAGGGCGGCGTCGAGCTGCTGTTCGAAAGGCGCCCTGAGGCTCAGTCCCGTGACGTCGTCGCTCTCGGAGCGGGCGCGGGAGGCGCGGCGGTGCGTCCGCTCCTCGAGGAGGCACCCGGCCATGGACAAGGCCAGAGCCATCCAGACCATCGCGGCGGCGGAGTTGAGCAAGAGGGTCGCAAGCGCGCCGCCTGGCCGGAGGTCCTCGGCCAGGGGAGAGACGGCGGAAAGCGCAGCAAGCGCTCCGAAGGCCCAGGACAGGACCCTCGCCGAAACGCTCTCGCCATGCCTCGCGGCCCGCGTGAAGTGGAAGGCCAGGGCCGTGACCACGAATAAACGCAGGGTGCGGAAGATGGCGATGGAATCGCCGTCAGGCCCTCCGACCACGACGAGCGTCGACTGAATGGCGCAGGAAAGCGCGAACACGGCATAGGCCACAGCGCTTCCCGCTCGTCGGCGCGCCCGCTCGGGCTCCCATGCGCTCGCTCCGTGAATCAGGAAAGCGCCCGCGGTCGCGCCGCTCAGGACATCGAGCACCAGCCATCCGGGCTCCCCGGCCGCTGCCGCCGGCCGCGCCAGGAGGTGAACGGCGATCGCCGCCCACGCGCCGGCGAAGGATCGGAATCCCGGCGCGGAGTCGATTCGAGTCGCCCCCAGGGCGATGGCGGTGCCGGTGGCCGTGGAGATACTGCCGAGGAGATCGAGGGTCGAATAGGCGGACGAGACGGGCATGGCGATGAAGAGAGAGATTCCTGGGAAATGAACGGACCTTGGAACTCACTTCTGACCTGGAGTCCGCCGCCGTCGTGGGGGCCCCTTGCTGCTCCCGAATCTCCGGAAGCAGGGGCCCGTGGTCTCCTACGCCGGCGGCCTCGCGGTTGTTCCCGCGAAATGGGTCTGCCGACCGCGCGTCAGGTCCGATTGAACGCGCGAGGCGAGTTCCGCGGGTTGGATGCCGCCAGGAACGCCGCGGTTGCAGACGCGCTCGGATCTAGGAGGCGGGGACGGACTCCTGTTGCATCAGCTCCCACTGGCCCATGAGGTCGTTCACTTCCCACATGAGCGACTCGCGATCCTTCGCGGCCTTCTCGGCGCGGCCGCGATCGTCGAAGAAGCCGGGCGTTCCCATCTCCTTCTCGATCGCCGCCACCGCGGCTTCCTTCTCGGCGATCCGCTTCTCGATTTCGTCGAGGCGCTGCTTGCGCTTCTTCTCCGCCCGGTCGGCCGCGATTCTGGCCTGTCGTTCGGCCTCGGCGGCGGCCTTCTGGTCGCCGTCGGGCTTTCGCAGCCTGGGCGCCAGGGGATTCGCGGCTGCCGCCGCAGTCTTGGATGGCTTCTCCGGCATAGGAGCCGGGGGGGGCTTTTGGGGCAGACCCGCCGGAGCGGTCGCCACCGCCTTCACCACCGCGGTCTTCACTTCGGTGAGGCTTGGCGCCTTGGGCTTTGAAGGCATCGGGGTTCCAGGGTCGCCCGCCTCGACCCGCTTCTTCCAGTCGAGGAAGTCCTCGTACCCGCCCGGGTACATCGATGCCTTTGAGTCGCCCACGTCGATGACCTTCATGGCCAGCCGATCGACGAAGTGCCGGTCGTGCGACACGAAGATGATCGTGCCGGTATACGCGGCGAGGGCCTCGAGGAGGATGTCCTTCGAGTCGATATCGAGGTGGTTCGTCGGCTCGTCGAGCAGGAGCAGGTTGCTCGCCTTGAGCAGCATCTTCGCGAGAGCCAGGCGATTGCGCTCGCCGCCCGAGAGCACCGCGACCTTCTTGTAGACGTCGTCGCCCGAGAAGAGGAACCCGCCGAGGATCGAGCGGATCATCGGGACCATGGTGGTGGGGCTCGTGCCCGCCATCTCCTCGTAAACCGTCTGCGAGCCGGTGAGGACGTCCGCCTGATTCTGGGCGAAGTAGTCCATCACCACCTGATGACCGAGAGTGACGGCGCCGCTCGTGGGCTTGTCCGTGCCCGCGAGAACGCGCATCAGCGTCGACTTGCCCGCGCCGTTCGGGCCGACCAGAGCGATACGGTCGCCGCGCTCCACCGTGAAGCTCACTTTGTCGAGAATCACGTTCGAGCCGTAGGCGCGGCGGAGGTCCTTCACTTCGAGCACCACGCGTCCGGCCTTGGGCGCCTCGGGGAAGTTGAAGTGGATCTTCTGCCGCTGGGGCGGGATCTCGATCCGCTCGACCTTGTCGAGGAGCTTGATCCGGCTCTGGACCTGCCGGGCCTTCGTCGCCTGGTAACGGAAACGGCTGATGAAGGCCTCGGTCTTCTCGATCTCCTCGGTCTGCCGGCGGTGCGCCTCGAGGAGGTTCTCGAGGTTCGCCTGGTAGTCGACGAGGTACTTCGAGTAGTTGCCGTGGTAGTCGGTGAGGGTGCGCAGCTCGACCTGGGTGATGCGCTTCACCACCGCGTCGAGGAAGAACCGGTCGTGCGAGACCAGGACCACCGAGCCTTCGTAGTCGTGGAGATACTCCTCGAGCCAGTTGCAGGCGGGAAGGTCGAGATGGTTCGTGGGCTCGTCCATCAGCAGGAGGTTCGGCCGCTGAAGCAGCAGCTTGGCGAGGGCGATGCGCATCTGCCATCCGCCGGAGAACTCTTCGCACAGCCTCTGATGGTCCGATGGCTTGAAGCCGAGACCGCGCAGGACGTTCGCGATCTGGATGTCCATCTCGAAACCGCCCGCCCGCTTGAAGTGATCCATCACTTCGGCATAGCGGTCAAGGAGAGCGAGGTGCTCCTCTTCGGTCGTCCCGGGATCTTCGTGCTCGAGAGTGGCTTCGATCCTGTCTTGTTCCGCCTTCAGCGCGAGCAGGGGCGCGAAGGCCAGAGAGACTTCGGCGTGAAGCGTGCGGCCCTTGTGTGCGATGCCGTCCTGGGGCAGGTAGCCGATGGTGAGGTCCGACGCCATCCGGACCTGGCCCGAGTCGTACTCCTCGAGGCCGGCAAGGATCTTCAGAAGCGTCGATTTGCCCGCGCCGTTCGGACCGCAAAGGCCGATGCGGTCGTTCTTCTTGACGTGCCAGTTCACGTTCTCCCAGAGAACGCGCGCGCCGTAGCGCTTGGACAAACCTTCGACGTGAATCATTGAGGGGAGTTTCGGGCCTTTGAAGCAGTCCGCTCCTCGTGAGTCGGAAGAGGCGCGGCCTTGGTGAGTGGCTCGGCGGTCTACCCCGAGGGCGTCTTTCGACGCTCACCCGAGGGCCCGCGAGGCCTGGTAAACCGTCATTATAGTCGCGCCTCTCGCGCCGCCCCGAGTGCCGGCTCCCCTTGTCCCGAACGCACGCGGGATATTGATGCGCGATTCAATAGCCATCGTGCCCCCTTGATCGTCGCACCTGCGTACAGTCCGTCCTGCGCGAAGGATGTAGCCGCCCCTACAGCCTTCGCGCATTTGCTTTTTGCCCTGGAAGGCGGCGGCAAAAAGCGTCCCGAGGAGCCGTCGAGGCTCGTCGGGACGAAGGGATCTCCAAAACCAGACGCGAGCCAGGCTCCGCCCTGTCAGCGTCGCCTGGTTCCCAACTCCCGCCGGACGTCCTTCTCGATGTCCCGCGCCTTGATGGCCTGTCTCTTGTCGTGCGACTTCCGCCCCCTCGCGAGGCCGATCTCGAACTTCACCCGTCCCCCTTTGAAGTAGGCCTTGAGGGGAATGAGGGTGAGCCCCTTCTCCGTCACCTTGGCGCCCAGCTTGAGGATGTCCTTCTTGTGCATGAGGAGCTTGCGCTGCCGCTCCTCGGAGTGATTCATCCGATTCCCGTGCGAGTAGGGAGCCACCGACGCGCCGGAGAGGAAGAGTTCCCCGTTGCGGAACTCCACGTAGCTGTCCCGGAACTGGAAACCGTTCTCCCGGAAGGCCTTGACCTCGGTACCACGCAAGGCGACGCCCACTTCGTGCTTCTCGAGGATGTCGAACTCGTGCAGCGCCTTGCGATTGGTGGCGAGAATGCGAATCTCCTCGCTCTGGTCGCGCTTCACGGGGGCAGTCATGGCGCGCGATGATAAGCGCTCGACTAGACTCACCCCAGAGGTTAATGAAGCGTGGACACACCAATACCCCCCAAGAAGGCTCTCGGCCGGAACGACCCCTGCCACTGCGGCTCGGGAAAGAAGTACAAGCAGTGCCATCTCGACAAGGACGAGGCCGCGGCCCGCGAGGCCCGCGCCGCCGCCATGGCCGAGGCCGAGAAGAACGCCCCGGCGGCCGAGCCGGTGAAGGAGGGTGAGAAGCCCGCGCCCAAGTCTCACGACAAGCCGAATTTCCACGAGCAGCGCGGACGAGGCGGGGCGAACACCAAGGGCTTCCAGCGCGCTTCCTCGGTGCGCAAGGTCGGCGGCGGAAGTTAGCCTGGGCCCCGGCCCACCCCACCGGAATCGGCCCATCATGAAGCGAGGGTGCGGGGTGTTGTGTGTCTGGCTCGCATCTTCCGCCCTCGCCCGGTCTGAATCGAACGACCCCACGCCTCCTCCGAAGCAGGCGCAGGCCGTGCGGGTCCCAAACGGCTCCCTCCATCTCGACGGGCGCCCGGACGAGGCCATGTGGGCGAGCATCCCCGCCATCACCGACTTCGTTCAGAAGGAGCCGGTCTACGGCGTGCCTCCTTCCGAAGCCATGGAGATTCGCTTCGCCTACGACGACGAAGCGCTCTGGGTCGGGGCGAGGATGGAGGTCAAAGGTCGTGAGATCCAGGCGCCGCTCACCCGGCGCGATGGGACGTTCAAGTCCGAGCACCTGTGGATCTCGCTCGACACCTTTCACGACCGCCGCACCGCCTATTCCTACGGCGTGAGCGCGTCCGGCGCCCGCATGGATTTCCTGCATCGATCCGACAGTGAGTGGAACCGCGATTCGGGCTACGACCCCGTGTGGGAGGCGAAAGCGCATCAGAATGCGGACGGCTGGACCGCCGAGTTCCGCATTCCTTTCTCGCAGCTACGATTCAACGCCGCCGAGGCCCAGGTGTGGGGTCTCAATGCCGACCGGTGGATCCCTTCGAAGAACGAGGACGTCTTCTGGATTCCGATCCCCAAGGACGAGACCGGCTGGTCTTCGCGCATGGGCGAGCTGCACGGCATCCGGGACATCAAGCCGACGCGGCGTGTCGAGTTGCTGCCCTACGCCGCGGCAACCGGCGTGAGGGGCGAGGACGAGGGGACCCCGTTTCGAGACGGATGGGACCAGAGTTCGCGAATCGGCCTCGACTTCAAGATGGGCCTGGGCCCGAACCTCACCCTCGAATCGACCATCCATCCGGATTTCGGCCAGGTGGAGGCTGATCCCGCCGAAGTGAACCTCTCGGCCTTCGAGACCTTCTTCCCCGAGAAGCGGCCTTTCTTCACGGAGGGCGCCGCCATCTTCAACGCAGTGTCCGGCTACTTCTACTCGAGGCGGATCGGAGGCGCGCCGATCGGGGAAGTGGAAGGCGATGCCGTCCAATACCCGCGCACCTCGGAGATCCTCGCCGCCGCCAAGCTGTCAGGCCGCTCGGCTTCGGGCCTCACCATGGGAGGTCTCTTCGCCCTCACCGCTCAGGAGGAGGCCCGCATCTTCGATCCCGCGACGGAGAGGGTGAGATCGGTCCCGGTCGGACCGCGGACGTCTTATGCCGTGGTCCGGCTGCGCCAGGAGCTTGGCCGGAACGGCTCGGGCGTGGGCGTGTTCCTCTCCGGAGTCGGCCGCAACCTCTCGAAGGGCGATCCGCTGGCCGCGATCTACAACCGGAGCGCCTTCACCGCAGCCGTCGATTTCTCCCACCGATTCTCCAGACGAACCTACGAACTCTCGGGGAACCTCGGCTACACGCGCGTCACCGGCGACCCGGCGGACATCGAGCGGCTGCAGCGCTCGAGCGCGCGGTACTTCCAAAGACCCGATGCGAAACACGTCCGCCTCGACCCGACCCGGACAAAGCTCGACGGCGGTTCGGGAAGCCTCGGCCTCAGCAAAGGCGAGGGCCGCTGGACCTTCGAGGTTCGCGGGGGCTTCGAGTCACCCGAGCACGAACGGAACGACGTGGGGTCGCTCGCCACTGCGGACGGTGTGATGGGCTTCGCCGAACTGGGCTACCGGCAGACCAGACCCGGCTTCTTCTACGCCTGGGAGGCCGGGCTCTTCGCGAGCGCCGAGAAGAACTACGCGGGCGAGCTTCAGAGCCAGCGTGCGGGCTCGAATCTGAGCCTCACCTGGCGGAACTACTGGACGAGTTTCCTTTCTCTCAATGTTCAGGGCCGGGCCCAGGACGAGCGTCTTACCCGCGGCGGGCCCCTCATGGGCACGCCCCGCGGCTGGGACTTCCGCATCACTCAGGGGAACGCCTTCCAGAGCCCTACCCGCTTCTCGGTGAGCGCCTCCGCGTCGGGAAACGAGGACGGAGGCTCGGGCTTCTCCTTCTCCGGCAGCGTCGCCCTGCAGCCGAGCCCCCGCTTTTCGCTATCCCTCGGTCCGCGCTACTCGCGAGCCACCACGGTGAGGCAGTACGTCGACACCCTGTCTTGGGGACGAGCCGTCACCTACGGCGAGCGGTACGTCTTCGCCGCCGTCGAACAGGACACCCTGGTCATGACGTTGCGCGGCAGCCTCATCCTGAAGCCCGATCTCACGCTCGATCTTTACGCCGAGCCCTTCGCGGCGAGCGGTGACTATCGTGACTATGGCGAACTGCTCGCGCCCGGGAGCCGGGAGCTCAGGAGGTACGGCGGGGGAGAGACGAGCGTGACCGTAAACCCCGATGGCTCCCAGACCATTCGCGAAGGCGCCGATTCCTTCGTCATCCCGCAGAACGACTTCCGCGTTCGATCATTCCGCAGCAACGTGGTCCTGCGCTGGGAATACCGGCCGGGCAGCACGTTCTACGCGGTGTGGCAGCAGGACCGGTCGGATTCCGCGGCCTACGCGCGCGCCGGCTTCTCCGATCTCATCGAGTCACGCTCCGCCCGGGGAGACAACATCTTCGCCCTGAAGGCGAGTTTCTTCTGGGGCGGAAGGTAGGATGTTCGCCGGAGGGCGGCACATGAGGAAGATGTCGGCGGCGGCGATAGGTGTGGTTCTGGCGACGATGGCGTCCGCGGCGCCCGCGCCCTGGCTCGAGATCAAGAGTCAGCATTTCACGGTCATCACGAATTCGAGCGAGAAGGAAGGCCGGCGCGCGGCGTGGCAGTTCGAGCAGATCCGCCAGGCCCTGCGCGTCATCTGGCCGTGGGCCGCCATCGACGGAGGGAAGCCCATCGCCATCTTCGCGGTCCGGGATGAGGCCACCTTGAAGTCGCTCGGCCCGCAATACTGGGAAGGGAGGCGCTACCGGCCCGCCTCGTTCTGGGTGGGCGGCGCGGACCGGCAGTACATCGCGCTCCGGACCGACATCTCCGAGCCCGACGACGCCGGTTCGAACCCGTACCAGGCCATCTACTGGAACTATGTGAGCCTGGTCTTTCACCGGTCCATGCCCGCGGGGGTGCCGGCCTGGTACGGTCGCGGCGTGGCCGAGGTCCTGAGCAACACGATCGTGCGCGAGAAGGAGATCCACGTAGGCCGACTGATGAACGGCAATCTCCAGTCCGTTCGCGAAACGGCCCTCATCCCGATGTCCGAGTTCCTGGCCGCCGACCGGAACTCGCGCTATCTCACCAGCGAAGTGGATGCCGCGCTGTTCGACGCGCAGGCCTGGGCTTTCGTGCATTACCTCATGTTCGGCAACCAGGGCGAGCACAGCGGGCGGGTCAGCCGATTCAACCAGCTGCTCATGCAGGGCGCCACGTCCGAGGCGGCCATGAAGGCGGCGTTCGGCCCCGACATGACGCCCTACTTCACCGGGATGCGCGAGTACGTCAGGAAGGCGATTTTCCAGTACGCCCGGATTCCGGTGGCCCTCGATCTCAAACCCGAGGGATTCGCCTCGCGCCCCTTGCCGGCCGCGGAGTCGGCGCTCCTGCGGGCCTCCCTGCTCGTGGCCATGAACCGGCCGGTCGAGGCCCGGGCCATGGCGGCCGAGGCGCTGAAGGCCGAGCCGTCAACCCCCGGGGTTTTCGAGATCGAGGGCCAGCTTCTCGATCGCGAGCGAAAGGCCGCCGAGGCGCGGGAAGCGTTCGGCAAGGCCATTGCGCAAGGCTCGAAGCGCGCGCAGGTCTACTACCGGTTGGCGCAGTTGTCGTGGCCGGAGGGGGGCGCCGACGATGCGACGAACGCGAAGCTCGCCGGTCTCCTCGAGAAGGCCATCGAGCTCGAGCCCGACTTCGCGAGCGCTCTCTCTTTCCTGGCCGACATAAGGGCCGATCAGAGCCGGGGCGTCGAGGCAGTCGGACTCGCGGAGAAGGCCATGAAGCTCGAGCCCAATGTGCCGTATCACCGACTCGCCCTGGCGCGGGCCCTGTGGAACTCCGACCGGCAGGAAGACGCGGTGGCGGCGGCGCGCTCGGCCCTGGCGGTGGCCGACACCCCCGAAGAGCGCGACTCGGCTCAACGCTTTCTGGATTTCGCCGCACGCGCGCGACCAGCCGCCACCCCTTTCCTGGCCGGGCGCACCGGGAAGAGCGATGCAGCGACAGCCCTCGCCCTTCTGCAGGCGCCCTGTGACGGCGGGAACGGTGAGGCCTGCCGGATCCTGAAATCCTTGCCGCCCCGCGACTAACGATTCGAGGCACTGCCTGCTAGTCTGATTCTCTCCAGAAATTCCAAACTCGTCGAATTCCGAGGTAGCCATGCACTCAACCCCGACGATCCGTTGCGCTGTTTCCACCGCCCTCCTTGCGCTTACGGCCACCGTGGCGAGCGCGGCGATAGCGCCCGGCGACCTTTCCATTCGCGAGTTCCGTCTGCGGGGTCCGGCGAGCGCCACCGATGAGTACATCGTCATCCACAACAAGACGGCGGCGGACATCACGGTGGCCTCGGGCGATGCGACAGCGGGGTTCGCGGTGGCGAGTTCGGGCGGGACGGTGGCCTTCGTGATTCCGAACGGGACGGTGATCAAGGCCAAGGGGCACTATCTCGGCGTCAACACGACGGGGTTCAGCCTGGGCGTGACGGCGGATGCGACCTGGACGGCGGACATCGGAGATGGGGCGGGCCTCGCCCTTTTCGACAGCGCGAATCCGGCGGCCTTTGGCGTGAGCGCTCTGACCATCGACGCGGTGGGGGTCGGGAGTTCGGCGGCGCCGTACCTCGAGGGGCCGGCCCTCGCGTCGCTGACCGCGGCCGGTGAATACGCCTGGGTGCGGAAGGCTCCAAACGGCGCGGTTGTGGACACCGGGGACAGCAGCGCGGACTTTGTTCTCGTGTCGACGAATGGGGGGATCTACAACGGGGTTCAGTCGATACTGGGCGCTCCGGCGCCGACGAACAGCACGAATCAGGATATCTACGGGGGTCTGATCGTGAGCCTGGTGGAGCCGGCGCTGAACGTGAACGCGGGTCCGAACCGTGTGCGCGTGCCAACGCCGGTGGACCGGCTGGAATTCCGGAGGCGCCTGACCAACAACACGGGGAGTCCGATCACGGGGATGCGCCTGCGTTTCATGGATCTGACGACCTTCAACAGCCCCGGCTATTCGCCGGGGACGGCGCAGGCGGACCTTCGGCCGAACACGAGCGCGACCACGGGCATCGCGATGACGTCCATCGGGGCGACCTCGGTGACGGGGCTGAGCCTGCTCGTTCCACCCGCGCAGCCGATCGGCGGCGGCTGGAACTCGGTGCTGACCATTCCGGGCGGGCCGCTAGCGCCGGGGGCGTCTGTCGACATCAACATTGCCCTTCGGGTGACGCGCGTCGGCGGGTACCGTTTCTTCGCCACCGTGGAAACGACCACCGGAAACGCGGCGCCGTCGGTGACGACGAGCGGCGGGACCACGGCCTTCACGGAGAACGCGGCGCCGGTGGCGGTGGACGGGGCGCTCACGGTGTCGGACGACAGCGGCGTCTTGAACTCGGCGACGGTGACGATCAGCAATCTCCTGGACGCGGGGTCGGAGCTTCTGACGGCGACGCCGTCGGGATCGATCCTCGCCGGGGACATCGCCTATGTCGCCCCGACGCTCACCATCACGCGCGCGGGAGGTTCGGTGACGGACTACCAGGCTGTGCTGCGGAGCGTGAAGTATGAGAACACGGCGAATGCGCCCACGACGACCACGCGAACCGTCGATTTCGCGGTGAACGACGGGCTCCTGTCGAGCACGACGGCGAGCAAGAGCGTGAGCGTGACGCCGGCGAACGACCCCCCGGTGCTGACCGCGGGGGCGACGCTTTCTTATACCGAGAACGATCCGGCGTCGGTAATCGACGGGACGATCACGGTCGCCGATCCGGATTCGGCCAGCATCACCCAGGCGACGGTGCAGATCACCACGAACTATCAGAACGGGCAGGACATGTTGAGCTTCGCGACGATCGGTCCGATCAGCGGATCGTTCGTGGCGGGAACGGGCACGCTGACGCTCTCGGGAACGGACACCCTGGCGAACTACCAGGCGGCGCTCCGGACGGTGAAGTACAACAACACCTCGGAGAATCCGTCGACGCTTGCGCGGACGGTGCAGTGGCGCGCCACGGACGGGACCGATCAGAGCGTGGCGGGTGTGACGAGCACGATCAACGTGACGGCGGTGAACGACGCGCCGGTGGTGACGGCGGGCGGGACCCTCAACTACACGGAGAACCAGGCGGCGACCGCGATCGACACCACGATCACGGTGACGGATCCGGACAACGCGAACCTCACCGGGGCGACGGTTCAGATCACGGGGAACTACGCGAACGGGAACGACGCGCTGTCCTACGCGACCGCGCTTGGGATCACCGGTGTGTTCAGCGCTCCGACCGGGACGCTCACACTGTCCGGCACGACCACGGTCGCGAACTACCAGACGGCGCTGCGGAACGTGAGGTACAGCAATAGTTCCGAGAATCCCACCACGGGAGCGCGGACCATCTCCTGGCAGGTGAATGACGGCGCCGGAGTGAACAACCTGAGCAGCTTGGTGACGAGCACCATCAACGTGACCGCGGTGAACGACCCGCCGACCGCCCTCACCAAGACGGCCTCGGCGCAAGCGAACATGAAGATCGTCGGGATCAGCGCGGGCCTTCTCACAGGCGCCTCGGATCCCGACAACGGGGTCAACGGCTGCTCGACCACGCTCTCCCTGGCGAGCATCAACACGGGCACGAACGGGGCGGTGTCCAATGTGAACCTCGGAGCGGGGACGTTCGACTTCGAGCCGGCGGCGGGCTTTGTGGGCACCGCGACCGCGACCTACACGGTCTCCGACAACGGATGCCCGGGGCCCGGAGCCACGAGCGCCCCGGCCACCATCAACATCACAGTGAGCGGTCCTGTGATCTGGTTCGTCGATGACTCCGCGGCCGGCGGCGGCGACGGACGACTGGGCCGTGAGTTCCAGACGATCGGCGCCGCGACTGCGGCCATCGGCGCGAACACGAACCAGAAGATCTTCGTGTACAGCGGCACCTACACCCAGGGCGCTTCGCTCAACACCGACGGCTGGCTGATCGGTCAGGGCACGACAGGGTCGTTCGACACCGTGTTCGGCATCACGCCTCCCTCGGGGACGATTGCCCGCCCGGCTCTAAGCGGCGCGCGACCGCAGATTGGCACCACCGTGACCCTGGGGACGAACTCCAACGTGAAAGGCCTCAACATCGTGGGCACCACGGCGACGGGGATCACGGCGAGCGGCAAGACCGGTCTCGCGATCTCGGAGGTTTCGGTGACAACCACCACCGGCACTGCAGTCAGCCTCTCGACCTCAGGCGGGGCCGTGAGCTTCACCGCCGTCTCCGCCAACGGCGGAACGAACGGGATCCTCCTCTCGAGCACCACCGGGAGTTTCGACGTGACGGGGACTGGAACCACGGATGGCTCGGGCGGCACCATTCAGAACACGACCACGCGGGGCGCCAGCTTCATCAACGCGACGAACGTCACGCTCAAGAACATGAACTTCACCAACGCGGCCACGGCCGACTTCCCGGCGGCGCCCACCGGGCTCTCCCTGGGCGTCAATACCGGAGACAACGCGGTCATTCACCTTCAGAACGTCACCGGCGTGACCCTCGACAACCTGAACCTTACGGGAAGCGCAGAGCAGGGGATCAATGGCCACAACGTGAGCGGCTTCGTCCTGAAGGACAGCGTCCTGAGCGGTCTCGGGAACGGCCCGGACGAGGACGGAATTCACTTCTACAACATGGTGGGCAGTTCCTCGATCACGAACACTTCCATCAGCGCCAGCGGTGACGACAACGTCAACATCCAGAACAACAACAATCTGCCCGGGGATCTTCCTCAGAGCACGACGGGAACCATCACCATCACCGGCGGCAACGCCAACGGCGGCGTCCTGGGCAGCGGATACCTCTTCGGCATCCGGGGCACCATGAACACAACCATCGACATCACCGGCGTGACCGCGGACAACAACTTCAGCGGGGGCGTTGTCGCCGACAATTTCGACACCGCGACCATGGTGCTGAAGCTCTCATCGAGTCAGATCCTGAACAACAATGACGGCGTTCACGTCAGCAACAACAACGGAAGCGTGCGTTTCAACATCAATGGGAACACCTTCCTGGGCCAGGACTTCGTCAATGTCGACCTCCTGAAGGCGGCCTTCTCGACCGCGGGGACGCTGGAGGGTGCCGTCCAGAACAACAGCATCACCGTGGCCAACGGCCGCCCCACAGACGGAATCTTCCTTTTCAATGCCGGTGGCGGCGCCCTGACCGCGGCGGTGACCAACAACACGATCGACTATGCCGGGACGCAGCGGGCGCTCGCCGCGCAGGCCGGGCAGGACGGGTCGGGGAGCCTCGACCTCACCATGACCGGAAACAACATCGACGTGAAGCTCGATGGAAACCTGGATGCCGCCGCCGGGATGCTCGTTCAGGCGGCCATTACCAGCCCGACCGGCGATGGCGCCTCGTTCTGCGCTGATATCGGCGGAGGGGGAGCCCTCAAGAACACGTTCACCCACTCGCTCGGGGGCACCATGGCGGCGGGAGACATTCGCCTCCGCCAACGGCTGAATGGAACGGCGAGACTCGCGGGCTACGCAGGAGCAGCCACCGACACCGCGGCCGTGGCCACATACCTTGGGGGGAGGAACACGCTCGTCTCGACGGCAACCGCGAGCGTGAACGTGACGGGGTTCGCGAGCGGGTCTTGCGCCGTTCCCAATGTGCCGTAGGCGCGTCGGCCCCCTCTTCTCCTTCAGGGTGCCGCGTCAGACCGGCCGCGAGGCCAGCGGCCTGGAGTCTCGCCCGGCGGGTTGAGCACCGGCTTCTACGAACACGGCCCCCCGGGCGAAACTCATGTGCCGCGGGCTATGGGGGCGTTTCAGTACCCGCTTGGAATTCTGTAGCTCGTTCTGGAGGGCCTGGCCCATCCGGAATGGTCCGCCCGGATCGTAGAACTGTGCCGCACGGGCAAACACGCCGGTCGCTTGACCCTTGGGACTCGCGGAGAAGGCCATGAAACTCGAGGCCATGTGCCGTACGAACCGACTCGCCCTGGCGCGGGCCCTGTGAAACTCCAACCGGCAGGACGGCCATGACCGGAGACGAGTCGGTCCAAGCACCCTGCCGGCCGCTCCGGGTAGATGGTCCCAATGCCGCGGCGCTGAGCGCCTGCATCGACCGACGTGACAACGCGGCCTGCGGCACGGCGGCCCCGCTGCTTGCGGTGAGAAGGTGGAGGATGCCTGTAACGGCTGGCTCTGATCCTCGCCGGGCGCGCCGGGAAGAGCGATGCGGCGAAGGCCCGCGCCTTGCTGGAGGCGCCATGTGACGGCGGGAACGGAGAGGCCTGTCGCTGATCCTTGCCTCCCACGTGACCGACGGTTGGAGGCACGGCCTGCTAGTCTCACTCCCTCCAGAAATTCCAAACTCGTCGCAGTCCGAGGTAGCCATGCATTCAACCCCGACGATCCGTTGCGTTGTTTCCACCGCCCTCCTTGCGCTTACGGCCACCGTGGCGAGCGCGGCGATAGCGCCCGGCGACCTTTCCATTCGCGAGTTCCGTCTGCGGGGTCCGGCGAGCGCCACCGATGAGTACGTCGTCATCCACAACAAGACGGCGGCGGACATCACGGTGGCCTCGGGCGATGCGACAGCGGGGTTCGCGGTGGCGAGTTCGGGCGGGACGGTGGCCTTCGTGATTCCGAACGGGACGGTGATCAAGGCCAAGGGGCACTATCTCGGCGTCAACACGACGGGGTTCAGCCTGGGCGTGACGGCGGATGCGACCTGGACGGCGGACATCGGAGATGGGGCGGGCCTCGCCCTTTTCGACAGCGCGAATCCGGCGGCCTTTGGCGTGAGCGCTCTGACCATCGACGCGGTGGGGGTCGGGAGTTCGGCGGCGCCGTACCTCGAGGGGCCGGCCCTCGCGTCGCTGACCGCGGCCGGTGAATACGCCTGGGTGCGGAAGGCTCCAAACGGCGCGGTTGTGGACACCGGGGACAGCAGCGCGGACTTTGTTCTCGTGTCGACGAATGGGGGGATCTACAACGGGGTTCAGTCGATACTGGGCGCTCCGGCGCCGACGAACAGCACGAATCAGGATATCTACGGGGGTCTGATCGTGAGCCTGGTGGAGCCGGCGCTGAACGTGAACGCGGGTCCGAACCGTGTGCGCGTGCCAACGCCGGTGGACCGGCTGGAATTCCGGAGGCGCCTGACCAACAACACGGGGAGTCCGATCACGGGGATGCGCCTGCGTTTCATGGATCTGACGACCTTCAACAGCCCCGGCTATTCGCCGGGGACGGCGCAGGCGGACCTTCGGCCGAACACGAGCGCGACCACGGGCATCGCGATGACGTCCATCGGGGCGACCTCGGTGACGGGGCTGAGCCTGCTCGTTCCACCCGCGCAGCCGATCGGCGGCGGCTGGAACTCGGTGCTGACCATTCCGGGCGGGCCGCTAGCGCCGGGGGCGTCTGTCGACATCAACATTGCCCTTCGGGTGACGCGCGTCGGCGGGTACCGTTTCTTCGCCACCGTGGAAACGACCACCGGAAACGCGGCGCCGTCGGTGACGACGAGCGGCGGGACCACGGCCTTCACGGAGAACGCGGCGCCGGTGGCGGTGGACGGGGCGCTCACGGTGTCGGACGACAGCGGCGTCTTGAACTCGGCGACGGTGACGATCAGCAATCTCCTGGACGCGGGGTCGGAGCTTCTGACGGCGACGCCGTCGGGATCGATCCTCGCCGGGGACATCGCCTATGTCGCCCCGACGCTCACCATCACGCGCGCGGGAGGTTCGGTGACGGACTACCAGGCTGTGCTGCGGAGCGTGAAGTATGAGAACACGGCGAATGCGCCCACGACGACCACGCGAACCGTCGATTTCGCGGTGAACGACGGGCTCCTGTCGAGCACGACGGCGAGCAAGAGCGTGAGCGTGACGCCGGCGAACGACCCCCCGGTGCTGACCGCGGGGGCGACGCTTTCTTATACCGAGAACGATCCGGCGTCGGTAATCGACGGGACGATCACGGTCGCCGATCCGGATTCGGCCAGCATCACCCAGGCGACGGTGCAGATCACCACGAACTATCAGAACGGGCAGGACATGTTGAGCTTCGCGACGATCGGTCCGATCAGCGGATCGTTCGTGGCGGGAACGGGCACGCTGACGCTCTCGGGAACGGACACCCTGGCGAACTACCAGGCGGCGCTCCGGACGGTGAAGTACAACAACACCTCGGAGAATCCGTCGACGCTTGCGCGGACGGTGCAGTGGCGCGCCACGGACGGGACCGATCAGAGCGTGGCGGGTGTGACGAGCACGATCAACGTGACGGCGGTGAACGACGCGCCGGTGGTGACGGCGGGCGGGACCCTCAACTACACGGAGAACCAGGCGGCGACCGCGATCGACACCACGATCACGGTGACGGATCCGGACAACGCGAACCTCACCGGGGCGACGGTTCAGATCACGGGGAACTACGCGAACGGGAACGACGTGCTGTCCTACGCGACGGCGCTCGGGATCACCGGTGTGTTCAGCGCCCCGACCGGGACGCTCACACTGTCCGGCACGACCACGGTCGCGAACTATCAGACGGCGCTGCGGAACGTGAGGTACAGCAATACTTCCGAGAATCCCACCACGGGAGCGCGGACCATCTCCTGGCAGGTGAACGATGGCGCCGGAGTGAACAACCTGAGCAGCTTGGTGACGAGCACGATCAACGTGACGGCGGTGAACGACCCGCCGACCGCGCTCACCAAGACGGCCTCGGCCCAGTCAAACATGAAGATCGTCGGGATCAGCGCGGGCCTTCTCACCGGCGCCTCGGATCCAGACAACGGGGTCAATGGCTGCTCGACCACGCTCTCCATCGCGAGCATCAACACGGGCACGAACGGGACGGTGTCAAACGTCAACCTGGGCGCCGGGACCTTCGACTTCGACCCGAACCCCGGCTTCACAGGCACCGCCACCGCGACGTACACGGTGTCGGATGACGGGTGCCCCGGTCCAGCTGCCACGAGCGCCTCGGCCACCATCAACATCACGGTCAGCGGTCCGGTGATCTGGTTCGTGGATAGTTCGGTCGCCGGACCGGGAGACGGAAGATTGAGCAATCCCTTCAAGACGCTCGCGAGCGCGGACGCGGTGGATGCTGCTAACCACAAGATCTTCCTCGCCACCGGAACCTACTCGAGCGGAATCACCCTGAACTCGGGCGAGGCTTTGATCGGGCAGGGAGCCCTTGGGGCCTTTGACGCCGTCCTCGGCGTCACTCCGCCTTCGGGCACCATCACCAGACCCAGCCTGAACGGAACCCGGCCGACCATCGCCGTCGCCTCCGGCACCGCGGTGATCCTGGGGAGCGGTAACACGCTCCAGGGCTTGAACGTCACCAACTCCAACGGCGCCGGTATCACCGGGAGCGCCGTCGGCACTCTCTCTCTAGCCGACTTCGATGTCACCGTTACCGGCGGCTCGGCTTTGAACCTGACCGCTAGTGGCACGGTGACGGCAACCGGCACGGACAACGATCTCACCTCGGTGACGGGTGCGGCTCTGAATGTCGCCAATGTCACCATTGGCGGGGGCGGCCTCCGGTTCAAGAGCATCTCGGCCGGCAACAACACCGGGGCCGCGGACCCATCTGACGGCATAGTGCTCAACAACACCGGGGCCGGGCAGCTCATCGTCACCGGAAACGGCAATGCCTCGCTCGGCGGCGACAGTTCCGGTGGTGTCATTCAGCACACCACCAACTACGGCATCTCTCTCACGAATGCCACCAGTCCATCGTTCACCAATATGACCATCCACGATATCGCCCGGAACGGTATCGACGGCATCGGTGTGACGAACTTCACCTTCGACAACGGCCAGATCACGAACACCGGAACCGCGGTGGCGGGTCAGTATGAGGAGAACGGGATCGCCTTTGTCGAGGCGGCCACCTTCACGGCCAGCACGGTGAGCGGGAATGTCACCATCACGGACAGCATGATCTCGGGGGCGCACCGGAACGCGGTCATGATCGAGACCTGGAGCGGCACCATCAGCAACCTCAACATTTCCGGCAACACCCTCTCTGGCCCGTCCCTCGCCGCGGCCGTGAAGGACGCCACGCTCGCCACCACGGCCGATGTCGCCGACGCGATTCACGTCCTCTCACAGGGCTCGGCGGGGACCACCGCCCACATCACCGCCGGCACCATCAACAGCAACACGATTTCCGGGTTTGAGTTCCTGAGCGGTGGGATCTTCATCGGAGGCAACGGGATTCGGGTGGCCGGAGGCAGCGGCAACGCGTCGAACTCCGCGGTCGCGACCATCGGCGCCGCCGCGTCGCCCATCGAGGTCGCCAACAACGACGTCGACGACGTGGGCAGCAACGCGATCGCGGTGTCCTTCAACGGGATGAACGGCCTGAGCAATTTCAACGTTCACAACAACGGTTCGGTGGGCAATCCGATGTCGAACGCCGAAGGCCTCGGCATCTCCGTCTTCTTCGGCGGCAGCGGCACCTTCAGCGCCCTGGTCAACAACAACGCCATCGACAACAACGGCCCGACCGTGAATGCCGGGTCTGCGGGCATCGGGGTGCAGCTGGATGACGGGCCCGCCGGGCTCGCGAACAGCACGGGTGTGGCCGCTATCACCGTCAACGGCAACCGCGTGAGCAACCCGGATGGCATTGGCATTCGCGGCATCGTCCGCGCCTCTCTGGGCACGCTGAACCTCAAGATCCAGAACAACGATGTGGGTACGCCATCCGCGGCCAACCGGAACGCCATCCGCGTGGACAGCGGAAGCGCCACCGGCAACGTCAGCCTGTGTTTGAACCTCTCGGGGAATACCGGCCCCGTGGTCGCGTCGGCCGACAATCTGGTCGGAAGCGGCGTCAATGCCGGAATTGGTGTCCGTAAGCAGGGAACGGTGGCGGGCACGAACTTCTTCGGTCTGAATGGAATCGTCGCGAACCCCTCGACCGCCCAGGTTCAAACGAACCTCCTGGGCCTGAACACAGCCACGGGCGTCGACATCATCAGCGGCAGCGCCTACATGACCTGCTCTCTGCCGTAGTCCGGCTGCGAGCGCTAGGAACAGGCGCCCGGGCGCGCGACGCTCGCGTGGGCGCCTCGGGCCATGCAGGCGTTTGAGTACGTCACCCCGTCGGTGCCGCACACCGGCGCGTACTCGAGCGTGCAGGCGAGGGGTTCGCAGCGGCCGGTGGCGCAGACGCTTCCCCGTGAGCACATCTCATCACGGGCGCAGTCCGTGTCCGGGGTTCCGCAGGCCGAGGCGAAGACGAGAAGCGAGAGGGCGAGTTTCTTCATGTCGCGCGGAAAGCGTACCCGCTCGCTCATGGAAGCGAGAAGCGCCTGCCGTTTGACATAGGGCCGCGGAGTGGGCAACATCCCGCGTCAAGGCGAGCAAGTCCGCGCCTCACCCTCGAAGTTCCTCCCCCCGCGAGGATGCAACGAGGGCAAAGGGGTTCCCAAACCTCGGGCGGGTCGGTGATGTTTTCTTTCTTTGAAGCTGCGGACTTCGAGGCGGGGGCTTGAAGGCCAAGGCTATTCAAGGAAGAAGAACGTCATGACTCAGGCAGCCAAACTCAAGGCCGTCATCCGTGCCCGCGCCCGAAAGACCGGCGAGAGCTACACCGCGGCGAGACGCCATGTCCTCGCCGGCAAACCGCGTCCCGCGCGCGTCGCCACGCCCACCGGCACGCCGAAGCCCACGGCGGGGAAGCCGGCCGGGGCAAAAGAGCCTCGGGTTCCCCGGGGCGAGTTGTCCAACAAGACTGCGATCAAGAGCACCGGCCACGACCTCGAGTACTGGTTCAAGGTCCTCGACAGGTTCGGGGCGGAGAATCACACGAAGGCGGCGGACTACCTCTATTCCGAGCACAAGGTGAAGGCCTGGCACGGCCAGATGATCACCGTTACCTGGGAGCGCGCTCGCGGCCTTCGCCAGGAGAACCAGAGCTGCAACGGTACCTTTCAGGTTTCGGTGTCCCGCGCGATCGAAGCTCCCCTGGAGTGGATCGTCGACTTCATCAACGACGCGAAGTCGCGGAAGGAGTGGCTCAAGACGGCGTCACCCGCCCTCGTGAGAGCCCTCGAGGACGCCTTCGCGGCGGGGAAGTCGCTGGAGGTCAGGAAGGCCGGCTACGCGCGCATGCGCTACAAGTGGCTGTCGTCGGTGGTCGAGCTCCGCGCCACCGGCAAGCCGGGCGCCAAAACGAGCCTCGTCGCGGACAGTTCGGATCTGCCCGACGCTTCTGCCGTCGCCATTCGGCGCGAGGATTTCTCCCACGCCCTCGATCGACTGCGCGACCTCACCGCCTCGGGCGCCTAGTTCGCGAGAGGGAGGGTGAAGCAGAAGGTCGAGCCGTGTCCGACGCCTTCCGATTCCACCCAGACCCGGCCGCCGTGGGCCTCGATGATCCTCTTGACGAGAGCGAGGCCCACGCCGGTCCCTTCCGTGCCCGGCGTGAGTTTTTCGAAAAGGTCGAAGACCTTGTTGCGATGCCTGGGGTCGATTCCCAGGCCGTTGTCCCGAACGAAGAACACCGGTTCCCCGGAGTCGGAGCGCGCGCCCACTTCGATCTTGGGAGCGGGCTGGTCACCCATGAACTTGGTGGCGTTCTCAAAGAGGTTCTGGAAGACTTCGAGAACGCGCTGCCGGTCGCCGCGCACCACCGGCAGGTCGGCCGCGATCTCGACGGAGACAGCCCGGGCGACGAGCGCGCCTCGTACCAGTTCCGCGGCATCGTGGGCTACGGAGGAGAGCGGCACGTCCTCGTCGGGGTTTCTGACCCGGCCCACCCGGGACAGGGCCAGGAGGTCCCGCAGAAGCTCTTCCATCTTGTTCGTGGCCTTCTGGATGCGCGCCGCGTCGGCCCGGAACCGCTCCAGGTCGCCCTCGGTCGCGCTCGTCTCCAGGTGCCCGAGGTACCCGCGGATCGTGATCAGCGGACTCTTCAGGTCGTGCGACACCGTGTAGGTGAAGCGCTCCAGCTCCGCGTTCTTGACCTCGAGCAGCCGGTTGGCCTCCTGGATGTCGCGCAGCGAGCGCTCGCGATCGGTCACGTCCCGGAAGCTCCAGACCCGCCCGACCACCGCGTCGTCCACCCGCTGGGGGCGAGAGTAGCGCTCGAACACCCGGCCATCCTTGAGGCGGAGGACGTCATAACTCTCGCCCTCGGGCAGGGAGAGGATTTCGTGGATCCGCGCCAAGAAGCCTTCGGGGTCGTCGAGCTGTTCCATGGCGTGAGCGCCCAGCGCCTGGGCGGTTCGAGTCTTTGGATCGAGCAGGATCTCCGGCATGCGCCACATTTCCGCGAGCCGCTCGTTGACGTCCACGATCCGCCCGTCCTGGCTCTCGACGAGGATGCCGTCGGTGGTGGAGTCGAGGGTGGCCCGCACGACCGAGAGCGCGGAACGGAGGCCCTCCTCCGCGAGCTTCCGCTGCGTGATGTCCTGCTGCGTGGACCATGTCCGCAGCAGGACGCCATCCTTCACCACGCCGACCACGTTGCTGACCGACCAGCGCGGCGCGCCCTGCTTGTCGACCCAGTGCGTTTCCCAGGTGGTGGGTTTGAACCCGGAGGCCGCGAAGTCGCGGATATTGTCGCCGTTCGAGACCCCATGGCGCAGGTCGCGAACTTCCCGGAAGGACAGACCGGTGAGTTCCTCGGCCTTCGACAGCCCGTAGAGCCGCGCCATGGCGTCATTGCACTCCGCGACGTAGGCGTGCTCCTTCAAATGGCGCACCTGCTCGTCCAGGTCCGCTCCCGCGGGGAACGGGGCATCGAGCTCGAACCTCCAGATTCCCTCCGTGCTTTGTTCCACGAAGGCCCGGTACCGTTCTTCGCTCTCCTTGAGAGCGCGTGCGGCGTGACGCCGGTCCGCGACGTCCACCGCGATGCCCACGAGGCCGACGATTTCGCCCTGGCCGTCGCGCAGAGGCTCGATGTGAAACTCGGCGTCGCGGCCGGAGATCTGGACCTCCATATCCGAGGCCTGGCCCTGCAGGCCGCGCTGCAGACCCTCCATGATCCCCGTGTGGGTCAGGCCCAGCATCTCCAGGATGGGCGCGGCGGTGAGGCCGATGATCTTCTCGGCGTCGATGCCGAAGGTCTTCAGCCCGAGCCCGGCGGCGGAAGTCAGCCTCAGGTCCCGGTCGGTGGACCACAGAATGGCGGGCATCTGCTCCACCACCACCCGCATCCGCTGCTCGCGCTCGGCGAGCGAACGCGCGAGACGCTCCTTCTCCGCGGCCGCCTCCTCGATCTGCCGGGTGCGTGTGAGCACTTGGGTGCGCAGCGAACGATTCCAGGCGAGACCCCCGGTCACCAGGACGCCGACGGCCACGAAGAAGGACGCGATGAGCATCCCGTAGGCCCGCGCCGAGCGAAGGGGAGGTGGTTCGGTGAGATGCCTTTCCACGATCCGGCTGAACTCGCCTGACTCCTTGAGCTTCTGAAGGGCGGGGGAGATCCAGGCCATCTCGGCTTCCCGCCCGCGCGCGGTGACGAGCTGATAGGAGGCCGCCTTCACGATGACTTCGTGCACATCCGTGATGCCCAGACGCGAGAGCGCCGTGCGGAGGACAAGGGCATTCCCGGCGACCGCGGTCGCCCTGCCGCTCCGCAGGAGGCCAATGGCCGCCGCGTGATCCCGCGCCGTCAGGATGACCGGCCGCGTGGCCTCGGGCAGGCCGAGCAGCAGGTCATGGGTCATCTCGCCTTCCTGAACCGCCACTCGCTCGGGCCCGAGCCCGGCGAGATTCGTCGGATACGAGGCCCGGCCTCCGAGGAAGAGCACGGCGAGGCGCACCGTCCAGGTTTCGTCCAGGAAGGCGTACCGGCCCGCGCGCTCGTCGGTGTAGGCCATGCTTATGAGATCGATCTCTCCGGCCTCACCTGCCTTGCGGATGTCATCCCACTTCCCGAGCCGGATGTCGATCCTCCGCCCCGCCACCCGGGCGAGCGCTCGGACCAGGTCCACGTTGACTCCCTGAGGTTGCCCTGTCTCGTCGAGGAACTCATACGGCGGCGAGGCGTCGCCCCCGCCGTA
>JAIBCN010000162.1 GCA_019694155.1 Vicinamibacteria bacterium | reverse complement strand
CGTCCATGAAGAGCTGCCACACGTCGAACCGGTCGTTGGCCAGGAACGACGCGCTGTCCTTCGTCCAGCCGGAGGCGCCGTAGCTCGACGGCGGGTCCGGGGTGTCGTCCTTCTCGTCGTAGAACGCCACGGGCACGGTCCGGGTGAGGTTCCGGATCGAGCCGTCCTTCGCGCTCAGCGCGTGCCAGTGCCGGTCGGCGAAGAAGACCGCGAAGTCGCCGGAAGGCGACCACTGGAAGGAAGGCCCGAACCCTCCGCCCCGCCATTTCTTCTCCGCGAGCTTCCGCTGCCCGGTGGACGCGTCGACGATGTACACGTCGCTGTAGGCGCCATCGAAGTCGATCATCCGGCGATAGGGCGCGTCGTCGAGGCCCACCGCGCGGCTGCCGTCGTCGGACATGACGACGGTGCGGAGCGTGGGGTCCGCCACCTGGGTGTAGCGCTTCTCCGCGATCTGGTACACGCCGCGGTAGGTCCGGGCGCGCTCCTGGGCCGCGCGGATCTTCTGCATGGGCTGGACGAGGTCGTCCTTGTAGTTCCAGATGTCGACCAGGACCTTCTCGTCCGCGGGGGTCTCGTCAGCCTCCGCCTTCGGCGCGGCGGCCGGGGGCGCCGCCGGAATGTAGAGGCGGCTGCCGTCGCGGGAGAACGCCATCTGCCCCTTGTCGGAAACCGAGAGTGTCGCGGGCATGCCGGGAGTCGAGGCGTCGACCACCGCGGCCGCGGCTCCCGGGCCGCGGTCCCACAGGTACGCCTTGAACTTCGGAGCCTTCGAGGCCGCGTCGTCCCGGTCGCTCACGAAAGCCGCGCGTTTCTGTTCGCGGTCCCAGGTGACCTTGAGGTAGCGGCCGGGCCCCGAGGCGAGCGCGATCGGCGTCTCCTGACGCGCTCCCGCGTTCATGGCGAAGACGCCGTTCTCCGCCTCGGTCTTCGAGGAGACCGCGAAGAGCAGGGTCTTCCCGTCGCGCGCCACCGCGTATTCGAGAACGCTGCCGAAAGTCCTCTCCTGGCCGGACATGAGATCGCGCACCACCAGATCGGTGCCGTACTCCTTCCGGGTCACCCCGGGCCGCGCGGGCGGCGTCGCCTCCTTCGATTCCTTCAGGTAAGCGATCCAGTCCCCCGCCTTCGACGGGACCTGGACACTTTTCACCGAACTGATCAGAGTCGAGGCGAAGGTTGCGAGGTCCACGATCACCAGGCCACCCTTGGGCATCTCCTCCGGCTTCTTCTTCTCCTTCTTCGCCTTGTCGGTGTCGGCCTTCAGGGGGTAAGTGGTGCAGATGAGGTACTTACCGTCCCCGGTGAAGGCGATCCGAACATTCCGGACGGGAGGTGGCGCATCGGGGTTCGCTTCCGGAT
This sequence comes from Vicinamibacteria bacterium, assembly GCA_019694155.1. GTDB lineage: Bacteria > Acidobacteriota > Vicinamibacteria > Fen-336 > JAGNNV01 > JAGNNV01. Next base: position 32,076 of record JAIBCN010000162.1, on the reverse strand, counting down.
CGGGAAGCGGGGGCGGGGGCAGCGCGCCGACGCCGTACCGCTGCTCTTTGCCGGTCTTGAGATCGCGGACCACGAGGTCGCCATCCCCATCCTGAGGCATGTACGAGTAGGCGAAGTACCGTCCGTCGCGCGACAGCGTGGGTGTCGCGATGGAGCGCCACGCGTCATAGTCGCGATGCGCGAGGGGGCGTTTCGCGGGCGCCGAGGCAAGAGCGGCGGGCTTCGCTCCTTTGGCGGGCGCCTTCGCTTGCGCGGCGGCCCCAATGGGAACGAGGAGGAGGACAAGGGCCGCGAGGCGGCCGGGAAGGCGAGGGTTCATGGCAGCTCCAGGCGATGGGTCGGACGCCCGACTATATGCCCGCGCGCGATCCGGTTTCCTGAGGCCGGAACAGTGCGGTTTCGCGGCCGAAACGTGCGCAAATCGTTCTTTGACCGCAGGGTTTTCCACCCTAGAATCCCCTGCGGATATGGGCGGCCGAACGTCGCTCCCAACTAAACGGAGGCTTCCATGAAAATGAATTTCCGCGGGGTTCTCACCGTCGCGCTCGTGAGTTCCCTCGCCCTCGTCGGGACTGTCTCGGCGCAGCTTAAGGGTGTCGCCGAAGTGTCGATCACCGCTCCCGTGACCAAGGTCGTGGGCAAGGAGGTCGTGACCACCTTCAAGCTGCAGAACATGTCGAAGCAGTCGATCGCCGGGCTACGCATCGAGGAGTACTGGTACGACAAGGCCGGCAACCCCGCTCCGGGCGCCATCCGGGTTTTCAATCAGCCCGTCGCTCCCGGCAAGATCGTGTCCCTCGAACTGAAGACGCCGCGCACGCCGAACATGGAGAAGAACAACTACGTGTTCAGCCACGCGAACGGCAAGGTGCTCGCGAAGGTCGTCGCGAAGATCGAGTAGTTACCTGGGCTCCGGAACCTTCGGAACCTGGTAGGGCTTCTCCAGAGCGGCGATGTACTCGTTCTGGAGAGCCTGAATTCCCTCGAATTCCCGCTTCACGAGCGCCCGGTAGTCCGGGCGCGTCGCGAAGTCGAAGAGCAAAGCGGTCATCCCCAGCGCGTCGATCACGAAACCGCTGTGGCCCACCTCGGTGAGCGCGTCCGCCTCCATTTCGTAGGTGTGGTTCGGGAAGTTCGAGGAAGCGGCTGAGAAGCCGAGGCCGGGGATGTGGCGGGACACGCTGCCCGTTTCCTCGTATCCCTGCGGCTTTCCCGGCTCGGGCGTCACCTTGATCGCCCCGAACTTCTTCATGTAGGCGAAGCCGACCTCGGCGAGGGTGGCCACGGAGATGCCGTCCCGCGCGGTGCCGTAGTGGTCGATCTTCACCTTGGTGCCGGTGGCGAGGGCGGCGGCCCTCGCCGCGTTGTCGGTGAACTCGCGGATCTGCTTCAGGTACACCTCGTCGGGATAGCGGATGTAGAAGTCCGCCACCGTCCGGTCCGGCACCACGTTGGGCGCGGCCCCACCCTCGGTGATGACCCCCTGGATGCGGGCCTCGGGGCGGATGTTGCTGCGAACGGCGTCGATGTTGTTGAAGAGGTGGATCACCGCGGTCAGGGCGTTACGGCCGTTCCAGCTGGTCATCTGATGAGCGGGGGCGCCGGAGAACGTGTACTTGACGCCGTCGATGTTGAGACAGCAGGTGCCGAATCCGGGCGCGGGCCGGGTTGTGGCTGAGGAGGCATGCGACCGGACCAGGATGTCCATCCCGTTGAAGACACCCGCCTTGTGCATCTCAGTCTTGGCGTTCGGCGGCATCATCTCCTCGCCCGGGGTCCCGAAGACCACCACGCTGCCGGGGGCCTTCGACTTCGCGAGGTACTCGGCCATAGCCACCGCGGCCGCGATCCCGATGGGGCCCTGGGTCGAATGCTGGTCGCCGTGGAAGGCGCGCTCGGTTCCCCTTAGCGCGTCGTACTCGACGATGACCCCGAGATTGGGCGGGCCGTTGTTGCCCTTGTACTTCGCGACGAACGCGGTTTCGAGCCCGGGGGTGCCGATGGTGACCTCGAAGCCATGCGCGTTCAGATAGTCCGTGAGCTTCGCCACCGACCTCTTCTCCACGAAGCCGATCTCGGGATTCCTCGTGATGTCGTCGCCGAGGGCGAGGAGTTCCTTCTCCATCAGTTCCTTCGCTCGCCCGGTCACGGCGTCGCGCGCGGGATTGGGCCCCGTGAGCTTCGCGACGAGGCCCGGGACATCGAGCGACGTCTCGAGTTCGCCCATCTTCTTGAGGACATCGCGCGCGGCCTCGCGCTCGGTGGGGGTTTCCTGGGCGAGGGCGGGAGCCGCGAGCAGGCTCGCGGCGCAGGCGGCGATGGTCAGAGATCGCATGGTTTGATCCTTTCGAAAAGGGCGGCAGCCGCTCACTGCCTGGCCCGTGCGGCCACTATACCGACGGGGCGGCCCGGCGCTCGCCATCGAAACGGCAAAGCGTCTATCGTCCCGCGCATCATGGGAGACATCGTCGCTGCAGGCTTCAAGCTCCTGGCCGTCCTCTCCTTCCTCCTGCTGGGAGTCGGGATGATGCTGCGGTCCCGGCCCGTGCTCATGCTCGGCGGATCGCTCCTCGGCAGCGTGATCCTGACCTGGGTGCTTGGGCTGCTGGGTCTGCCCATCGGGATCGTCTTCGGCTTTCTCGGGGCGGGTGCTTTCTTCCGGCCCCGGCCGAAGGCTCCCGAGATCCCCCGGGACGAGGGCGACGAGCCTAGTGACCTTCCCGGACCGTGACCGTGATGGACGCGGTGGCGATCTGCTTCTCGCCCTTGCGCAGGACGACTTTCACCACGTGCGGTCCCAGGGCGCGAAAGCTCTGCTCCTCGCTGAACGACCGGTCGATCTTCGTCTCGCCCGGCACGTAAGGGGGACATTCCGATTCGTTGATGCTGGAATCCAGTTGCTCCTCCCAGATCCACTCGGTGCTCAGGCAGTAGAAGTCCTCGGTTTCCTCGGCTCCGGTCAGGACGGCCTGAAACACGAACAGGGTGGACGCGGTCCCGACGGTGGGCAGCGCCTTCAGGGTGAGACGCGGCCTGGGCGCCGCCGCACCCTTCGAACCGGCCGGAGCCATCAGAAGCAGGACGACAGCGAAGAGCCGAAGGACCTGCCCCAGGCGCGACATGGTCTAGGCGCGGGCGGCGGCCGGAGCCATCACGAAATGCCGGATCTTCGCGAGGTCCCGGCTCAGCTCGGCGCGGAAGTCAGGATGAGCGATCGAGATCAGCGCTTCGCCGCGCTTTCGCAGCGGGAGTCCATGGAGGTTCACGGCGCCGAACTCGGTGACGATCCACTGGACGTGGCCGCGCGTGGTGACCACTCCGGCGCCCGGCGCCAGTTCCGGGGCGATGCGGGATACCTTTCCGCCCTTCGCCGTCGAAGGCAGGGCCAGGATCGGCTTGCCTCCCCGGGAGAGAGCGGCGCCGCGCATGAAGTCCATCTGACCGCCGATGCCCGAATAGATGCGATGGCCGAGCGAGTCCGCGCACACCTGCCCGGAAAGGTCGACCTGGAGGGCGGAGTTGATGGCGATGGTGTTGTCGTTCCGGCGAATCACCGACGTGTCGTTGGTGCGGTCGCTCGGGTGGAATTCCACCAGCGGATTGTCATCGACGAAATCGAACACCTTCTTCGAGCCGAAGACGAAACTCGTCACGATCCGGCCCGGCTTCACCGTCTTGAGGGCGCCGGTGACCGCGCCGCTTTCGACGAGCTCTACCAGGCCGTCCGAGAACATCTCGGTGTGGATGCCGAGATTGCGCTTGCCCTTGAGACGGGAGAGCACCGCGTCCGGTATGGCCCCGATCCCCATCTGCAGGGTGGCGCCGTCCACCACGAGGTCGGCCACGATCTGGCCGATGCGCGCCTCCACCTCGCCGATGGGATCGGGGATGTGGGCGACCAGAGGCCGGTCGGTATGGATGAAGGCCGTGATCTTCGAGAGAGGCACCGCGGTGTAGCCGTGTGTGCGCGGCATCTGATCGTTGATCTCGGCGATCACGATGCGGGCGGAGTCGACGGCGGCCCGCGTGGAATCGCAGGAGGTCCCGAGGGTGCACAGGCCGTGCTTGTCGGGCGGCGACACCTGGATCATGGCGACGTCGATGGGGACGACGCCCGAGGTGAAGAGACCGGGAATGTCGGAGAGGAACACGGGCACGAAATCGCCCTGTCCGCTCTCGATGATGCCTCTCACGTTGGCGCCCGCGAAGAACGAGATCGAGTGGAAGCGATCGGCGTTCTCGGGCCGGGCGAAGGGGGCTTCGCCGCCCACGTGGAGATGGTAGAGAGTCACGTCGGTGAGGCTCTTGCGCGCCACCATGGCCTCGAGGAGAGGTACTGGGGATGCGCACGCCCCGTGGATGTAGACGTTCATCCCGTTCTTGATGAGCGCCACCGCGTCTTCCGCGAAAACGATCCGGTTCTTCCAATCGTCTTTCATGTCAGGGATTGTACGGGGGGGCCGGGGCGCAGCACAGCCATCCCTTTGCATCATTCCCCTCAGGCCCCTGGGGATCAGCCGCCGAGGAGCAATCGGGAGGGGCCGGCGTCCGTCAGGAAGAAATGAGCCCCGGGATGACCGTACCGTTCGCGATATTGGCGTTCCCATTCGGTCCGGAAGCCTTCCGCCTCGTTCCGGGACACGAGCGCCCAGACGCTGCCCCCAAAGCCCGCGCCGAAGGCCGAGGCGGCATGAGCCCCGAGAGAACGGGCCAGGCGCGGAAGCTCCATGGTTTCCTCGACCTGGTTCCCGAGGCCGGTCTCCGCCCCTCTCTGGGAGCGGTCCACCGCGCGGCCAAAGGAGGCCAGGTCGCCCGAGGCGAGAGCCTCGAAGGCGGTCGGGACGAGAACCAGGCTTTCGTCGACGAACTGATCGAGGCGCGCCTGGAGGGCTCCGGGGGCGAATCCCCCTTCGCCTTCGTTGAGGCTTTCGCGCAGCCGCTCTCCGGCTTTGGCGCTCGAAGCGACCGCCTCGAAGAGAGTGGCGTCCGGGCGACCCGTAGTCGCGCGCCACCTCTCGAGAATGGCCGCGGAGAGAGATGCGGCGCGGTTGTAGGCCTCGCGCGCACCCGCGGTCTTCTGGGCCACGACACCGCTCACCGCGATGGCGAAGGTGACATCCGGGGGAAGGCGCGCGGCCCCTTCGAAACGAACGGGAGCGAAACCGAAGCGACGCAGATGCCCGGCCTCGCTCGCGAGGATCGCCGTGTGATCCTGACTCCCGCCCGAGGTCCCCACCCCGGCCTCGCCGCCGAACCCCCGGAAGGGCCGTCCGCTCTCGACGCTCCCCAGATACCCGGCCACATCGAGGACGTCGGGCAGCGCCTCGCAGAAGTCCGTTCGCTCGTCCAGGGCGTTGATGGCACGCAGTGTCTCGAAGGTGGCGATGAGGAGCGCGCTCGAGCTGCTCAGACCGGATGAAGGCGGCAGGTCGCTGATCAGCGAGATTTCGGCGCCCCGAAGCGGAGCCTTGAAGTCGCGGGCCAGCCGGCGAACGGCCGCGGCCGGGTAAATGGCCCAGTGGGGCGAGGTGACGGCCGGGGCCGCGGGATCGAGGGAGAGCGACACTTCGTCGCCCCGCCCGACGTCCACGATGCGGACGATCGCGTCCTTCCGCGGAGCGGCCGCCACGCAGAAACCGCGCTCCACCGCGGCGAGAAGACTGCGGCCGCCCGCGTAGTCGGTGTGCTTCCCCAGAACCTCGATCCGTCCCGGGACCCACAAGCGAACCGCGGCGATCGCGCCCCTCGCCCGCAGGCCGTCCTCCGCCCGCCAAAGCAGCGCGGCGCGCGACCGGGCCGCGGCCTCGCTCATCCCCGCGGCCAGCAGAGCGTCGGCGAAGCTCACAGGCTCAGCGCCACCGCGCCGAGGCGCGCTCGGACCGCGGGGATGTCTCCCCGTCTCGAAAGGTCGAGGACGCCGTCGCCGCTCGTCTCGACCTTGAACCGGACCCCGCTCGCGATGGTCATGTTGATGGCGTCGGTGAGCTCGAGCTCTCCCCGCGCGGAAGGGGTGAGCCTGCGACAGGCCTCGAAGATCGAGGGGGGAAAGCGCCAGCAGTTCATGCTGACCCGCCTTTCAGGGCCGACGGCGGCAAGAGCCGCGGCGTCCGGCTTCTCGACGAGCGCGTCGAGGCACCCGTCCGCGCCCACTTTCCCAAGCGCGAAGGCGAGGATGCGGGCGGGCTCGATGTTGGAGTGCGCGGCGAGGCCTTCCGGCGTGAAGAAAACGGTGCCCGGACGGCCCATGTTCACGAGCGCGCGCAGCACCGGCACCGGGTAGTAGTTGTCGGAGTTGGTCATCAGAAACTCCTCGCCGCCCGCGAAGGCCGCGGCCGCGAGCAGCGCGTCGCCCGTGCCCCGCGGCTTTTCCTGCACGGCGAAGGCGATCCTGAACCGGCGGGGCGGGACGACCCTCGTATACCGGTCGCGGATCAGATCGTGCTCCGGCCCGATGACCAGGCAGATCTCCGTGCAGCCGGCGTCGGCGAGGGCAGAGAGGATGTAGTCGAGAAAGGGGCGGCCCTCGAAGACAGGCACCAGCGACTTGATCCCGGTATCCGCGACCGCGGCCTGATCCGCGCTCAGAGCCGCCCCGTGGTCCGCCGCCATCATGCGCGTGCCCAGGCCCCGCGCCAGCACCACGGCCTTCAACGGATCACGTGTGCGACACCATGAGGGTGAAGCCGTCAGGGTCGGTCACGAGAAACTCCCCGCGCGGCGCGTAGGCGGGCGTCGTCACCTGGCCCGCCGCGATGCCCTGCGCGATGAGGCCGGCGCGATACGCGGCGACATCGGGCGTATAGAAGTACAGGGTCACCACCTCCGGCGGCGGGCTTGCGGGAGCGGCCGCCCTCGTGACCATGATCTGCGCGCGTCCGGACTGGAGCCAGGCCCAGGTGGGCTCGGCCTGCCCGGGCGGGGTGAAGGTGTTCCCCACCTCGAAGCCCATGCGCGTGTAGAAGTCGAGCGAGCGGTTGACGCTCTTCACGTGAAGCATGGGCGCCTGGGCTACGAGCCTCATACGCGGCTTCGCTGCCAGGATTCGATCTCCTCGCGATGGGTCCGGTCATGCTCGGCCATCATCGCGGGCAGATCGCAGAGCGAAACCTTGCCGACGCCCTCCTGCTGTCCCGCGCGCGACCAGTCAGCCTCCGCGAGCCTCGCGAAGGCCGCGAGATTCGCGCGCCGCGCTTCGCGGAAGGCCTCGATGGCCGCGGCGAGAGACCTGGTCCGGTATTGGCGCTCGGCCGCGATCCGCCCGCCGTCGAAGTCCGGGAGCGCGGGCTCGGTCTCGGCGAGCAGGCGCGCGATGCGCGCGGCATAGCCCTCGCGTTCGAGATCGGCGAGATGCCAGCAGTGCTCCACGGGCGAAAAGGCGCCGTCGGGTTCGGGCCGGTTCGCCACCTCCTCGGGGAGGGCCCCGAACCGTTCGGCCAGAAACTCCGGCATGGCGCGCAAGGCGTCGAGCATCCCATCACGTTCGCGCGGCGGCAGCATCCCGTACCTCATCGACTCTCCTCCTCGTACCAGTCGTCGTGCCTCGACCACACATGGCATCGCGGGCACTGGGTCTCCATCCACTGCCGCTGACAGGCCGGGCAGACGCCCCCGGTATCGAAAGTGTTCCAGGAGTGGAGGCATTCGCATGTCCAGTGATCGTCGCGCCCGGGCTCAAAGCCGCAGGCCGGGCAGCGCACCCGCGGGCGGCCGATGCGCTCCCCCAGGCGGTCCTTCTCCTTCGGCGGGCGGAGGCTTGCGGGATCGCCCTTGAGCAGGCGCAGGCCGATGAGAAGCACCGTCATCGAGCTACCAGACGCGGCAGGCGTTCTCGCGAATCATGGGCGCGGGCGCTTTGCAGCCGAACGCTTTCGCGAATTGCGGCGAGTTGCTGACCACGCCATTCACCCGGAACTCGCCGGGCGAGTGCGGGTCCGTCTGGGCGAGCTGGCGCGAGCTGGCTTCGGTGGAGTTCTGACACCACAGGTTCGCGTAGCCCAGAAAGAACCTCTGCTCCGGGGTGAACCCGTCGATGAGCCTGCGCTCCTTGCCGGCCAGGGTCTTCTGGAGGGCGGCATAGGCCACGTTCAGGCCGCCATTGTCGCCGGTGTTCTCGCCCAGGGTGAGCCGCCCGTTCAGGTGAATGTCGCCGTTCTTCTCGTCCCTGACCGCGACGTATCCGTCGTACTGTCTGGCGAGGCAGGCGGTGCGCTCGCCGAAAGCCTTGAGGTCGTCGGGCGTCCACCAGTTCTCCAGGTTCCCGTCGGGGCCGAACTTGCTGCCCTGGTCGTCGAAGCCGTGCGTGTATTCGTGGCCGATGACGACGCCGATGCCGCCGAAGTTCACCGCGTCGTCCATGTCGCGATCGAAGAAGGGCGGCTGGAGGATCCCCGCCGGGAAGACGATCTCGTTGTTCGCCGCCGAGTAGTAGGCGTTCACGGTGGGCGGGGTCATCCCCCACTGCGTCTTGTCCGTGGCCTTCCCGATGCGGTCCATGTTCCGACGGTCCTCGAACATGCGCGCGCGGCGCGAGTTGCCGAGGTAATCGTCGCGCCGGACCACGACGCTCGTGTAGTCCTTCCAGACCTCGGGATACCCCACCTTGCTGCGGTCGAAGGCCGCGAGCTTGACCAGAGCCTTCTTCTTCGTCTCCGCGGTCATCCAGGGAAGTTCCTGGATGTCCTCCCGCAACGCCTCGGTCAGGGCGTCGATCATGACCTTCATCCGCGCCTTGCCGTCCTTGCCGAAGGTCTTTTCGACGTAGATCTGCCCGAGGGCTTCGCCGAGGGCGCGGTCGGTCGCCGAGGTGCAGCGCTTCCAGCGCGGCTCCATCTCCTTCGCCCCCGCGAGGTAGGCCCGGTTGAAGGCGAAGTCCTCGGCCACGAAAGCCTTGCCCAGGTACGGCGCCGCGGCACGAATCGCGTGCCAGCGAAGGTAGGTCTTCCAATCAGACAGCGGAGTCGCCTCGATGAGCGCGTTGGTCTTTTCGAAATAGGGCTTGCCCACCACGTTGACCTTCGTGAACGCGGGCGCCTTGGCGGCCTTCAAGAAGGCGTCGAAGTCGAAGGCGGGCGCGAGCGTCCTGAGTTCGTCGAGGGACATCGGGTTGTCGCGATTCTTCGGATCGCGCATGGAGACGCGGTCGAGGTAGCCCTTGGCGAGGTTCGTCTCGATCCCCATCACGGTCTGGGCGTCCTTCACCGCCTGATCGGCCGCGGTCCCCGCGAGTTCGAACATCTTGGTCATGTGCTCGACGTACTTCGCGCGCTTCTCCTCCGACTTGGCGTCCTCCTTGAGGTAGTCGTCGCGGTCGGGCAGGCCGATGCCGCCCTGGCCAACGTTCGCGATGGTGGACTTCGAATCGTGGAGGTCGGGCGCGCCGCCAAAGCCGAAGAGGGTGGGGAGCGCGCTCGCCTCGTGCTCCCCGAGGAGCCTGAAGAAGTCGGTCCGGCTCGCCACCTTGTCGATGCCGGCGAGGACGGGGGCGAGAGGCCTCGTGCCCTGGGCTTCGATTCCGGCTTCGTCCATGCAGGCGGCGTAGTAGTCGCCCACCTTGGCTTCGACCGGGGTCCGTTTCTTCGCGGCGTCCTTCGCCCCCTCGAGAATCTCGTGGAGCACGTCGCGATTCCGGTCGGCGAGCTGATTGAAGCGCCCCCAGCGGGTCTGGTCACCGGGGATGGGGTTCGCCTTCCGCCAGCCGCCGCACGCGAACTCGTAGAAGTTGGTGCAGGCGTCGACGCTTCGATCGAGCGACGAGACATCGAACGCGAGCGCGTTCTTGCCGGCGGCCCGGGTGGACGGATCCCCCACCACACCAGAAAACGTCATGCCCACCGCCGCAACGAGAAGGGTCTTTCGCATGGTTCCTCGCTCTTCGAGCGGGAGACTACACCCGGGGAGCGCGCTACCAGCCCGTCCAGAACGGCCCGTCGCCGAAGTCCCAGAGCAGATAGGCGCGGAACTCCTTCGGCTTCGGCCCCTCGCTCGGCCGCAGGGGGATTCCCATACCCACGGACGCGATGACGTGGCCGAGCTTGTTCAGAGCCTTCGACACGCCGATCACCGCGGTCTGTTCGTGGCTCCTGTTCTGGCGGTTGTACGAGCCCGTGAGTTCGAGGGCGGCGATGTAGCCGGTGCGGGCGAGGCCGATGGGGGGCAGCGAGTAGCCAACCGAATACTTGAAGGTGCGCGATGCCTTGCTGGTGTTCGCGGGCAGCTCGACCGAGAGCTTGGTCTGGAACACCGTGGACCCGATCCCCTGCCCGAAGGCCAGAAAGGGAACGAACACCGTGGTGCCGGACCCCAGTTCCTTCTTCTCGCTGCCCGTGGGCAGCGCGGCTTCGAGGCCGCCCGAGAGGATCCGGAGCCTGGCCGGGTTGAACGCGAGCACGTACTTGCCCGATACCACCACGTCGCCAAGACCGGCGCCATAGCCCTCGTTGGTCGCGGCCGGGCGGACAGGGAACTCGAGCTCGTACTGGAAGCGGGGCCCCAACCGGTTTTCGTAGACGAACTCCATTTCCGTCTCTCCCTCGTCGGGGACGATCTTCGTCTTCAGCACCGCCTCCGCTTCCGGGAAGGCCTTGCCGGTGGCGAGGAGGCGCCGGAAGTTCAGATCCCCGGGCGGATAGCGGTCGGCGGTCTTGCAGAACGTTCGAAGGTAGGCGACCACCGCATCGAGTTCATCGGGAGGAAAAGCTTCGCCGAAAGCGGGCATGACGTCGGCGAGGCCGTGCTTCGGGCCGCCGTTCACGACCACGGATTTCCATAGCGCGGAGGGCTCGGCGGTGGTCCCGCAGTCGGCGAAGGACACCGGGCGTATCTCGCTCTCCCACTCGGGGTTTCCCGCCCCATCCTTGCCGTGGCAGAGGATGCATGCGGTTTCATAGACTTCCCTGCCCTTCGCGATCTGGGCAGTATTCGAGGTGGCCCAGCCGGCGAGCAGGGCGAGTGCCAACAGGCTCATCGCGGAGTTCTACTTGAGGGTGTACGTGATGTCGACGACGCCGGCGGCGCCCGCCTTCACCACGACCTTGCCCGTCATGATCTTGAGGGTCGGGTGCTGCGCTTCGATCTCGTACTCACCGGGCGGGACGTTTGGAATCTCGAAGGAGCCGTCCTCTTTGGTGGTGGTGAAGAAGGGATGGTCGAAGACCGCGATGTAGGAGCGCATCCACGGGTGGACGTCGCAGCTCACCGGGAAGAAGGTCTCCGGCTTGTCGAACTTCTTCTCCGTCTCCATGCCCTTGCGCGGCTGGCCCACGTTGAAGCCCTCGTTGACCACGGGCCGGGGATGGATGTTGTGAAGCGTCTCATCGCTGTTGCGCATCTTCAGGGGCTGGCCGACCATGAGGCCGATGACGGCCGGGGTGTACATGCAGCCCGACTGGTCGAGAACGACCGGTGTGGTGAGCGGCGGGAACGTCCCCTTGACCTTCGTCTTGATGGACACGATGACGTTCGTGAGGCCGCCGTTCTTCCCGTCGATCTGCCGCCGTTCCGCGCCATTCGGGTTCGCCTGCTGGCACCGCGGGTCGGCGGCCATGCGGATCTTCATCGGCTCGGGAGGGACGCCCTTGAAGAGGATCCGGCCGGTGATCTTGCCGCTGCCCTGGGCCTGGACCATCGGGGCGCCGGCCGCCGTCGCCATAACGGCGGCGGCGCAAGCGAGAACGAAAAGGGATTTGGATCGCATCCGCGGATGATAGCGGGCGGCGGCGGCCGCGCGCTATCGGGAAAGAGCCAGCGCGATCAGGATCGCTCTCTGGGTCCCCTTCCATGAGTCGGTGGTATCGAAGCGCTCGGTGAGAGCATGGGCGTCCTTGCCCTCGCCCCCTCCATCGATGGTGATGGCGGGAATGCCCAGGCTCATGGGGACATTCGAGTCGGTGGATCCCGTGCTCCACTCGATCGGAATGCCGAGCGCCTTCGTCACCGACGCCGCCGCGGTGACCGCGTAATCGGTGGCGGGGGTCTGCCCCGGAGGCCGGACGCCCACGCTCTTCTTCTCGACGGTGATGACGCCGTCGCTCCAGCGCCTGTTCTCGGCGGCGGCGGCGGCATCCGCCGCGGCCAGGAACTTCGCGTGCACCGCTTCGAGCGAGGCCTTGTCGTGCGAGCGCATGTCGACCTCCGCCCAGGCTTCGAAGGGAATGGAGTTCACGGACGTCCCGCCCCCGATGCGGCCGACATTGAAGGTGGTCTTGGGCTCCTTCGTGACCTGGAAATCGGCGATCTCCGCGATGGCGCGGCCAAGGGCGTGGATGGGATTCACCCGGCCGAAAGCGCCGTAGCTGTGCCCGCCAGGCCCCTTGTAGGCGAGGCGATAGCGGTAGCTGCCGACACCCACGTGGGTCAGGCCGAGCCCGGTGCCGTCGATGGACACGAACCGGTCGATCTCGCCCTTCAGCGTGTCATTGAAGAGCGCCTTGGTTCCGCGCAGGTCCCCCAGGCCCTCTTCGCCTACGTTCGCCACGAAGGTGATGGGGCCCTGGGTCACCACTTTCGCCTCGTTCATGGCGCGGATCACGCCGATCAGAACGGCGAGGCCGCGGCAGTCATCGCCGATGCCGGGGCCTTTGAGCCAGGCGCCCTCCTTCGTCACCTTGACGCTCGTCTCGGCCGGGAAGACAGTGTCGAGATGGGCGGCCATGACGAGGTGGGGCTTGGGGCCCTTGCCGGGCCGCTCACCGAGGACGTTCCCGACCGCGTCGATCCGCACATCCTGGAGGCCGAGGCGGGTGAAGATGTTCTTGAACTCGAGGCCGCGCTTCTCCTCGCCGAAGGGGGGAGCCGGTATCTCGCACACGCGGATCTGCTCCGCGATGATCTCCGGTTCGTTCGCCTTCGCCCGCTCGAGGGCGAAGGCGACGGTCTTGTCCGCCATGAGAAGGGATCCCACGTCTCCGGCCTGGGCCGAAGCAAAGGCGGGAGCGAGCAGGGTCAGGGCGAGAACGGTGGCAGTCTTCATAGAGGGAGAGGGTCCTTGATTGTTCGCTAAACCGAGATTTCGCCCTTGAGATAGGGCACGACGCGGCCGCCGATGTGCACGCGGTCGCCATGGAGTTCGCAGAAGAGTTCGCCGCCCCTCGCCGAACGCTGGAGCGCCGCGAGAGCCGTCCGTCCCAGGCGCTCGGCCCAGAAAGGGATGAGCGAACAGTGGGCGGAGCCCGTCACCGGGTCTTCGTCGATCCCCACCGCGGGGAAGAAGCAGCGAGAGACGAAGTCGACGGTGTTGCCTTTCGCGGTGGCGAGAACACCGAAGGTGGAGGCGGCGGCGAGCTTCACGAAATCCGGCCGCAGCCCGAGGACCTCCGCCTCGCTCCGGTAGACGAGGACGAGGTCGCGGGCCTTGAGCACCTCGAGCGGGGTCTTGCCCATGGCCGTGACGAGGGCGGGGTCGATCTCGATGGGACGGGGCGGCCTCGAGGGGAAGTCGAGGATCAGCCGTCCTTCTCTCGCGTCGACCTCCAGCCTCCCCACGCCGGAATCGAAGAGCACGCGGGTCAGGCCGGGTTCCAGTTCGTTGATGACCACCCACGCCGCGGCCAGGGTGGCGTGGCCGCACAGGTCGACCTCGACGGTGGGGGTGAACCAGCGGATACGGTAGTGGCCGGGACCGGAGGACTGGATGAACGCGGTTTCAGAGAGGTTGTTCTCCATGGCGATGGACTGCATCAGCTCGGTGCTGAGAGGCTCGACGTAGGGAACGACGGCGGCAGGGTTGCCCCGGAACACCTCGCTCGCGAAAGCATCCACCTGGTAGATCGGAAGTTTCATGGCGGCCGAAGATTACGCGTTGTGAGGCGTCGCCCGCATCATCGGCGGGAGGCAGGCCGTCAGTCCGGCGGGGCCGTGCTCGATCCGCGGATCAGGCCGAGGAACTTCTCGCCGAACTGAGCGAGCTTGGCGGGGCCGACGCCGCTCACCGCCAGGAAGGCCTCGGGTGTGGTGGGCTTCTCCCTCGCCATGGCGCGCAGTGTCGCATCGCCGAAGACCACGAAGGCCGGGACATTGCGTTCGTCGGCGAAGGCGCGCCGCAGCGCCTTCAGCTTTTCGTAGAGGAACTCATCGTAGGGAGCCTCGTCCGCGTTGCCCTTCGAGCCGCGCCCGCGCTTCTCCCCGGCCGCCGCCACCGCCTTTCGGGGCGCCACGGGCCGGGGCATTTCGAAAGGCCCGCGCGTCTTCAGGAACTCGGCGCCGGGAGCGGCGAGGTCGACGGTGGGATAGTCCCCGGTCATCTGATTCAGAAGGCCGCGGCGGATGGCCTCGCGTCCGATCTGCTGCCATTCCTCGGGCGAGAACTCCTTGCCGATGCCGTAAGTGGAGAGCGTCTCGTGTCCCCAGCGGGTGATCTGCTCGGTGGTGCGGCCGGTGAGCACGTTCGCATGGTGCATGAGACCGAAAGTGGCGGACCGGCCCGAGGCGGACCCCGCCGAACGCACCCGGTAGACGGTGGAGAGGAGCTTCTGCATGGGGATGCTCGCGTCGAACAGCTCGCGCGGGGTCAGGCAGTTGTCGCAGCCGCCGCAATTGGGCTCGGTGAACTTCTCCGCGAAGTACTCCAGGAGGTTGGCCCTTCGGCAGCCCGTGGTCTCGCCGTAGTCGATCATCCGGCGAAGCTGGGCCTTCGCCACCCGCTTCTCGACCTCGTCCGTGATCTCCTCGATGAAGCCGAGCTGCTTCGCGACATCGGAGGCGGAGAAGAGAAGGACGCATTCCGAAGCGAGGCCGTCACGCCCCGCGCGGCCGGTCTCCTGGTAATACCCCTCGACGTTCTTGGGCAGGTCGTGGTGGATCACGAAGCGGACGTTCGGCTTGTCGATGCCCATGCCGAAGGCCACGGTGGCGCAGATGACCTGAACCCGGTCGCGCACGAAGGCCTCCTGGTTCTTAGATCGATCGGAATCGGAAAGCCCCGCGTGGTAGGGCCTCGCGGGGATGCCCGCGTCGCGGAGGCTCTCGGCCACCGACTCGGCGGCCCGCCGGCTGGCGCAGTAGACGATGCCCGCCCCGCCCTTGTGGGCGGCGATGAGACGCCGCACCTGATCGGCCGGCTTCGACTTGGGGATGACGCGATACGCGAGATTCGGCCGGTTGAAGCTGCCGATGCAGACGAACGGGTCTTTGAGCCGCAGCTGGGTGATGATGTCCTTGCGCACCCGCTCGGTCGCGGTGGCGGTGAGCGCCATGAAGGGGATGGCGGGAAAGCGCTCGCGCAGTTCGATGAGGCGGCGGTACTCGGGCCGGAAGTCATGCCCCCACTCGCTGATGCAGTGGGCTTCGTCGATGGCCACGCGTTCCACCGGCCACTCGGCCAGCGACTTCATGAAGCTCGGCTGGAAAAGGCGCTCGGGGGCGACGTAGAGAAGACGATACTGGTTTCGCCAGAGGCCGCGGAATCGCTCTTTCGCGTCGTCGGAGTCGAGGGAGGAATTCAGGAACGTGGCCTCGACGCCGTTGGCCTGGAGGGCGTCGACCTGGTCCTTCATGAGGGCGATGAGGGGCGAGACGACGAGGGTGAGCCCCTGGCCGAGGACGGCGGGGAGCTGGAAGCACAGGGACTTCCCGCCCCCGGTTGGCAGAAGCGCCAGCACGTCGCGGCCGGCGAGGGCCGCGGACACGATCTCTTCCTGGTACGGCCGGAAACTCGAGTAGCCGAACGAGTCCTTGAGGGCCTGGAGCGTCTTCATTGCGGGAGCCGGACTCCGGCTGGAGCGGTCGTGCGAATATGAGGCGGCCATGGAAGAAACAGCGAAGCAGACATCGTTCGAGCATTTTGTCAGCATCATCGACCGATTGAGGTCCGATGGCGGATGCCCCTGGGATCGGGAGCAGACCCACATGAGCCTCCGCCAGGCCACCCTGGAGGAGGCGTACGAGGTGGTCCACGCCATCGAGACGGGCGACGGGGCGAACCTCAAGGAGGAGTTGGGCGACATCCTGCTGCACGTGGTCTTCCATTCGGACATCGCGAAGCGGGCGGGCGAGTTCACGGTGGACGACGTCATCGCCTCCGTGGCGGAGAAGATGGTCCGAAGACATCCCCATGTCTTCGGGACGGTCGAGGCGGAAACCGCGGAGGCCGTCTTGAGAAACTGGGAGGAATTGAAGCGCCAGGAGCGCGCCGCCAAGGGGGCGGAGGAGCATGCGTCCCTCCTCGACGCCGTCCACATGCACGTCCCCGCGGTCATGGAAGCCCAGGCGATTTCCGAGAAGGCGGCGAAGGTCGGCTTCGACTGGGCGAAGCCCGAGGACGTGCGCGGCAAGATCGAGGAGGAGCTGAACGAGATCTCGGCTGCCATGCTCGAGCCCGAAGAAGGCCGGCAGGAACGGCTCGAGGACGAGATCGGCGACCTGCTCTTCGCCGTGATCAACCTGGGACGGAAGCTCGGGGTCGACGCGGAAACGGCGCTGCGAGGCACGAACCGGAAGTTCCGATCCAGGTTCGCCCATGTCGAGCGGGAACTCCTGAAGGACGGCAAGACGCCGAAGCAGGCGACGCTCGACGAGATGGAGGCCCTCTGGCAATCCGCGAAACTCAGGTAGGTCTGTTCGAGGTGCTCCCGTGCTGACGGCCGCCCTCTCCCTGGCGCTCCTCGCCACCCTAAAGGCGGGGCCGGTGAAGGACTACGCGCCGCTCTTCGCCGAGTGCCGGGCCGAAGAGTGCGGAAGGCGGCTGATCGTGCTCCGCTCGTTCCGACAGGCTGGGGAAAGGCGAATCCTCACGGTGGACCCGAGGACCCTCGAAACAGAAGCCCGGCCCATGAAGGGACTTCACCTCCGGCGCCTTCCCGTCGAGGCGGTGCGCGCCTCGACGGCGGACGAGCCCTACGGTCGCGTGCTTCTCGACAGCGAGACGAACGGCGCCTCGCATCAGGATGCGGGGATCGTGCACGCTCTCCCCGCGGGCAACGGTGTGGTCCTCACCGTCGACCTGTGCCCGTCGGCCCGGCCCCTCGACCGCCGGCTGTTCGAGGCGGTGATCGCGACGTTCCTGCCCGAGGAGCGGCCCGTCCCACTCGGCATCGCGGTCACGGGAAGGTGGATGGAGAAACACCGCGACGACCTCGCCTGGCTCCGCGGGCTGCAGGCGAGCGGGGAGATGGCGGTCACCTGGATCAACCACTCCTACAACCACCGGTACGGGAAGGATCTTCCCGTGTCGCGGAATTTCCTGCTCGAGCCGGGAACGGATATCCGGAAGGAGATTCTCTCGACCGAGGCCCTCATGCTCGAAAACGGCCTGACCCCCTCCATCTTCTTCCGCTTCCCCGGCCTCATCTCCGATCTCGACCTCGTCAAACGGGTGGTGTCGTTCGGGCTTGCTCCCATCGGTTCCGACGCGTGGCTCGCCAAGACCGCGAAGGACCGCCAGCCGTCGCCCGGCTCGATCGTGCTGGTTCACGGAAATGGCAACGAGCCGGTGGGCGTCAACCGTTTTCTTGCGCTCCTTCGCGAGGAAGGCCGGGCCATCCGCTCGCGCGACTGGCTGCTCTTCGACCTGAGGGACAGCGTGAGGCTCGAAGAGATCCGCAAGCACTGATCCGTCTCTATACTGGACGCCGCTTCGGCCCAGGACCCACCCCCCTTGCCCCCCATCATCCGCTCGACCGACGACGCTGCGTTCCGACGACTCATCGGCGAGGCGGGGGGCGCCCGGGCGATCGTCATCGACACCGAGTCGGACAGCCTCTACCACTATCACCAGAAGATCTGTCTCATCCAGGTGGCGACCGAGGCCGGGTCTTCGTACCTGCTCGACCCGCTCGAGGGCTTTCCGGTCGAGGCGCTGCGCGTGCTCTTCGAGAATCCGGACCTGACCAAGGTGTTTCACGGGGCCGACTACGACATCGCTCTTCTCAAGGCGAAGGCCGGAATCGCCATCCGCAACGTCTACGACACCATGATCGCCGCGAAGTTCCTGGGGCGCACCGAAGTGGGGCTGCAGGCGACCCTCCGCGACGAACTCGGGCTCACCATTTCGAAGGGCAACCAGAAGGACGACTGGTCGGCGAGACCCCTGTCCGAGGAGCAGATGCAGTACGCGCTCACCGACGTCAATCACCTGCTCGACGTGGTCGCGAAGCAGCGCTCGGCCCTCGAGGAGAAGGGCCGGCTGCACTGGGTTCAGGAAGAATGCGCGGCCCTCGAGGCGCTGAGCGGCCTGCCCGCCAAGGCCGACCCCCGCGAGGTGTTCCGCGACGTGAAGGGCGTTGCGGCGCTCCCCCCCCGGGGCCTCGCCATCTTCCGCGAGCTCATCGCCTGCCGCGAGCACATCGCGGATGAGCTCGACCTGCCGCCCTTCCGGGTGGCGGTGAACGAGGCGCTGCTCTCGCTTGCCCACACGGAAAAGGACGGCGGCCGGGAGGCCGTGGCCTGTAACCTCCGAAGGCGCGAGTACGCGGACCGTTTTCACGAAGCCCTCCTGCGGGGCCTCGAGGTCAGGGAGGCCGATATCCCGAAGCTCGAGCGCGGACGGCGCATCGAGCTGCCCCTCGCCCAGCAGCGGCGGGTCGCGGCTCTGAAGGAATGGCGGAAGGGGGCCGCCACCCGGGTCGCCCTGGAGATCTCGCTCGTCATTCCTCAACGGCTGATCGACAGGATCGCGGAGGCGAACCCGGCCAGCCTGGATGCCCTCGGGAACAACGACGGCCTGCGGCGCTGGAGAGTCGAGGCGTTCGGCGAGGAGATCCTGCAGGTCATCTCCCGCCCGTGACCCCTCGGCGGCTCGCCGCCCTCAAGGCGCTCCTCAATCGGGCCTATGCCGAGTACGACGCACGCTGGATCGAGCCCGACCCCGTCCAGTTCGTGTGGCGCTATGAGCGGCCCGATGACCGCGAGGTCGCGGGATTGATTGCGTCCGCCCTCGCCTACGGAAACGTGAAGCAGATCAAGAAGAGCGTGGAGCGTGTTCTCGGCGTGCTCGGGAGACAGCCCGCCCGGGCCATCGATCGCCTCGATCCCGGCGCGGCGCTCGAGGCCCTGCGCGCCTTCAAGCACCGGTTCAACAACGCGGAGGACGCGGCCTGCCTGCTCGCTTTCATTCGCGAAATGCGGCGGACCACGGGGTCGATCGAGCGTTTCTTCGCTCCCGACGGCGTCGAAGGCGGGCTCCGGCCGGTGCTCGCGGACTTCGTGCGGCGCACCCTGGCTCTCGATCGCGGCGGGCTCTACGGCGGGGGCCCTCTGCCCGCAAACGCCGGCGTCCGCTTCTTCTTCCCGTCGCCCGAAGACGGCAGCGCCTGCAAGCGCCTTTGCCTGTTCCTGCGCTGGATGGCGCGAGCGGACAGCGTCGATCCGGGGGGCTGGACGCGGGTGCCGCGCGCGATGCTCATCATCCCCCTCGACGCCCACATCATCAACATCGGCCGACGGGTGCGTCTCACTCGCCGGGTCTCACCCGGCTGGAAGATGGCGGAAGACATCACGGCGACGCTCCGAGCCTGCGACCCCGAGGACCCCGTCAAGTACGACTTCGCGCTCCACCGGATGGGGCTGTTCAAGCGCGAGGCCGACATCCTGTCGCTCAGGAAGGCATAGCCCGTCGCGCCGAAGGTGCCGACTACAATCCAAGGCTTCTCCATGTCCAGCCCCCATCTCGACCCCGAAGAAGCCAGGCGGCACGACCTCCTCAGATTCGACTACTCCAGGCGGCCGCTCGCAGGCCGGGTGATTCTCCTCGCGGGGGGCACCGGCGGGCTCGGAGCGGCGACCGCCGCCCTTCTGATCACGGAAGGGGCGTACCCCATTCTCGGCTACCACTCCAACCGGGGGCGGGCCGAGTTGGTGCAGCAGCGGCTGCAGGACGGCTATTCGGGGCCCGTGGGTCTCCTTCAGGCAGACATCCGCGAGGCCGCGGGCCGCAAGCGGTTCGTCGAGGAAGCTCTGCGAGTGCGGGACCGTATCGATGGTCTCGTGGTCTTCACCGGCGATCCGGCTCGGACGAAGACTCCCGACCTCGAATCACCCGCTTTCCTGGAAGCCCTCGACCAGAACGCGGCGGCCCCGCTTCTCCTCGCCCGCGACGTGGCGGCCGCCATGCGGGAGCGATCCGCGCGAGGCGCCATCGTGCTCCTTTCCAGCATGCAGGGCGCCTACCCTTTCGAGGGCTCGCTCGCCTACGGAACGGCCAAGGCCGCCCTCATCCATGGGGCGAAAGTCCTGGCCAAGGACTTCGGCGGGCGCGGGGGCATCAACGTCAATGTCGTGGCGCCCGGCGTCACCACAGTGGGAATGGCGCGGGCTTCGGTGGATACCGGCAAGTACGACGCCATGGTCGATCGCGGTGTGATTTCCCGTTTCGGTCGGCCCGAGGATGTCGCGCGCGTGGTCCGCCTCCTCATCGATCCCGACAGCTACATCACAGGCCAGGTGATCGTGGTCGATGGCGGCCTCACTTTGCGACGGGACTGTTGACGCGGATGGTGGTTGACGTCAAAAGGCTTCGGCAACGAAACTTGCGCCCTATGAAACAGCTTCTGGGCCTCTTTCTCGTGTCCCTGTCGGCCGGCGCCTGCAATCAGGCGACGGGCTCCGCGGTCGCGGCCGCCACGCCGGCGGCCCGGGCCACGCCCGATACCAGCCGGGAGATCGCGGCCAAGATCGGCTCCCGCTCGTTCTCGAACGCGGAACTCGACACCCGCCTGAAGGACGACATGGCGGCGCTCCAGGCGCGCGCCCAGGCCAGCGAGGAACAGCTCAGGGCCCAGCTCGAGGACATCAAGGTCCAGGTCAAGGAACAGGAATACACGCTGCGCAAGAGGGCTCTGACGGATGTCGTTCTCGACATGGAGGCCCAGGCGCGCGGGATCACCCGAGATGCCCTGATCGCTCAGGAGGTCACGGCGAAGTCCATGGTGACGACGCAGGACACCGATGCCTTGTGGGAGGAAGTGAAATCCCGGGCCAAGGGCGCGACCAAGGAGCAGGTCCTCCCTCAGCTCAACCAGATGGCCGCCCAGCGGAAGTCGGAGGCCCGGGCCGCGGTGTTCCAGCGGGAACTCTTCAAGAAGCACGACGTCTCTCTCGTGGGCCTCCAGCCCGCGCGCAAGACGGTGACCTTCCCGGCCGACGCGCCCGTCATGGGCCCCGCCGATGCGCCCGTCACCATCGTGGAGTTCACCGACTACCAGTGCCCCTACTGCCAGGCGGCCCAGCAGTACGTGGACCGGGTGATGGCCACCTACAAGGGGCGTGTGCGCCTCGTCTACCAGGAGTTCCCGCTCGACTTCCATCCCCAGGCCAAGCCCGCGGGCCGCGCGGCCCGCTGCGCGGGCGAGCAGGGGAAGTTCTGGGAAATGCACCTGAGCCTGCTTCGCACTCCCGGAACCTACGACGACGCCGACCTGCAGAGCCGGGCGGTCGGCCTCGGCATCGACCCCAAGAGCTTCGGCGCGTGCACGGCGTCGAACAAGTACGACGCGGTGATCCAGAAGGCCATCGACAACGGACGGTCGGTCGGCGTGTCCGGCACTCCGACCTTCTTCCTCAACGGCCGGTCCTTCTCGGGCGCCCAGCCGTTCGAGGTCTTCGAGCGGCTCATCGAAGAGGAACTGGCCATGGCTCCGGCGAAGAGCGCGTCGCGCTGAGCATCTTTCTTGAAGACGAACCGTCCCGCAACGTTTACAATCCGCGCGCCTCACCTTTGATGGACGTTCCACGGGGCGCTTCAACTTCGACGTTGCACAGGAGCTCATAAAGAGTTGGCTCAACAGACAGACCTTCGGGCTTGGACGACCAAGGACGCCTCCGAGCTTTACAACGTGGACGGGTGGGGGCGGGACTTCTTCTCCATCAACGACGCGGGCCACGTTCAGGTCACGCCCCAGGGCGTGGGCAAGGGTGCGATCGACCTCAAGGAGCTTGTCGACGATCTGAAGAGCCGGGGCTGCAACCTCCCCATCCTCATCCGCTTCTCCGACATCCTGAAGTTCCGGATCGAGCAGCTCTTCGGCGCCTTCAACGCCGCCATCGCCGAGCACGACTACAAGGGGCGGTTCCGCGGGGTCTACCCGATCAAGGTGAACCAGCAGCGCCACGTGGTCGAAGAACTCGTCGAATACGGGGCGCCCCACGGCCTCGGCATCGAGGCGGGCAGCAAGCCCGAGCTCCTCGTCGCCCTCGCCCTGCACGAGAACTCCGACGCCTACATCCTTTGCAACGGCTACAAGGACAAGGCGTTCATCGAAACCGCGCTCCTCGCTCAGAAGCTCGGCCGCCAGGTCATCATCACCGTCGACCGGGCGCAGGAGATCGATACCATCATCGCGTGCTCGCGCGAACTCGACGTGCGGCCGGCCATCGGAGTGCGCGCCCGTCTCTCCACCAAAGGCGCGGGGAAATGGGTGGAGTCCACCGGCGATCGCTCGAAGTTCGGCCTCACCACCGGGGAGATGGTGGACGCGGTAGAGAAGCTCCGCCGGGAAGGGATGCTCGACTGCCTCCAGCTCCTCCACTTCCACATCGGCTCCCAGATCACCGCCATCCGGGCGATCCGCGACGCCATGCGCGAGGCCTCCCGCATCTTTGTCGAGCTCCACATGATGGGCGCGAACATGCGTGTCATCGACTGCGGCGGCGGCCTGGGCGTCGACTACGACGGCAGCCAGACCAACTTCCACAGCTCGGTCAACTACACCCTGGCCGAGTACGCGCGCGACATCGTGTCGGAAATCAGCGAGGCCTGCACGGCCAAGGGCGTTCCCCATCCCGACATCGTCACCGAGTCGGGCCGGGCGCTCGTGGCCCACCACTCCGTGCTCGTCTTCAACGTGCTGGGCTCCAACGAGATCCTGACCGCCCAGACCCCGGAGCTCGTGGGCGCGGATGAGCACCGGATCATCCAGCAGCTCTACGAGGCGTACGTGAACGTCTCGGTCAAGAACTTCCAGGAGAGCTACCACGACGCCCTTCAGCTCAAGGAAGAGGCGGTCTCCGCCTTTACCCTCGGCGTCCTCGGTCTGCGGGAGCGCGCCCGCGTCGAGCAGCTCTTCTGGGCGCTGTGCGAGAAGATCCTCAAGATCGTCCGCGATCTCCCCTACGTGCCCGACGACCTCGAGTCCCTCGAGAAGCAGCTCTCCGACACCTACTACTGCAACTTCTCGCTCTTCCAGTCGATGCCCGACCACTGGGCGGTGAATCAGCTCTTCCCGGCCATGCCCATCGAGCGGCTCGACCACCAGCCCACGCGGCGCGCCATCCTCGCCGATCTGACCTGCGACTCCGACGGCAAGATCGACAAGTTCATCGACCTGCGCGACGTCAAGCACTTCCTGCCCCTGCACGCCATCAACCACGAGCCGTACCACATCGCGACCTTCCTCGTGGGCGCCTACCAGGAGATCCTGGGCGACCTCCACAACCTCTTCGGCGACACCGACGCCGTGCACGTGAAGCTCGCTGAGGACGGTTACTCCGTCCAGCACGTGGTGGAAGGCGATTCGGTCACCGAGGTCCTCTCGTACGTCCAGTACAACAAGGACGATCTCATCGCCCGGGTCCGGCGCGCGGTGGAGGTCGCTCTGCGCGAGAAGCGCCTCACCATGGCCGAATCAGGCCGCCTCATGAAGCGGTACGAGGAAGGCCTCGAGGGCTATACCTACCTTTCGTCAGAGGGCTAAACCATGGCCGAGAGTTCCTTCGACATCGTGAGCGAAATCGAACAGCAGGAAGTGAAAAACGCGGTCGCGCAGGCGCTCAAGGAGATCCAGACCCGCTACGACCTCAAGGACTCCAAGTCCAATATCGAGATCGGCGACAAGGAACTCACCCTCACCTCGGTCGATGAGTACAAGCTCCGGGCCGTGCGCGACATCCTGGAAAGCAAGCTGCTGAAGCGCGGCATCTCCATCAAGGCTCTGACCTACAAGGATCCCGAGGCGGCGCTCGGTGGCACGGTGCGCCAGAAGGTCGCCATGCAGAGCGGCATCCCCATCGACAAGGCCCGCGAGATCGTGAAGATCATCAAGAACAGCAAGATGAAGGTGCAGGCGGCGATCCAGGGCGAGCAGCTCCGGGTCAGCGGCAAGAGCCGGGACGACCTCCAGGCGGTGATGGCCCTGCTGCGTGGCGCCAAGGGTCTCGACATCGACATGCAGTTCACGAACTACCGGTAGGCGCCTCAAAGACCAGGCTCTGCTCCGGCGGGCAGGCTTCGCTAGAATGACGAGATTCCAGGAAAGCGGCACCTCTCTTTCGAGAGACTCCCCCGCTGTCACGACTTCCGAACCTCTCTTGAACTCGCTCCGCGCCGCCACGCTCGAACCCGCCCTCAGCCTCCCCAAGGCGATGGCCCTCCACGAGATCCTCGGTCTCGTCGAGAAGGACCTCATGCGGGTCGAACGGGTGTTCAAGGACGAGTTCCTCTCCGATCTGCAGGTCATCTCCGACGTCGCCTCCCACGTGCGCGACGCCGGGGGCAAACGCATCCGCCCCGCGCTCCTCCTGCTCGCCTCCCGCCTCTTCTCCCACTCGAGCGACCGGATGATCACCCTGGGCGCGGTGGTCGAGTACATCCACACCGCCACCCTGCTCCACGACGACGTCATCGACGAGGCGGCGACGCGGCGCGGACGCAAAAGCGCCAACTCCCGCTGGGGCAACAAGACCACCGTCCTCATCGGCGACTTCCTCTACACGAAGTCCATGGCCATGGCCCTCACTCAGGACAATCTCGGAATCCTGCGGCTCCTCTCGGACGTGACGCTGCGGATGATCGAGGGCCAGGTGCTCGAGATCGAGCGCGAGGCCGATCTCGCCGTGCGCGAGGACCAGCACATCGACATCATCCGGCGGAAGACCGCGGACCTCTTCGCGGCCTGTATGCGCATCGGCGCCATCCTCGGCAACGCCTCCGAGGACAAGGAGCAGGCCCTCGCCGCCTACGGACTCGCCCTCGGCCTCGCCTTCCAGATGAAGGACGACCTCCTCGACTTCACCGCGTCGGAGAAGGCGCTCGGCAAGCCGGTGGGGCTCGACCTTCGCGAAGGGAAGCTCACCCTGCCCGTCATCTACATGATGGAGACCGGGGACGCCGACGTGCGGAGCAAGGTGGCAACCGTGGTCGAGGACCGCGGCTTCGGGCGCGTCTCGCACGCGGAGATCGTGGCCCTGGCCCGCCGCACCGGCGCTCTCGCGCGGGCGGAGGAGATGGCGATCCGGCAGGCGGAGGCGGCAAGAAAAGCCCTGCAGGTCTTCGCACCCTCTCCGGAGCGCGACGCCCTCATGACTCTC
This sequence comes from Vicinamibacteria bacterium, assembly GCA_019694155.1. GTDB lineage: Bacteria > Acidobacteriota > Vicinamibacteria > Fen-336 > JAGNNV01 > JAGNNV01. The sequence goes on along the minus strand of JAIBCN010000162.1, from coordinate 6,846 downwards.
CCCGACTTCATCCTCGCGCGCGACCACTAGACGAAAGGCTGTCGGGATGGCCGCCTCCAAGAAGCGATCCTCGGCGCCCCTGACCCTGACGATCGCCGCGATCATCGGCGCGCCGCTCGCGTGGGCCCCCATGCTGGTCCGGGGTTTCGCGGCGAGTTCCTGGATCGACCATTACGCGGCGATGGAGTCGCTGCCCCGCCCGCGCCGGGCCGCGGCGCGCGCGATCGTCTCGAAGGTCGAGGCCGCGGTCATGAACCTGGCGCCCCTTCCCCAGTCGTCCGCCGCCGCCCTGCACGGCCTGGAGATCGGCCAGCGGGTGCAGAGCGAGGATCACGACCCTGAGGCCGCCCTTCTCATCTATCAGGGAGTCAGGGGAGCCTGCGCTCGCGTCAGGGGTCGCCCGCTTGCGGGCGCCGGCTTCGCGGTCATCGAGGCGCGGGCGGCCGCCCTCGAGACCGCCCTGCGGGCGGGAACCGCGAAGTGAGCCAGCCGAAGGATCCGGGCGCGCGCGCGGCCGAGCTTCGCGCCGCCATTCGGCGGCACGAGCACCTTTACTACGTCCTCTCGAAGCCGGAGATCTCCGACCGCGAGTTCGATGCTCTCGATCGCGAGTTGAGGGACATCGAGGCCGCACACCCCGAACTGATCACCCCCGACTCACCCACCCAGCGCGTGGGCGAGGTCCCGCTTTCCGAGTTCCCGTCGGTCAACCACAAGGAACCGATGCTGAGCCTCGAGAACACCTACAGCGAGGACGAGGTCCGCGAGTTCGAGGAGCGGATCCGCCGCCAGCTCGGGAACACCTCCCTTTCTTACGTGGCCGAGCCCAAGATCGACGGACTCTCGCTCTCCGTGACCTATGAGAAGGGCCGCCTCGTCCGGGCGGTCACCCGCGGCGACGGGAAGATCGGGGACGACGTCACCGCGAACGCGCGCACGATCCGCTCGCTTCCTCTGTCTCTCACCCCTCCCCACGACGGCCGCGGCATTCCGGAGTCGATCGAGGTTCGGGGTGAGGTGTATCTGCCCCGATCGGTGTTCACGAGGCTCAACGAGGAGAGGGTGCGAAACGACGAGGAACCCTTCGTCAATCCACGGAACGCCGCTTCGGGGGCCATGAAGCAGCTCGATCCGCGCCAGGTGGCGGAACGCGGACTCGAACTGTTCCTTTACTCCCTCGCCCAGGTCTCCGGACCGGAACCCAAGTCGCACTCCGAAGCGCTCGTGCTGCTGAGAAGCCTCGGCCTGCGCACGAACCCGGAGATCCGCCTTTGTGCTTCCATCGAGGACGCGCTGACCGAGTGCGCGGCGCTCCGGGAGAAGCGACACAACCTCGACTACGACATCGACGGCGTCGTCATCAAGGTCGACTCGCTCTCCCTCCAGCGAGAGCTCGGCGCGACCTCGAAATTCCCCCGCTGGGCGATCGCCTACAAGTTCCCCGCCGAACGCGCGACCACGAGGCTCGTCAATATCGACGTCCAGGTGGGCCGAACGGGCAAGCTCACCCCGGTGGCGCACCTCGAACCGGTCTTCGTGGGAGGCACCACGGTCTCGCGAGCGACACTTCACAACGCCGAGGAAATCGCGCGCAAGGACATCCGGGTGGGCGACCTCGTGGTCGTCGAGCGTGGCGGCGAGGTGATCCCGAAGATCGTGGAGGTCGTGGCCGACAAGCGCCCGCCTTCGGCGGCGCCCTTCGCGATGCCCACCGCCTGTCCGGTGTGCGGGGCCCACGTGGCCGCCATCGCGGGCGAAGTCGATCTGCGCTGCCCGAACACGAGCTGCAAGGCCCAGATCGAGGAGCGGATCAAGCACTACGCGCGCCGGCAGGCCATGGACATCGAGGGCCTCGGCGACAAGCTCGTGGGCGTCCTCGTGGAGATGGGTGCCGTGAAGGACATCGCGGACCTCTACACCCTGGAGCCATCGGCCCTGGCGCAGCTCGAGCGCATGGGTGAGAAGTCGGCCACGAATCTGGTGGCTTCGATAGACAAGAGCCGCGAGGCGGGCCTCCAGCGGCTGCTCTTCGGCCTCGGCATCCGCTTCGTGGGAGAACGCGCCGCGGAGCTGCTCTCCCGCCGGTTCGGATCCATGGAGGCGCTGTCGCGCGCGACCGCCGAGGAGATCGACGCCGTGCCCGAGATCGGAGAGGCGGTCGTCGCGTCGCTGCGCGAGTGGTTCGAAGCGCCCCAGAACCGGCATCTCCTCGACCGCCTTCACAAGGCGGGTGTGCGGCTGAACGCGATCTCCGGCGGCAGAGAAGAAGCGCGCACCCTCGAAGGCCTCCAGTTCGTGCTCACCGGCGTCCTCGACTCGATGGACCGCAACGAGGCGAAGCGGCGGATCGAGAGCCGCGGCGGACGCGTGACCTCCGCGGTTTCGTCGAAGACGGACTTCATCGTGGCGGGGGGCGACGCGGGCTCCAAGCTGGAGAAGGGCCGGGCCCTCGGAATCAAGATCCTCGACGAAGCGGGGCTTTTGGGCCTTCTGAGTGAGAATTCACGTCCCGCCCCCACTCCATCCTCATGAAACTCTCCCCCGTCCGACCCCGCATCCTCGTCGTGGACGACGAGGACGCCATAAGACGCTCTCTCACCATGATGTTCGAGTTCGAGGGCTTCGATTGCGAGACCGCATCGACGGGGCCGGAGGCCGTCCAGATCGCCGAGCGCGCGGAGATCGATCTCGTGGTCCTCGACGTAAAGATGGCGGGGCTCGACGGGCTCGAGACCCTGAGGCTCCTTCGCGAACGCGCCCGCGACGTTCCCGTCATCATGCTGTCGGGCCACGGCACCGTGAAGACCGCGGTCGAGGCGACACGGCTCGGCGCCTTCGACTTCCTCGAGAAACCGCCAGAAACCGAGAAGCTCCTCGTCGCCGCGCGGAACGCGCTCGAGAAGCGGCGCCTGGTCATCGAGAACCGCCGCCTGCGCCTGGAGACGAACGGGCCAAGCGACCTCGTGGGCACGAGCGCGGCCATTCAGCAGGTGTTCGCGCGCATCAAGAAGGCCGCGCCCACCAACGCGACCGTGCTCATCCGCGGCGAAAGCGGGGTCGGCAAGGAGCTGGTGGCGCGGGAGGTGCACCGCCTATCCGCCCGGGCCGACGAGGCCTACGTCTCGGTCAACTGCGCCGCCATCCCCGAAGAGCTCATCGAAAGCGAGCTCTTCGGCCACGAGAAGGGCTCGTTCACCGGGGCCACCGAGCGGCAGATCGGCAAGTTCGAGATGGCGCACAAGGGCACCATCTTCCTGGATGAGATCGGCGACATGAGCGCGCGCGCGCAGGCCAAGGTGCTCCGCGTTCTTCAGGAAGGGGAGGTGGAGCGAATCGGCTCGCAGAAGACGATCAAGGTCGATGTCCGGGTGATCGCCGCCACCAACAAGAACCTCGAGGAAGCGATCGCCGCCGGCGCCTTCCGCGAGGACTTGTTCTTCCGGCTCTCCGTCATCGACATCGAGGTGCCTCCCCTGCGCGGCCGGGTCGAGGACATCCCCGCCATCGCCGCGCACTTCGTGGCCCGGTCCGCGGGCCAGCACGGCGTGGCGGTCAAGCGCATCTCTCCGGACTTTGCCGCGGCCCTGCAGCGGCGTGAGTGGCGCGGGAACGTACGCGAACTCAAGAACGTCATCGACCGGCTGATGATCCTGGTGGACGACGACACCCTGCGCGCGGAACATCTCGAAGGCGTGCCGCAGCCCAAGCCCCAGCCAACCACGCCTCCACCCGCGGCCTCGCCGAGCGCGCCCGCCCCGCCTCCCCCGCCCACGGACACCGGAAGCATCTCCTTGCCTCAGGGTTCGCTGCGTGAATTCAAGGAAGGCTCCGAACGCGCCTTCATCGTGGCCAAGCTTCGGGAAAACGCCTGGAACATCTCCGCCACCGCCCAGGCCATAGACACGCCCCGCTCCAATCTGTACAAGAAGCTCGAGCAGTACGGGATCACCGAGGAAACCGACGGCTTGACCTCGAAGCCCCCGGGCGCATAGGGTCTCACTCGTTCGGCGGAGCCGGCTGGACGATCGCTTCGAACAACGTGAACGTCGGAGAGGAAAGTCCGGACTCCACGGTCGTCTTGAGTGACGGCAAGGGCTGTGTGCTGGCTAACGGCCAGCGGGGGCGACCCCAGGGACAGTGCCACAGAAAGAGATACCGCCCCGTGAGCCTCGAATTCGACCCGCAAGGGTCGAATGGGTGAACGGGGTAAGGGTGAAAAGGTGCGGTAAGAGCGCACCGCCGCGGTGGTGACATTCGCGGGACAGGGAAAACCCCACACGGAGCAAGACCAAATAGGGGGGCGATACGAGGCGATGGCCCGTCGCTCAGGCCCCCGGGTTGGTTGCATGAGGCCGCGAGCAATCGCGGTCCTTAGAGGGATGATCGTCCACTTCCGCCCTCAAAAGCGGGACGGACAGAATCCGGCTTACAGGCCGGCTCCGCCGAATCTTCCTTTTAGTTGGGGGGCGGTGAACGGCCCCGCCCCCCAATGGCCCGAGGCCAGGCTTCGCGCGCCCCCGTCGCTTCGGCTGGAATGAATCCGGCCTTCGCTCACCCGCGCGTGGACACTCGACGTCCCGGCAGCCTGCGCAGCCGCGGCGGAGAGGTCGGCCGCGCTAGAATCGCTGTTCCCATGTCCATGAAGCGAATCCTCGTTACCGGTGGCGCCGGTTTCATCGGATCCCACCTGGTCGAGGCTCTTCTGGAGCGCGGCCACAAGGTGCGGGTCCTCGACAACTTCTCGACCGGCAAGCGCAACAACCTGCGATCGATTCGGAACAACATCGAGATCCTGGCCGGCGACTGCGGCGATCCCAAGACGGCGGCGCGAGCGGTCAAGGGGATGGAGGTTGTCTACCACCAGGCCGCCGTGCCCTCGGTGGCCCTGTCCATCGAGCAGCCCTTCGCTTCTCACCACGCGAACGCGACGGCCACCATGGCCATGCTGGTGGCTGCGAAGGATGAAGGGGTCGAGCGTTTCATGTACGCGGGATCGTCCTCTGTGTATGGGGACAGCAAGGAGCGCTACAAACACGAGGCTCTGCCCGCGAAGCCGCTCTCCCCCTACGGAGCCGCGAAGTTCGCGGGCGAGACGTACGTGCGGATCTTCGCCGAGCTCTACGGGATGCAGACGCTCACCATGCGCTACTTCAACGTCTTCGGCCCCCGGCAGGACCCTTCCTCACCGTACAGCGGCGTGATCAGCCGATTCTCCAAGGCCATCCTCAAGCGCGAAATGCCGGTGATCTACGGCGACGGCAAGCAGAGCCGTGACTTCACGTTCATCGCGAACGTGGTTCACGCGAACCTGCTCGCCCTTTCGGCGCCGGGGCTCCAGGGCCAGACCGTCAACATCGCGACCTCGAAGGCCCACACCCTGAACGACCTGCTGGCCACCCTGGGCCGCCTCGCCGGGCGTAAGGTCGAGGCGAAGCATGAAGCTCCGCGCGCGGGCGACATCCGGCATTCCCTGGCCGACACGAGTGCCGCTAGGAAGCTCCTCAAGTATCGGCCGCAGGTCGATTTCGAGTCCGGCCTCGCCCGGACGTTCGAGTGGTACAGCACCGCTGGGTTCTAGAGCCGCCCCAATGAGGCCGGCGCGCCCCGGCGCGGCTAGGGTCTTCGGGACGGCAGCTTCAAGGAAGACTCCCAGGCCTGCTGGAGCTCCGTGTAGGAGAGGCCCGTTTCCAGCAGGGCGCGATCGAAGGGACGCCCTTCCCCAAGGCGCTGAACCAGGAAGAGCAGTCCGTTCCTCCCGATCCTCGAAACGAGGAATGACACCGCGGAAGCGCTCTCCCGGTAGGCCGCTTCACGGGTCGCCTCATCCCGGTCGCGAAACGGCCCCTCGATGCGAAACAGGGGAATGAGCGGGGTGGTCTGCCGACGCAGCCAGGCCTCGGTGGCGCGCACGTCGGTTCCATCGAGGAACTGGGCGATGCCCTCCTGCAGCCAGTGAGGACAATTGCCCTTGGTCTTCTGGTCGATGATCGAGTGGGTCAACTCGTGCCTCAACACCCGCCGCAACTCCGATTCCTTCTGCGCCGTCTGGGGTCGAATGCGAACGACTCCGTCCTGATAGTGGCCGGGCAGATCGACGTTCGTGTCGCGCGAGCCGCTCTCGACGATCTCGACGGGCGGCATCAGCATGGGCGTCCCGAACCATCCCTCGAGGTAGCTTCGTGCCGCCTTGACCTCGCGGGTGACCGCGTCAGGGGAAGGCGGCGCAGGCGAGGGATCGCCGGCTTTCGCGATCGCCGCCGAGGCCAGGGCGGCGAGCCACAAAAGCCTTCGGGTCACGGGCGGTGGACCTGGCCTTCGGGAGGTACGCCTAGCGAAGAACGGACTTCACCAGAACAGCCTTGGGCTTGGCTCCCTCGGCGACGTAGTAACCGGGCAGTGCCGAAACGGCCTGCGTCGCCTCGGCGTTCGTCTTGAAGTAGCCGCGCATCAGGCGATGGCAGGGCTTGCCCCCGATGGTGGCGGGCAGAATGAAGAGTTCGGGCGACGGGTCGTTCTGGATGGCCTTCTCGACGGTCTGGGCGGAGCAGGCCACGAGCAGCTGAACCGAGAATTCGGCGCTCCGCGAGAGGGCGACGCTCTCGAAGGCTGAAGCGGCTTCGGCCAGCCGCCCCGCCTTGAGGGCCTCGTATCCCCCACCCGCGGGGCGGGCAGCAGCCGGTGGTGGCGTTGCCTTGGCCGCGACCGCGGGGGTGGGGGTCGGCTTCGGCGCGGGCGTCGGCGTCAACTTCTCGGCGGCCTTGGGCGTGGGTGTGGTCGCGGGGAGGGTCGCGGGAATCGGGGTGATGGCGGGTTTGGCGGCGGCCGCGCCGGGCGAGGGCGCGGTCT